>VRUK01000023.1 GCA_019456195.1 Planctomycetota bacterium | reverse complement strand
TCTATCATCGCGTATTTACCACCAGCTTCCATCAAAGCCGAAGCGGCCTGCATTTGCGCCAGAGGCAAATTGTGGTATCGGCTTGTTTGGTGATAAGAAGCAACGATTTTTGCCTCATTAATATTGGGATGTACGTGCCCCAATGCGTCCTGAGCCCTGTCATGCTTTCGATAGCTCAATTGCCCGCCACAAAGCCCTGTATTGGGATCTTTGCCCTGCTGCCACCGGTAGGCTAATCGGCGTGTCCAGTTTAATGCATCGGTATTCTTATCGAGTAAAGCGAGCGTCGCGCTGGTGTGCAATAGAGGCGGTGTAACATTGACGAAGGACAGATTATTGCTTTGGATTGGGAAGGGCACTTCTATGTTTGCTTTGAATTTATGTTTCCAATTCAGTGTCATCGGTTTCTTGACGCGTGCATGGCGATTATAGTCCAATCGTGACCAATCGAGAATATGTCCCATCCATATTGATTCCATCAGTTTTCTTGTGGCCGAGGGATTAACCCTCCACATTATACGATAGTATGGCTGATGGCTCTTCAATTCATGAACATCGGCATACTGACCAACCGGTTGTTCCTTCTCAAGGTCCCATGCCAGGTGTCCGCCCCAATAAAGAAGTCCGTTCGGCGAGGTAAGGTTTTGTAATGCATAACCAGTTGCCTGTTCTGCTGCCTGGCGGTACTTTTCCTGACCTGTTAGCGCAGTTAAACCATCCAGAGTACGCAGTAGTGGTTGCTGACTGGCGAAATTGGACAGCACCCATGTTTCGCCTCGACATTCCCACTTTACCGGTTCCAGAGTTATGACGTTAAGTCCATCTGCGAAAAGAGGTGTGGTGTTAGGGCCGTATATGTCTCTTCCACTTTGCAGTATCCTGTCAGCGAAGGTGCGAACAGCATCGAGGTACTTGCTGTCTTGGTCAGCGTATAAATTACCGGTAGAAAAAACAGCCAGTACAATAAGAAAAAAAACGATCTCAGGAATAGTAAGTATTCTCTGTTTGTCTCTCATTTCGTATCCTCTCATATATTTAGCAACGCAGTTCTGCCGAGATGCAGATAAAATAAGAGCTGTTTATTATCTAATACTGTATGCATAAAGGAACTCTCCATGGCGGATATAGAGCCTGCCGCCGCAGACGACGGGATGAGCCCAACTGTTGCCTTTTCCGCCTTTGGGAATTTCGAAAGAGCTGACCAGCTTGTGTCCTTCGGGAGTTGGCCGGACGAGTCCCATGACGCCATCAATGCTGAGCGTGTAGAGCAATCCGTCAGCATAAGTGAGCGATACTTTACCTACACCCTTATCCATATATTTGTTCCGGCCGGTCTTCCAATCCAGACAAACTAATAAGTTTCTGTTACGGAAGGTACTCGTACCGTAGAGATTTCCATTTAACAGGATGACTCCGCCGTGGTGGTTGTCGAGTTCTTCTGTACGCCATAATTCTTCGAGAGAGACCTTGCCGTCTTTGACGTTAACTTTCCATTTGACGGAGCCTGCCTTCAGGGTGCTGATAAAGACCTCGCCATTGTGAAAAATAGGCATTAACACGTTTTCATCCGCATAAGATTCGTGTTTAATGTGCCATAGCAATTCGCCGGTGTCGGCATTCACGCCAATGAAACCTTTGAGAGTCAGAGTCATTATAATCCGCAGTCCCTTATACTCAGCCAGAGCCGGAGAGGCATAACCGGCCAGTTCTCCTGTGCTGGGTGATTTCCAAACAACCGACCCGGTTTTCTTGTTCAGGGCAACCATATAAGTTTGAGGGCCTCCCGGAGAAGAAATCAGATGATTACCATCAATCAGCAAGGATTCTGATAGAGCCCAGTTTGGAATCTTGCTTTTGAATTTCTCAATGATATTCAACTCCCAAATCCTGTCTCCGGTTTTTGCGTCCAGGCAGATAAGATTTCCATGAGGGCTTTGATGAAACAGCCTGTCTCCATCTATGGTTGGGGTTCCACGGGTACCGGGACGATCTCCGGTAAATGCCTTACCGTTTTTCACTTGCCACAAAATTTTGCCATCTAAGTTTAAGGCAATGATAACGGTATTCTTTCCGATACTACTGGCAGTGTAAATCATACCATTGGCAATGGAAATGCTGGAATATCCATGTCCCAGACCTCTTGTCGTCCAAAGCAAGTCAGGTCCGTTATCCGGCCACTTTTTAAGGAGACCTTTTTCCGTGGAGATGTTGTCTCGATTCGGGCCGTGAAATTGGGGCCAGAAGGAGTCTTTTTCATCAGCATAAGTAATACTTGTCAGGATAAAGCCGCCGATTAGCATGAGAGAGATGACTTGCCGGGCTTTGTTTAGTGACATGAACATCTGACTACTCCATTCTTGAAGACTATTCCAGTTCAATACGAATATTGGAAGCTTTATGTATTTTCACTACACAGTATAATACAAATCTATGCTTTAAAGCTACGGAAAGATTTTAGAATGACTGCAAAATAAAGGAAAACATGGTATTTTAGCTGGTCTAACAAACTTGTTAGTGAGTGATAGTTTTATTTAGCGATGGAAAATATCAATTATTATGTCGTCAACAGTAATTAACGTTAAAAACATCAGTAAGAGCTTCGTTAAAATCAGGGCGGTTCGCAACCTTAGTTTTTCGGTCGAGTCGGGTCTTTGTTTTGGATTTTTAGGTCCAAATGGTGCAGGTAAAACTACTGTTATGAAGATGCTCTATGCTAAATGTATCAGGGACAAAAACAGCGAAAGCGAGATGGATATCTTCGGATATGATCCGGTTAAAAATGAACTCGCAATAAAATATCTCTCCGGTGTTGTCCAGCAGGAAAATAATCTCGATGAAGAGCTTAACGTAATACAGAATCTGATGATTTATTCGAAGTTTTACGATATACCCGTCAATGCCGCCAAAAAACGCATCGAGTATTTGCTCGATTTTCTTGAGCTTTCTGAAAAAGCCGGCTCAAAAATCAAGGAGCTTTCCGGCGGTATGAAGAGAAGACTCGTGATAGCAAGAGCACTGCTGAACAACCCCAGGCTGCTGATTCTCGATGAACCCACTACCGGCCTGGACCCACAGGTACGTCACCTGATATGGGACAAAATACGTCAATTGAAAAAACAGGAAACAACAGTGCTGCTGACAACTCATTATATGGAAGAAGCGTTCCAGCTTTGCGACAATCTTCTTATTATGCACAAGGGCCAAAATATAATGGAGGGCAGACCGAAGGAGTTGATGAAAGAAAGCATAGAAAAATATGTCCTTGAGGTGTTCGATACCGAGGCTATCGGTCAAGTTCAAGATGGTATGCTCGGAGACATTATAAGAGTTGACCACACGCCCGGAGTTATACGTTACCATTGTGACGATATAGATGAGTTGAAAAACCTGGCTGTTTCCAATCTAAAGGCCGGCAATTATCACATAAGGCAGACAAACCTCGAGGACGTATTTTTGAGAGCTACAGGGAGACAGCTTAATGACAAACAGTAATGCACTCAAATATCCGCCCCTCCATCGAAGACTCTACAGCGTTTGGTATCGTCACATGCGCGTATATACAAAGAACATTCTGAGCAATGCATTTCCGCCCTTTTTGGAACCTCTGATATTCCTGGTCGGTATCGGTCTCGGATTGGGCAAGTACATCACTGAACCGATGGGTGGAGTCCGATATATTGAGTTTCTCGGCGCAGGGCTGCTTGTCACAACGGCAATGTACACTTCTGCATTCGAATGCAGTTTCGGGACTTTTGTACGCCTTGAGTTCGAAAAAGTGTACGATGGGATGCTCGCCGCACCAATGACTGTCAACAACCTTATAATCGGCGAAATGCTGTGGGCCGGCTCTAAGGGATTCTTTTTCTCATTTGTAGTTTTGTGCATACTCTGGGCATTCAAAATTGTCGTTCTGCCTTACGGCTTACTCACACCGCTGGTAGGATTCTTAACCGGTATTATGTTCGCGGCGTTGTCGTTATTAGTTACATCTTTCGTGAAAACAATCAATCACTTCAATTTCTATTTTACCGGTTTTTTGTCACCGATGTTTTTCTTTTCGGGTGTGGTCTTTCCAATCGTTAATTTGCCGGCTGTTGTCAGGCCATTAGCTGAAATTGTCCCCCTGACTCACTCGGTTAGATTGGTCAGGGCAATATGCTCAAATAATTACAGGCCGATCCTGCTTTACGATTTGCTCTACATCATTGTATTTATCATTGTAGTCGGTTTCTTCGCGATAAAAAGGCTTAAAACAAGACTGGTGAATTGAGAAATAACGTATAGCCTCTTCTTTACCGCCATGATATAAAAAACCGTTTTCAAATCATGGAGCTTAGCGTTTCAAATGTCTAATATCTTTTGATGTTGCCAAAGCAATCGCGCGACCCTGGTCTCCAACGGCGCAGTAGAAGTGGTAAACAATTCCTTCATGTTTGATAACCCAGGGCTTGTGGGCGTATTGTTGGTCCCATGGCTCGGAAGGCGCAACTAAATCGGGCCCTGTCCATTTGGTCCAGTGAACCAAATCATAAGAACAAGCGAAGGTATCGAATGCTTTCGGCTTCCAGAATGCACCAAAATAAAACATTACCCAAACGTTGTCGATACGTGTAATCTGTGGATCTCCTGAGATTCCTTTGCCGTTATCAATCACCGGCGTTTTACCATAGCGAAGCCAGTGTGTCATATCCTGAGACACAGCCATGCCGATACGTTCAAAGCTTTTGTTAGGTTTTCCGTTGTAGAACATTACAAATGGATAACCCAGCGTTTTGTTCTTATCGTAGATGATGTTGCTTTTATATTGTGTAAGTTTCTCAAAATCTCGCACATCAGACTGATCTCGTGATAATACCGGTTCTTTCAGCCTATTCCACTCAATGGGTTTTGTTGGATTATTTGTCCGGGCGATACCGATAGATAAAGGATCGGTCTCATACCCTTTCAAAGCACCACCTATATAGGACAGCCAATATTTATCTTTGTACTTCTGCAATCTGTAGGAGCCGCCCCAGAGGAAATCCTGGAGAGCTATATAGCCAGCGGCCTGCATTCCATCCCATCTGCCTGGCTGAAAACGGAGGATTTTCCCTACAGGTTTCCAGATAATAAGGTCGTTGCTCTGTGCTATGGCTGTTTCATATCCGCTGCCGTCGAAAATGATATACATCATATACCACTTGTCCCCAAAGCGAAATACGCTGGGACAATCAACCTTTGAATTGTTATCTCCTTTTAGAATAATGCCATACTTGTATGGAGTTTTAATCTCTTCATAAATCCGCTCCATAATATGTAAATCTACGTTCTTTCGTATTGATTTGAAAGGTACGATTTTGCGTGTAACATCGTCACGAGCAGAGACCTGCAGAGGCAGTGTGAAAACGCACAAAAATAAAAAGATGGCTTTCATTGTGTTCATTAAAATGCTCCTCTAAATTCTAAATGTCATTCGACTGATAAAGATTATATCCATGCTTTCCCAGGAAGCAATTATTGAGTCTCTAACGGGTAATTAGGAAAGCATCTTTTCGAAATGTTGCATAGATTTACAACAACTGGTTAAATACGAGAAATTGGGCGTTTTTTACTTGCCGCTGGATTATATATGATATATGCTTTTGCTGTTCAATTCAAAGCTATATAACACCGTTGGAGTGCTGAATATGAATAAAAATGCAATCACTCGATTATCTTCCGGAGGTGCCTATGGATTATACATGTCATGATATTGCCCAAATGATAGACCACTCACTGCTGCGGCCTGAACTGACCGAGGAAGATGTTCGCAAAGGGTGTGAGATTGCGAAGAAGTATAAAGTCGCTACCGTCTGCTGCCGTCCATCTGAGGTAGTGATGGTCAAAGAGTTACTGCAGGATTCAGATGTCAAGACAACCACTGTAGTAGGCTTTCCGCACGGCTATAATAAAACCGAGACGAAAGTCTTCGAGGCCGAGCAGGCTATCGTAGATGGCGCGGTCGAGCTGGACATGGTGATTAATATAGGCAGGCTTCTCGATGGTGACTATGATTATGTCAAGAACGACATCCGTGCGGTTGTTGAGGTCGCCCACAGTAATAATGTAGCGGTCAAGGTGATTTTTGAGAATTTCTACCTTAGCGATGAGCAAAAGAAGGTTGCCTGCCGGCTCTCAGAGGAGGCGGGAGTAGATTTTGTAAAGACCTCAACGGGTTTCGCAGGTGGTGGAGCAACGATAGAGGATTTGCAGTTGATGCGTGCAGAGGTTTCTGGACATGTTCAGGTAAAGGCAGCCGGCGGTGTACGCGATCTGGAAATGGCTTTGAAGGTCAGAGAGATTGGCTGTACAAGATTTGGGGCAACGAGGACAGTGACAATGATGGAGGAATGTTATAAAAGAAGCGAGCAGAAGTAAGTAACTATTTCACGCCCACGGATACAGAAGCTTAAATAAGCACACATATTGTGGAGGTAAAGAATCGTGAAGAATAAATATTATCCGAACTTATTTAGTCCTATTCAAATTGGCAATATGCTCGTACCCAATCGAATTGCTATGGTGCCGACGGACATAAGCTCATCTAATGCGGACGGCTCTATCAACCAAAGGGTAATCACTTATCATGAGCAAATCGCAAAGGGAGGTTGCGGTTTTATCATTGTCGGTGCAACCACGCCTGATAAGGCAACGGGCAGGCCGACGGTGACATGTGTGGCTGCCGATGAAGACCCTTTGATTCCGGGTCTTGCCAATCTTGCTGAGGCGATGCATCGTTACGGGGCAAAATGTGCTGTTCAAATACAGCATCCGGGTCGTCAGGCGGCCTGGCCACGTAAAAATCTAATGTCGGCCAGTGATCATTTGCTGGATGTTCCCGGCTCTGCCGGCCATGAGGTCATATACGCTGAGAGCATCGCTCAAGGCAAATCAGTACGTGCTATGACAGTTGAAGAAATATACGACCTTATAGAGAAATTTGGCGAGGCTGCGTGGCGGGTGAAACAAGCTGGTTTTGATTCGGTTGAGCTTCACGGCGCCCATGGTTACCTGATTGCACAATTTATGAGTCCTTTTGTAAACAAGCGAAACGACCGTTTTGGCGGTAGTTTTATGGGCAGGATGCGTTTTACTATGGAAATTATAACCCGGATTCAAATGAAATGCGGAAAGGACTATCCTCTGGGTATTCGCTATTCAGGTGACGAATGGATAGAAGGAGGACGCGGACTCGATGAAACCGTCAGGGTGGCGAAGCTTATGGAGGAAATGGGTCTGGCCTACGTTGATATAAGCGCGGGTATATTTGAGTCACCGGGAGCAGTTATGGATCCGATGTATTATCCCGAAGGTTGGAACACTTATACCGCCGAGGAAGTTAAGAAGCACGTAAGCATACCAGTTATTACAAGCCATTCGTTAAGGAATCCGGATTACTGCGAGAAAATTCTGTCCGACGGCAAGACCGATATGGTTGGTTTTAGCCGGCAGTTGATTGCAGATGCATATTGGGCTGATAAAGCGAGGCTGGGTAAGAAAGAAGATATACGACGTTGTATTTCCTGCCTTGTTGGCTGCTGGCAAGAATCGCTGATGATTAGGCGGGACATGCGATGTGCGATCAATCCGGCGGTTGGAGACGAACGATTCATCCACATCAAGCCAGCTAAGAAATCCTGCAAGGTTGCAATTATAGGGGGCGGCCCGGCAGGTATGGAAGCCGCACGCTTATGTACTTTGCGTGGTCATAAGGTTACACTTTTCGAAAAAACAGGTGAGCTTGGCGGTGCAATGCTGTGTTGCTGCACGGTGCCGGGAAAAAATAAAATGCGGTGGTACGCTGATTGGCTCAGACGGAAGATGAAGAAACTTGGTATCGAAGTGAAATATCGAACGGAACCAAAAGTCAAGGAACTGAAGAAATATGATGTTGTTTTACTTGCGACGGGAAGCAGAGTTTTCAAGCCGGACATACCCGGAATCAAACTATCCTTTGTGACAACGTTTGAAGACGTTTTACGCTGTAAGAGTACGAAATGTGAGTACTATCCGAAAGATAAAGAAAAGCCTTTTAAGTGCGGAAAAAAAGTTTTAATTTGGGGTGACCACTTTGGTGCGGCGGATGCCGCTGAGATGCTCGGTTCTGCCGGCGCGAAGATTACAATTGTTACTGAGAATAGCGGCTTTGCCGAATGGATGGAGCCTGTCCATCGAGATGTCATGATGAAGCGGTTTGCATGCGGCAATGGCGAAGGCCTGAAAAGCAAAAAGTATGCACATCCGGTTACTATTATTCCCAGCTCCTCTGTTTTTGAGATTAAAAAAGATGGCACGGTTGTTATTGTCAACAGCGAATTCGAACAGTCCACCCTCAAGGTTGATACGGTTGTTCTTGCCGGTGTTGTATCCGAAGATATTGTTTATGAGAGCTTTTTGGAGGCCGGGCTGAATGTGGTGCGGATTGGTGATTCCAAAAAGGTTAGAAATGTAAGAGGTGCTGTTACTGACGGGGCAAATGCTGCTTTGGTTATTGAAGAAGGCGTAATGCTGAATGCGAACAATGAGCTGATTTCAAATCTGCCTACTGGAATTGACCTGTCGTAGATGTGAGCTATCTATAGAGAACTATTAGGTAAAGGATTATTTGTATGAGTAAAATTAAAGTTGGAGTTATCGGTACGGGCTTCATTGGGCCTGCCCACATTGAGGGGCTAAGGCGTCTGGGAAACATAGAGGTAGCGGCTCTTGCCGAAAGTTCTGAGGAACTTGCCAAGTCAAAGGCCAAATTGCTCGGCATTGAAGAATGTTACGGCGATTATAAAGAGCTTCTGAAGAAAAAGGACATCCAGTCTGTCCATATATGCTCGCCAAATTACCTGCATTTCCAGATGGCTAAAGAGTCGCTTGAAGCAGGTAAACATACGATATGCGAGAAACCCCTTGCTATAAGTGCAGCCGAGGCTGAGGAGCTTGTCGATCTGGCGGATAAGAAGGGCCTTGTAAACGCGGTTAATTTCAATATTCGTTATTATCCCCTGAGCAGGCAGATAAGAACGATGGTTGAAAAGGGCGATGTGGGTGACATTCTTGCCATTCAAGGGTCATATCTTCAGGATTGGCTTTTCTATGCGACCGATTACAACTGGCGGCTGGAGCCCGGACAATCGGGTAAATCGCGTGCTATTGCTGATATCGGTTCTCACTGGATGGACCTTATCGAATACATAACCGGTCTTAAAATCCAAGAGCTTTGTGCCGATTTTGCGACATTCCATAAGATTAGAAAAAAGCCGTTAAAGCCGGTCGAAACCTACGCCGGCAAGGTACTGCAGCCGGAAGATTACGAAGATATGCCTATCGATACCGAAGATTATGCTACGGTACTTTTTAGATTTAAAAATGACGCACGCGGTGTGATGACTGTTAATCAGGTAGCCGCAGGAAGAAAAAACAGACTCTGCTTTGAGTTGAACGGTTCAAAGAAATCCGTAGCCTGGGAATCTGAGGCACCGAATCAGATATGGATAGGCAGGAGAGACGGCAACAACGAAATTATGATGAGAGATCCGTCACTTGTTTATCCTGAAACAATGCCGTTGATCGACTATCCCGGCGGACATAACGAGGGATTTCCGGATACCTTTAAACAAATGTTCAAAGAAGTATATTCTTATATATCCGGTGAGCAATCAGCCAGTGCTTGTTTTCCAACGTTCAAAGATGGGCTTCGCGAAATCGTTCTTTGTGAGACGATCATGGAAAGCAATAAAAATAGAACATGGATTAAAGTAAAATAACAGGAGCAATATAAAATGATGAAGCTTGGTTTTGTTAGTGCGATCCTGGCGGAACAGACATTCGAAAAGGTAATATCTTTTGCCGCACAGTCGGGATACTCTTGTGTCGAAATTATGTGCTGGCCTGTGGGAAAGGCCGAGAGACGCTACGCCGGAGTTACACATATTGATGTGGCGAACTTGTCAAAAAAGAGAATAGATGGAATTCATAACACTCTCGAGCAAAATGGAGTTACTATCTCCGGGCTTGGGTATTATCCGAATCCGCTTGAAGATAACAAGAAAAATACCAGCCGTTATATTACACACATTAAGAAGGTCATCGATGCATCCGGACGATTAGGCATTGGAAACGTAAATACTTTCATCGGCAGGGACCACAAGAGCAATATTGAAGATAATTTCAAGCGGTTCAGGAAGGTATGGCCGGGGATCATAAAATATGCTGAGAAACGAAAAGTAAAGATTGGTATTGAAAACTGCCCGATGTTTTTCTCCGATGATGAATGGCCCGGCGGTAAGAACCTGGCATCTTCTCCTGCGATTTGGCGAAGGATGTTTAAGGAAATACCATCAAGATATTTCGGTCTTAATTATGACCCTTCCCATTTGGTCTGGCAGTTTATGGACTATATAAGGCCGATTTACGAGTTCAAGAATCGCATATTCCACGTGCACATTAAAGATGCCAAGTTGATGCGGGAACAACTCAACGACGTTGGTATTTTAGCGAATCCGCTTTCGTTCCATACTCCGAAGCTCCCGGGTTTGGGAGATGTTGATTGGGGGAGGTTCTTCTCTGCCCTGACGGACATAGGATATAACGGTTCGGCTTGTGTTGAAGTTGAGGACCGTTCGTTTGAAGGTTCTTTGCAGAAGCGAAAACAATCTCTGATTCAAAGTCGTGAATATCTCAGGCAATTTCTGGCTTAATAGAAATATCTGCTTATGAATGAAACAAAAGACAAGGTCCGGCGATTTCTGAAAGACAATGAAATGTACTATGAAGATATCGACATGGATGTGTGCTGCGATATTTTCAAACAGGAAATGCAGGCAGGTCTTGAGGGGCAGGACAGTTCACTTGCTATGATTCCAACCTATATCGAGGTCGGCAAGGATATTCCGACTTGTAAACCTGTCATCGTTCTGGATGCTGGGGGTACGAACTTTCGAGTTGCTACAGTTTACTTTGATGAGACGGGTAAATCTGTTATTGAGAACTTTGTTCAAAAACCTATGCCGGGACTCGACAAGGAGGCAAGTAAGGAAGAATTCTTTGGAACTATAGTAAAGTATATGACTGACGTCATAAATTTAAGCAGCAGCGTTGGCTTTTGTTTTTCGTACCCGACTGAGATACTTCCAAATAAGGACGGCAGATTGATCAGGTTCTGCAAGGAAGTAAAGGCTAAAGAGGTCGAAGGTGAATTGATAGGCGAGAATCTGGTTACAGCTATCGAAGCGGCAGGTTACAAAGGCAGTAAAAGAATTGTGATACTGAATGATACGGTTGCGACTTTGCTGGCAGGAATATCTGCTTTCCCAAACAGGGTATTCGACAGTTATGTTGGATTCATTTTGGGTACCGGTTCTAATTGTTGTTACATAGAATCAAATCATAATATAACGAAGAAGTCCGGTTTGGAATCTGACAGGAAACAGATTATAAATGTTGAGTCCGGCTCATTCGCAAAAGCACCGAGAGGGAGAATAGACCTGAAATTGGATGAATCGACCCTTGACCCCGGTGGATATACATTTGAGAAGATGTTTTCGGGTGGCTATCTGGGAACGCTTTGTTTAAAAACTCTCAAAGAGGCAGGGGGGCAGGGGCTTTTTTCAAAAGAGATGGTCGAAGAATTACTTGCCATTGAAGATTTACAGACTAAAGACGTGAACAGTTTTATGCGATATCCTCAGGGGGAGAGTCCACTGGCTGTGATTTGCACAAAGGGGAGCGAGCAGGACAGTGCTGCTGTTTGGTATTTGCTGGATGCCCTGATAGAAAGAGCGGCTAAGTTTACTGCAATTTTACTGTCTTCTACTGTGCTTAAAACGGACAAGGGTAACAATCCCTGCTTGCCGGTTTGTATTACGGCCGAAGGTACGACATTTTATGAGTTAAAATCTCTCAAGACAAAGGTTGAGTTTTATCTCAAAATCTTTCTGGAAGAAAAACATAATCGCTTCATCGAGATTGTGAGTGTGGAAAATGCAACATTAATCGGTGCCGCTATTGCCGGTTTAACGAATTGATATGGTTTCTGTGATTCCGGGATTTTAAGAAAGTGTAAATATTATTTAGGAGGTAAAGAAAATGAAAAGTTTCTACTGCATTTTGGTTGTATTGTTCGTGATAGCTCCTCTTGCCTTGCAAGCTGGTGAGCCGATTTTCATCCCGGTCAAAATCGACGGCCCTGTTCACGATCCCGCCAATAACAGTTATTGGTTTGGTCCATTTTGTGAGTGTTGCAGTGTTCTGGATGTCGATGGAGATGGTGACCTTGATATTGCTTCGGGGAGGAACTGGTATGAGGCCCCAAATTGGACCAAACATGCAAATTATCGTGACGGAGCGGAGACTAATGGCCCGGAGACCGACGACAACAGCGAGTTTGCAATGGACGTCAACTTTGATGGGCGGGTGGATATCGTCAGCTCGGGATGGATGTTTATGAAGGGGGCTTTTTGGTACGAGAATCCAGGCAAGAAAGATACTGTCTGGAAATCCACCAGGATTCATATTGCTCTGAATATGGAAGGGGTAATCCACGGAGATATTGATGGAGACGGTGATGATGATATCTTATGCAATCACTGGTCCCTGGTAAAAGGTCAGGGCATGACATGGCTTGAGCATATCGATAAAGAGCCGTGGTTTATAGAGCATGTCGTTGGTACGCAGGGTGATATGCATGGCAACGGCCTGGGTGATATTAACGGCGACGGTCGAACCGATATTGTGACTCCGATTGGCTGGTATGAGCAGCCGAGACGAGCGACGGCCAAGAGCTGGAAGTTTCATGCCGACTATAAATTCGAGCCTGCTCAGGGTAGAGGGGGCGCTGCTTCGCACCCTATCCTTGTGCATGATGTCGATGAGGATGGATTGAATGATATTATAATCGGTTCCTCTCACGCATACGGCCTGGCATGGCTGCAGCAGAAGGTTGGCAGAGGTGGCAAACGCACCTTCACAACTCACTGGGTCGAAACCGAATATAGCCAGTTTCATACGATGGAACTCGGCGATTTAAACGGTGACGGTAAGGATGATTTGGTAACCGGTAAGCGTCTTTTTGCCCATCATGGCGGTGACATCGGGGCTTTCGAGCCGTTGTATGCTTTCTGGTACGATATCAAGGGCGGTGAGTTTGAACGGCATGTCCTTTCTTTTAACCATTTGCCGCATTACCCGGACGAAGAAGGAATTAATCCGCCACCTAATTATGTGGTCAGTGTTGGAATGAAGCTTAACATTGCGGACATGAATAAGGACGGAAAAAATGATATTATAATCGCTGGAAAAGGCGGTCTCTATGTGTTTTACAACCATGGTTTCCCTACGACCCCGCCCCGTGAACACAAACTGCCGCCTCATGAGACGTATCCCACATGGAGGTCATGGCCTGAATATGGAGTATTGTTTAACGGCAAGGACTTTACCGGCTGGAAAGTGCCCGAAGGTGATAATGGTCATTGGAAGGTCATTAACGGCTTAATCGATTACGATGCGATGTCCGAAGCTAAGGATAACAAGAGTCTCTGGACCAAAGAATCGTTCGGCGATTATGCTCTTCATGTCGAATGGCGTTTTAAACGCACCTCCGGTCTGTATCCGATGCCTACAATCCTGCCTGACGGTTCACTTAGGACTGATTACGATGGTAGCGTAATTAAGAAACTGACACCTAACGCCGACTCCGGTATCCTGCTCCGGGGCACAAGCGGCGGCCAGGCAAATTTATGGTGCTGGCCAATAGGCTCGGGCGAACTCTGGTCTGTTCGAAAGAACATGAAACTACCGTCGGAACATCGCGCTGCGGCCGTACCAAAAGTGCCGGCTGATAATCCGGTGGGACAATGGAACTCGATGGATATCACTATGGTTGGCGACAGGGTAACGATAATGCTTAACGGGAGGATAGTAATCGAGAACGTACAAATACCCGGTATTGAGGATAAAGGTCCTATCGGTTTGCAGCACCATGGTGGTATCGATAGAAGAACGGGTAAACATGGCCCGGCTTCCAGCCTGGTTCAGTTTAAGAACATCTGGATAAAGCGACTCTAAATGGGAATCAAGTTTCAAATTGCATTGAAAAATCGAACGTATGTTTCAAAGGAGAAAATCACTATGCGAAAGGTTTTAATAACGCTGATGACAATAATGGTCTCTTTTGCCGTTTTGGGCTGCGCGGAGCGGACTGGTACACAGGGATTTTCTACGCTCTTTAACGGCAAAAATCTCAGCGGTTGGCTTACCGGATCTGACAATGCCTGGATTGTGAAGGACGGCGAACTTACAGTCAGACGCGATATGGACGGCAAGGAGCATAACTACGACTATCTCTGGACTGCGGACAAGTACGGAGATTTTATCCTCGATCTGGAGTTCAAAGTCATCGAAGGTACCAACAGCGGCATATTCTTCCGTACCTCGGATTTGAAGGACCCTGTTTATACTGGTATCGAAATCCAGGTGTGCAATTCATACGGCAGGAATAAGCTCAGCAAGAATGGTACCGCAGGAGCGGTTTACGATTGTCTTGAACCGACAAAGAACGTTATCAATAAACCGGGCCAGTGGAACCGGTGCATAGTTACCTGCAAAGGCAGCAGCATCAAGGTCGTGCTTAATAATGAACAAATCATCGAGATGAATTTGGAACGTTGGACAACTCCACATAAGAATCCGGATGATACGAAAAATAAGTTCGGCCGTGCCTTGAAAGACTTCGCTCGTATTGGCTATATAGGTTTACAGGATCACGGCCGGCCTGTTTGGTATCGCAATGTACGTATTAAGCGGCTCTAAAGATCAAGTTTAAAAGGAGAAAATCATTATGCGAAAGATATTATTAACGCTTATGACAGTAATTGTCTCTACCTCCATGTTGGGCTGCTCCGATTCTTTGGAAGCGGTTGGGGAAGGTAAAGGTTGTTACAGCCTTGCGCCTGACAAACATGGATTTGTTCTCAATAATCCTGCCGGAAAGACAATCTTTCGTTATATGACTGTAAAACCTAAAAAGACAAATTTGGCCGCCAGCAGCGTCTGCTGTTTTCATCCACTCAATACGCCTTCCGGCGAGCGATTGACTGACCTTGCCCCAGGTGACCATCACCATCATCGCGGAGTTTTTCTTGCCTGGCATACGATGGATTTTAAGGAGAAAGCAGACTTTTCAAGCTTAGGCCCAAAAGGTCCAACATACGGCTGGGAGATCAACCGTGCCGATTTCTGGGGCTGGGGGGAGTTTGCACCTACACAGGGAAGAGTGATTAAGAATCGCGACGTACGATTAGTAAAAGCAGATGCCCAGGAAGCTGATTTGAGGATTGATAACGACTGGATAAATAACGAACGGGTAATGATGACAGAAAATACTTCGGCGAAAGTACGTGAGCAGGATGGAATTTATGTTATTGACCTGGATTACCGGCTTACTCCGAAGCTTGATATGACATTAAACCATACTGCTTTCGGTGGATTCTGCGTGCGTGCGAGAAATGACGGCGACTCCTATTACGCCACCAATGAGGGGAAAGTGCAACTCCCTGACCCGCACTATTCGGTTCCGGAGTTGAACTGGCCCTCCGAGCAATGGTACGACTACACGATCAAGCTTAATAACGGCAAAACAATTGGCGTCGGTGTCATCGATCACCCTGACAATCCACCTGCGACCTGGCACAATCCACGTTATGTCTGGATGGTAAATCCATGTATCGTAGCTGCTGAAGCGGTGAATGTGAAAACAGGTAAAACGCTGCGGCTTCGTTATCGCCTTCTTGTTCATGATGGCCCAACACCTAAAGATATGCTCAATAAGCTCTCAGGCCGCTGGTAATCTCATTAATTTGAGTCATACTAAAATATAACTCTGGAGTAGCCCATGCGAAATCCAATTATGATTGTTATTGCTGTTTTACTGATTTTGTCTTTAACCGGTCAATCCTGTTACGCCGATGTCATCCAACTGAGCGATCACGTATCGTTGATTCCCGGGCCGGTCAACGGTGTGGATATAGAAAAAGATAATGCTCACATGATTATTTATGGCGATCCGAGTGGGGAAATTAAAAATGCTGATATGGTGCTGTTCACACACAGCAGACGTGATGTCGTATGGGCCGGACGAGAGCTTGTAGAAAATGGAGCAACTGCTGTCGCAGGTGAATCGGATGTGGAAAAGTTCAATAATGCCGAGCGTTTCTGGAATGATTTTACAACTCGCCGATTTCACGATTATGCTCAACAGGGAACTAAAATATTGATTAAATCCTTGAAGGTTGGCCGAACCGTTAAGGCAGGAGAAAACTTTTCATGGAGAGGAATACCGATTGAGGTTATCGAAACACCTGGTTATACACGTCGTGCACTCACGTATTTCATTGAGATTGATGGTCTCAAATATGCCTTCGTTGGGGATATCATCTATGGCAAAGGAAAACTATTCGACCTGTATTCACTCCAGGATGCTGTCAAGGAAGCGAATATCGGCGGCTACCACGGCTGGGCGGGCCGGATGGGTGAACTTATCAACAGCCTGCAAAAAGTAGCGGCTCAAAAACCCGACATCCTAATACCAGCACGTGGACCGGTTATTCGCAGGCCCGCCGAAGCGATTGATCTTTTGATACAACGGCTTCAGAAAGTATATGAAAACTATCTGTCTATTAGCGCCGGCCGGTGGTATTTTTACAAAAGCTATGATGTTCTCGCACGGCGTGTTCTTGGCTCAGACCATGGGATCAAATGGATGCCCTGGGCTGAGGTGATTAAAGACAAGCCACCCGAGTGGATTGTGCCAATCAACAACTCCCGGCTGATTATTTCCAAAGACCGCTGCGGCTTCCTTATCGATTGTGGCAGCAGCCGGATAGTAAAAAAAGTTATTGAACTAAGAGAAGCCGGAAAACTAACCGACCTCGAAGGTCTGTTTATAACGCACTATCACGATGACCATACGAACGATGTGGCCGCCTGTCTTGCCGAGTTTGACTGCCCTGTTTATGCAACAGGTCCCTCTGTCGATATCCTCAAACACCCCGATAAATATCGTCTGCCCTGCTTGACACTTAATCCTATTTCTGAAATTAACAACATGCCCGAGGCCCATAAGATGCGATGGAAAGAATTTACATTTACATTTTATGACTTCCCAGGCCAGACTATCTACCACGATGCACTCCTCGTTGAGAAAGACAACGCAGAAAAAATCTTCTTCATCGGCGACTCTTTTACACCATCAGGAATCGACGACTACTGCCTTCTCAATCGCAACTTACTACACGAGCAGACGGGCTATTTCTATTGCCTTAACCTGCTGAAAAAAATCCCGCCCGGAACGTTACTCATAAACCAGCACGTAGTCGAGCCCTTCAGTTTTAGCAACAGACAAATTGACCTCATGACAGCAACTTTGACCAAACGCAAAGCACTCCTTGCTGAACTCTTTCCATGGGACGAGCCTAATTACGGTATCGATGAACGCTGGATACGCTTCAGTCCCTACGGCCGTAAGGCAAAATCCGGGCAGACCATTCAAATCAGCTTAAAGGCATTCAATCATTCCGACGCCTCTCGCATGTTCACAGTCTCACTTAACCTCCCTGCTGGATTTGATACAAAATCCAAAACAGCTTCTGTTACCATCCCTTCGCAAATCGAGAAGCAGGTTGATTTCAGCATTTTAATTGGCGCATCAATTGACCCCGGAACATATGTTCTAACTGCCGACGTGCAATTAAAGCAATGGAATCTGCCCCGCTGGACAGAAGCAATTATCGAGGTCGAATAGCATGTCGGCACCATGCGCTACACAGATAATTATGGTTAATATGAATTAAGATATTCCGGCATATTATCTATTTGATTACGACTTCCTGCACGCCTGCCGACCGCTCATCCTTGAGCATAATTTCGATTTTAATGCCGTTAGTTTTCACTGGTTTTAAAATAACCTCATTGAAAGTATCCTTTTTTGTCAGATAAGGTCTGCTGTTTTTTACCGGCTTAAAATTGCCTTTGGAATCGCGATATAATACTTTCCATGATTTTGGAACGGAGCATCGCCCCCTGCCGGTGTCGTCAAACCAATAAACTTTGACACTTGAGATTTCATGTTTTTCATTCCAGTCAAACTGAATCCATTCGGTTGTGCCCTTATGAGGCCAGAAGTCCAGTTGAAGTGCCGATGAGTCGGATGAGCTTTCCGGCAGTATCTGGTCTTTGATTGCATCCAGAGACACATGTACGAACGACGCTGTGGTTTTGCTTCGGTACGTCAATGTATCTGCCGGTTCAGGAAGGGCAGCTTCGGCTTTTCGAGCCGGCCAGACCGTCATCTCACCTCGGCCCCGATGGGCCCATGCGTAATAAGGAATGGCGGTAAATTGCTTTGCCTGGGCAGGAACGATACCGCCGTTATTTGTGCGTTTAACCATCCGTGCTTTACCAGTTACTATCATGACACCATTGAGAAGGTCTGGCTTGTATTCAGTTCTGAGTTCCGAATCGTCTGGTATCATCAGATTCGATACCTTGCCGTCATTGTCAGGCCATTCAAGACAGAAAACTATCGGGCCTCGTTGAAGGGCCACCTTGCCCCGATTTGCTTTGACGTTCTGATGGGCGATAACCCGGCGAATGGACATCGGCAGAATCAACTCGATAGTGTCACCTTTATGCCATTTACGCTCGATGCGAGCAAAGCCTCTCTGAGTTTTAATAGCCGCTCGTTTACCGTTAACCTTTAGCACAACCTCCTCATATCTGGTCTTCTGGTATTCATATAGATTGCTCGGTACGGGCTGATTCTGAGCCCAGCCGGGGATACGAACGTAAATGGCAAACGTGTTGCTTTTTTCGGGCTCGACATTGATGTTAATTATACCCTTCCACGGATACTGTGTTTGTTGTGTCAGTTTAACTTTATTGTTTATGGTCTCAATTGTGCACTCGCCGCTGATAAATAAATTCACATAGACATCATTGTTCTTATGAGCATAGGCATAACCCGGAACCGAGGGAATAAAACGGGCGACATTCGAAGGACAGCACGCACAGCCAAACCACGGGCTTCGAGCATGCTGACCGATGGATTGCAGAGGATTAGGATAAAAGAAAAGATCACCTTTCATGGAAATTCCTGATAACGCGGCGTTGTACAGCACTCGTTCGAGAACATCGATGTACTTAGCGTCATTATGCATTAAAAACATTCGATGGTTCCAGAGAATATTGGCTATAGAGGCACAAGTCTCACAGTAGGCAGTCATATTTGGCAGCTCATAAGATGAGCCGAAACCCTCATGTCCACCGGCTGCTCCAATACCGCCGGTTATATATATCTTAGTTCTAACGACATCTTTCCAGATAGCGTCAATAGCCTTGACATATTCCATGTTTCCGGTCAGCGCCGCGACATCCGCCATGCCCGTGTATAGATAAGCGGCACGCACTGAATGCCCTAAAGCCCTGGTTTGCTCAGTAACCGGCTTATGGTCCTGGCTGTACATGCCGTAAAGCTCGCCATCACCATTTGGCCCGCGATTACCCTTGCGACCACGCTGATCCAGAAAAAACTTCGCCTGGTCCAGATATTTTTCGTTTCCGGTGGCACGATACAGCTTACAAAGCCCAATTTCGATTTCCTGATGTCCCGGCGGGTCGGTTCGCTTGTTCGGGTTGAAAGTATTGCACATCAAGTCCGCGTTTTGTATAGCGATATTTAAGAATGATTTGTCGCCGGTAACCTGGTAGTGAGCCACCGCGGCTTCGTACATGTGCCCAACGCAGTATTGCTCGTGAATGCTCTGAATGTTTGTCCAAAGTTTTTCGGGCTGATGCTCAGGCACCGAGTAAAAGGTAAATAGATATCCGTCTTCCCACTGTGCGGCATCCATGATCTTAATCACTTTATCAAGGTATAACCGCATCATCGTCTCTGGATAGACTCGAAGTGAATACGCGGCGCCTTCCATGATTTTGTAAACATCCGAATCATTGAAGTATATCCCTTCGTGTTTGCCTTTTATCAAACCGGCCGCCTTTTCGAAGTTTCTAATTCTCCCGGTCTCCTCACATTTCTTAAAAGCATAGGGAATAGTGACCTTATGATTGGTCTCAAGTCGAGGCGTCCAGAAATCGTCATTAACACGTACACTGTTAAAAGGTACTGGTTTGACATTGTAATCATGTCTTAGCTCAACTTTTTTATCCCCTGCAAGGGACGATACTGTACACAGATTAGATATCATGGTTGCGACAACAATAACTGTCAGCATTTGTTTTCGATATACCATTTGGATCACCCTTTAATGAATGTCATGGTCGTTGGTCTTTGCATTTTATAATACCCATGATTGATATCATGCGAGATGCCTTATTGTTCGTCTTTCATCAATTCCAGTGTTGCTTCACCAAAAGCCCTGCCAATTTTTGAAAAGGTGATTGCGCTTCCGAGATAGTGATAACCATAGTCCGAGCCTACCTTATTCCACTCGTCGATGTGCTCTCTCCAGCTCTTAACGAGGGCGGCAGCCTTTTTGTCCCAAAAGACATCAGTTTTGACAAGTTTTGTATTTCCCCTGAATTCAGGGATTAGCTCAATTGATGCCTGAGCATTCTTAATTATCTGCATTTTCTCACTGGCGCCATCGGGGCCGTTCTGACCCATCTGGCCAATGACAAAAGGTAAATCAGGTCTTTTCAAATCCTTCCGTACGTCGCGGATGAAGTTGGCTATATGTTTGCCGTAGTTATCAAGAAAATCCGGATCAAACATGTCATTCCAACCCTGAAACCAAACGAAACCGGAAATTTCGTAGCCTTGTCCCTTGTACTGTGGGAAACGAGTTTTCAGTTCTTTCAAGGTAGTATTGATTTCCTTCATCATTTCCCGGTAGTAATTACCATGCATGTCTCTCACGTCATCAAGTGTGATTTCCGGCTTTTTCTGTTTCTTGTTACGCTCATTGGTTTGCCGGACAATTTGTTTGAGCTTCTCTTCGCTTGGCAAACCCGAACTCGGAGGACGAAAATCCCGTCCTAAGCTTTTGCCGCCCCAGGCTGTCTTTATTATTAGCACTTGTTCTTCAAAATGGTCACCGACTGTGTTGCCAAACTCCAGTTCCGGACCGATACGGTTGGGCGAGCCGAAACCAACGGAGAGCTTACCTTTCCTGTTGAGGAAGTTTATCCACACGTCATCTCTAACCACCCATTTTCCGTTTTTCCTGAGGTGTTTGAAAATGTCATGGGCCTCAGGCCGGTCAACCTGATACTCTAATAATTCAATTTTTGCTTTGCCTTCCATATTGGACTGACCGGCTAATATGAAGACTTTTACTTTTTTTGAACTATCCGCTCCAAAGCTTAATGTGCTCAAAAAACAAATTCCCAATAACAGATATTCTGTCGTAGCCAATCTTAATTTCATGACTTCTTTTTCCATATTATTTTACTTGTTTTATTTCCATCGGCTCATCTGCTGGCCGGTGTAAATGAATATATAGTCTATGCAATGAAGATTGGATATGTCAACTGAAAAGCACCCGCATTTATCATGTGGTGTGCATCAATATTATTTATTACGCGGTAAGTCGCTTCTTATGTAATACTGGGATACCATTATCGTAATAGTCCTTGAATTATCAGGCTCTTGTGATAATATCCAGTTATGAAATACATGCCACACATTGAAAATTAGTGGAGGACGGCAATGGAAATCAAAATACAGGATTTGATGCTAAGCAGCGGTGTAAAATTCGGTACAAGTGGTGCTCGCGGCCTTGCCGATGATATGACGGATTTTGTGTGTTATGTATATACCAGGGGATTCCTGCAATATCTTGAGTCTGCCGGTGAAATCAGGAAGGCACGAACAGAGGTTGCTGTTGCAGGCGATTTTCGTCCGAGCACAGACAGGATCATGCAGGCTGTTCGCCGGGCTGCTGCTGATATGGGCTACACACCGGTGAATTGTGGAAAAATCCCTTCATCGGCAGTAGCGCTTTACGGCATTGAGAACAATATTCCGGCAATTATGGTGACTGGCAGCCATATCCCGGCCGACCGCAACGGTATCAAGTTTAACAAGCCTTCCGGCGAGATTCTAAAAGCCGATGAAGACGGTATCCGCCGGCAGTTGGTCGGCGTCGATGACAGCCTCTTCAAGAATGCAAAGAGTTTTTCATTGTCATTCTGTGAACAATGGACTCTGTCGAATACTGCTCAACGGAAGTATGTTGAACGATATCTTGATGTCTTTCCGGGTGACTGCCTTAAGGGCAAGCGTATCGGTGTATATCAGCACTCAGCCGTTGGACGTGACATTATTTTGGAGATTGTCAAAGGTCTTGGTGCTGATGCGGTTGCTTTAGGCCGCTCGGATACGTTCATTCCTGTCGATACTGAGGCGATTCGTCCTGAAGATGTCGAGTTGGCGGCGAAGTGGGCGGGGGAAGATTCCTATTATGCAATTATCTCTACAGATGGCGATAGCGACCGCCCGTTAATTTCCGATGAAAGAGGTCGTTGGCTTCGTGGTGATGTGGCTGGAATTCTCTGCGCAAAATATCTTGGCGCAGACTCTGTCAGCACTCCGGTTAGCTGCAATAGTGCTGTTGAAAAGTCGGCTTACTTCAAGAGTGTCAGTCGCACACGAATAGGGTCGCCTTTTGTTATTGAATCGATGATTAATGCGAGTAAAGGCGGAGCAAAGGTGGTCGTCGGTTATGAAGCAAACGGTGGTTTTCTAACGAACTCCGACATCCCGCTGTTTGGAAAAAGTCTCCGGGCTTTACCGACACGTGATGCAGTTATACTCCATCTTTGTATTATTCTGCTTGCTGTAAGGGAGGGCAAGAAACTTTCCGAGCTTACTGCTTCTCTGCCCGAACGTTACACGGCAAGTGATCGACTGAAGAACTTCCCACAGAAAGACAGTAAGTATATTCTTGATTTATTCAACTCCGGCGATGCAGCGAAAGACCGGGCCAAAGCCACTGATATTTTCGGTGAGTTTTGTGGCATTTGTTCTGGTATCGACCGCACCGATGGCCTGCGCATGACCTTTGATAGTGATGAAGTCGTACACCTGCGCCCTTCCGGCAACGCACCCGAATTCCGTTGCTATAACGAGGCTGATGCTCAGAAGCGTGTCGTTGAGCTAAATTCTGCCTGTATGAAGATTCTGAGCGAGCTTATGCAGGATGCTAATCAGACACAGTAAAAAATATATTATCAGCTTCCCACACAAAAGAAGCTCTTAAAAAAGCAGTTGCTCTGGATGGCATAGTGTACAGAGCCTGGCATATCGCGATGTTTAATGAGCCTTAGTCAAAGCTCTATCTTTTTGTAGAAGCAGTCCTGCGTAGCTTCCAGTGGTATTCGATTGAATTCGTAAATCACCCGATAAACAAGTTGTTTTTCCGGCACAAATATGGTAGTATACAGAAATGGATTTGGAGGAACACCATTTCGCCAAAGTAAATGTTAAATCTTTGCTTAAAGTATTAGGACATACTCAAATTATCTAAAGGAATCCAAATGATGCGAAACTATTTATTTAGGCTGTTCTTGGTTATTTTGTTTGCTTTTTCAGCATGGGCGGATGAAGAGTCCGAGAAGAAAGAAAAAACTAAATTAAGCGCCGAAACATTCAGTGGAATAAAATTGAGAAATATTGGTCCGGCTCTGATGTCAGGGCGGATTGCCGATGCTGCTATTGATCCGACACAGCCCAACATATGGTACGTTGGAGCAGGTTCAGGCAACCTATGGAAGACTGTCAATGCCGGCACGACCTGGACTCCCATTTTTGACAAATATGGATCATATTCCATCGGTTGTGTTACGATCGATCCATCTAACCACCACGTCATTTGGGTCGGGACGGGTGAAAATGTTGGGGGGCGTCATGTTGGTTATGGCGATGGTGTCTATAAGAGTCTGGATGGCGGCAAGAGTTTCAAAAATATGGGGCTCAAAGATAGTGAGCACATCGCCAAAATCCTTGTGGATCCTTGCGATTCCAACATTGTTTATGTAGCGTCCCAGGGCCCCCTTTGGTCTTCAGGCGGGGACCGTGGACTTTATAAAACAACCGATGGCGGCAAAACATGGGTGCAAATTCTCTCTAAAGGACCCTATACAGGCGTGACCGACGTCGTATTTGATCCCCGCAATCCGGATGTTATTTATGCAGCTACCCATCAACGTCATCGCACTGTCTGGGCGTTGGTTAATGGCGGGCCGGAGACGGGAATATTCAAATCGATGGATGCAGGCGAAAACTGGACGGAATTGAAAAGCGGTTTGCCCGGTGAGGACATGGGAAAAATCGCTTTAGCTGTTTCTCCGATTAAACAAGATGTGGTTTATGCTTCAATCGAACTGTCCGGGCGTAAAGGCGGTTTTTGGCGCTCGAAAAATGGTGGACAAAGCTGGAGCAAAATGAGTAATTACATCAGTGGCGGGACCGGGCCACACTATTACCAGGAAATCTATTGTGATCCGCACCGTTTCGATGTGGTCTATCAGGCGAATGTTCGCTTAGGACGCACTGCAGATGGCGGTAAGACCTGGCAGACAGTCGAAAGTCGCTGGAAACATGTTGACAATCATGTCGTGGTTTTTCATCCGAATGATCCTGATTTCATTTTAGTTGGTTGTGACGGAGGGCTTTATAGGTCTTTCGATCGCGGCCAAACATTTGAATATTTCCCAAATCTTCCTTTGACCCAGTTCTACAAAGTAGATGTTGATTATGATGAACCGTTTTACAATATGGTGGGCGGTACTCAAGACAATGCTACCCAGTATGGCCCAAGCCGCACATCAAATGCATCAAGCATTCGTAACAGCGACTGGCAAGCGATCATTGGCGGTGATGGGCATGATTGCGCTATTGATCCCGAGAATCCGAATATTATATATGGTGAATCACAACAGGGGTATTTAAAGCGATTTGACAGGATCACCGGAGAAGCAATCGATATTCGACCCCGACCGGCGAAAGGTGAAAATGACCTGCGATTCAACTGGGACTCACCGATTTTTATCAGTCCTCATTCTCACACTCGTCTTTACTATGGCTCCAAGAAACTGCACCGCAGTGACGACCGCGGCGATTCATGGACCACTGTCAGCCCTGACCTGTCACGCAACCTGGATCGTTATAAGTTGAAACATATGGATAGGGTGTGGAGCATCAATGCAGTTTACGATACCGGGGCAATGTCGCAATACGGTAATATCACTTCCATATCCGAATCTCCTTTGAAGGAAGGACTTATCTATGTTGGCACTGATGATGGTCTTATCCAGATAACTGAAGACGAAGGTCAGAACTGGCGGAAAGTGGAACGGATATACGGTATCCCGGAAGAGGCGTTCGTTAATGACATCAAGGCTGACCGTCACGATGTTAACGCAGTTTATGCTGTTTTTGATAATCACAAAACCGGAGATTTCAAACCCTACCTGGTGAAAAGCGATGATCGTGGCAAGACCTGGCATTCCATTACAGGCGATTTACCCGAACGACAAATTCTCTGGCGGTTTACACAGGATCATGTGAAGCCCGATTTATATTTTCTTGGCGCTGAATTCGGCTTGTATTTCAGTATTGACGGAGGAAACAAATGGATTCAACTCAAAGGAAATGTCCCAACGATTTCCTTTAGAGATATCGAGATTCAGCGGCGCGAAAACGATTTAGTAGGCGCCTCATTTGGACGCAGTTTCTTCGTGCTGGATGACTATTCCTTCCTGCGTGAAATCAGTGATGAGGTGCTGAACGAAAAGGAGTTTGTGCTGTTCCCCATCCGAAAAGCTTTATTGTATGTACCGGCACGTGCCCTTGGCAGTGAAAAGGGGAGCCAGGGTGATGGTTTTTTCACAGCACCCAATCCACCATTCGGCGCAGTTTTCACCTACTATCTTAAGGACTCATTAAAGACAATAAAACAATCTCGCCGAAAAAAAGAAGAGAAAAATAAAAAACAGGGCGGTGATAATCCGTATCCCGGTTGGGATGCACTGAAAGAGGAAGATCGTGAAGAAAGTCCGGTTATTACTTTTGTAATAAAGGACACAGAAGGTAACGTTGTGAATCGTGTCACCGGAGGTGTTTCTGCCGGTTTCCATCGAGTGAACTGGAACTTGCGTTATTCTTCCCTGTCATCGGCCGGCGGCAGTGGGCCTTTTGTTGTCCCGGGAAAATATACAATAGCAGCCGAAAAACATATAAAGGACGAGGTAAAGCCGCTTGGACAATCAAAGACTGTTGAAGTTGTGCTTATGATTACCCCGTCTTTGCCGGTCCAGGATCGTAATGCGGTTCTCCAATTCTACATAACAGCTGGGGAACTTCAGCGGGCTATTCGGGGAGCTTCTGGAAAAACGGACGAAGTCCTGAGCCAATTAGTCGAAATCAAAAAGGCATTGAAACAATCTGACAAAGGCACGCCACAACTGTTTGAAGAAGCGAGAAAAATGGAACTTAAATTGAAAGACATTCGCGAATTACTTATCGGCAACACTACAAAATCGCGATACAACGAACCCGACCATATATCTATTATGAGTCGGGTAAATTCGGCTATGAATGCCATGCGATCAACATATGGTCCAACTCTAACTCATCGGCAGGATTTTGAGATAGCAGAGGAAGAATTCGAGGCTTTACTTGGTCGTATTAAAGAATTGATTGAAATAGACTTCGTTAACCTACAGAAAAACATAGAAGCGGTCGGTTTGCCGTGGACAGCCGGACGTCCAATTCCGGAATTTAATAAGTAAAACTTGTCCCTGCTGAATTGAAGTTTATTGGCGTCTGACCGAATATGGAATATAGAGAAGGTAAAGTTCAAATGAAGACGAAAATGCTGGGACGTCGAGAGTTTCTCAAGACATTTGGATTGAGTGTAACGTATATCTCGACATACGGATGGGTCAAAAGCCAAAGTGTGTTGGGAAACGAAAACCGGAACCGACCCAACATAATTTTCATTTTCAGCGACCAGCAGCGATGGGATACGGTTGGCAGCTACGGTTCGCCATTGTTCGATAACCTTACTCCCAACCTGGATCAGTTGGCTCGTGAAGGTGTGCGTTTTGAGTATTCCTTTACCTGCCAGCCTGTATGCGGGCCTGCAAGGTCATGTCTGCAAACCGGTAAGTATGCCACTGAAACAGGGTGCTATCGTAACGGAATAGCCCTGCCTGAAAATGAAAAAACTATCGCTCATTGGCTGTCTGATGTGGGCTATCAGGTCGGCTACCTGGGCAAATGGCATTTAGCTTCGACTTCCAGAGTTCCGGGACGTAATGCAGACTATCGAACCAAGCCGATTCCCAAACAGCGACGAGGAGGCTACCGGGACTTTTGGTTGGCATCGGATGTACTGGAATTCACATCGCACAGCTACGATGGTTTTATGTTCGACAGTGACGGCAAAAAGCGAGAATTTCCACAAGACCGGTATCGCGTAGATGCACAAACCGACTGGGCTTTGGAATATCTGGATCACCGAAATAGTGATAAGCCATTCTTCCTATTCATCTCATATATTGAGCCCCATCATCAGAATGACCACAATCATTTTGAAGGGCCGCGTGGTTCTAAAAAGCGTTTTGCCGATTACAAAATCCCCGGCGATCTGGCGGGTACAAAAGGTGATTGGCGCAAGGAGATGCCCGATTATCTCGGCTGCTGCTGGAGCCTTGATAAAAATGTAGGCCGTATCCGCAACAAGCTGGAACAACTCGGTATCGCCGATGACACATTGCTAATTTACACATCCGATCATGGCTGCCACTTCAGAACGCGCAATAGCGAATACAAAAGGTCCAGTCACGACAATGCAATCCGCACTCCCCTGATCATTCATGGTCCGGGCTTTACTGGCGGTAAAGTGATAAGCGAAATGGTGAGCCTGATTGACCTTACACCGACTGTGCTTCAAGCCGGACAAGTGCGACCGCCGAATTATATGAGAGGCAGGGCACTGCAACAGCTTGTAAATTCAAAGGCGGACGATTGGCCGAAAGAGGTCTTTGTCCAGATAAGTGAGTCGCAGGTTGGCAGAGCTGTTCGTACGCGAAAATGGAAGTATTCGGTTCGTGCAAAGGGCAAGAACGGTGGGCGCGATTCGTGCAGCGATGAGTATATGGAAGGCAAGCTGTACAATCTGGAAAAGGATCCTCATGAAAGATACAATCTGGTTGATGATCCCGCATTGGCTGACGTTCGGGCACAACTGGCTAAGACTCTTAAGCGCCGGATGGTGACCGCAGATGAAAATGAGCCAGAGATCGTATCGTATAAGGGGTAGCCGTTTATTATTGGCATCTCTCGGAGTTTATGTTTCTCCTTAATCTGAAATTTCAGATAGACCTTGTTACCGTTCCGTGTCATCTTCCATATAGATAGTAATTATATGGTGTCCGGTCATGGTCGCCGCGATTCTCGGTCGTTCCATGATTCTATCGTCAATCGCGCACCTTTTTATTTTTATACCGGAACCATATATTTTAATATCTAAAGTCATGTCTCGATATTTTATCCCTGCCAAGCTTAATCTTGCTATGCGTGGTGGTACAACAGGCTTAAAGAAAAGGCCATTGGGGTCAAAACGCATACCCATAACGCCCTTATAAATCATTGCAATATAGGCAGTTGCAGCCCATGTCTGTGCTGGTTGGCTGTGCCAGAGTCTGCCTACCTGGAATCCTCCATAAGGCTGTCCGGTGAACGGATGGTAGATTTCGCTGAAGTCATTGCTTGCGAGCGCCATATCAGTGAGAGCTTTGAATTCACGATCCATAATAGCCAGATTGCCTTCTGATGACGCGGCAAGGGCCCAGAAGCCTTGTATCTGGGGCCAGACAGTCCCACAATGCCGGCCGATTCTGTCATTGCTAAACCGCTGAAAGAGCGGCCATGTACATGGAATGCCATGGGGAGAGACGTATTGATTTTTGAAAATTAATTCAGCACGATTCGTGTCTGCTACGTTGAAAAGAATGGCTTGCGCATGTCCCAGGCCTTCCTGCGAATGGTCCAGACGTCCCTTTGCGTCAAGAAAGTATGCGAAGTGACCTGCGCTGTTGATCCATAGGTGGCGATTTATAGCGGCTTTCAAAGCATCAGCCTTTTCCGCAAGATCGGCGCATTCCTTGGCAGGCCGGTCGAGCAGCTTTCCCATCAGTGCCGCTTTGCGGTAGGCATTATAGTATAAGCAGTTAGTGCTGAGGGCTTTCATACGTATCTTGTCTATGTGAGCGTTATGTTTGGCATAGTCAAGTATGAAGGAGCTACCCCCCGCATTATTGTACGGTTCAGGATACCCACCAATCCCGTCCGACCAGCCGGGTCCGCAGAAAAGGCCTGTCGTGTTGTCGAACTCTTTTTCACGGAAATAGGCTAATGAATTCACGGCAGCACTATATCCCGTTCGTAGAAAATTCTCATCTCCCGTATAGGTGTAGTAGGCCCATGCACCGGTGACCCATGAAATGCAGTCCCAGTACTGGCCGCCGATTCGGATGACATCATCTTCTTTTAGAAGCACGCTCAGGAGGGTGTTTTTGGCGACCTCGGGATATATGAGACCGGCACAGAAAAAGGTGTTATAGCTTGCATCTCGCGTCCATGGTCTTGCATATCCTTTTCCCGCCATGAGCACCGGCCTGGAGGTATCAAGTAATCCGTGTTGCCACAGCTTGACGTTGCCCTCTACAACTGTCAGAGCCATATCGTAGGCCCTAAGCACGTTGCCGTCAGAGCACTGAAGAACAAATGATTCAGGTTTGCGATATTTGTCTGATGCGTAGATCTGTGTGGACACAGCAAGACAAAGGAGACCGAATATGATTTTTTTCATTGATTTCGCCCTTTCAGGTTGTTTTCATATAATTGCCTATGTTTTTCATTTGATTCTGCTTAATCGCCCCGTCCTGTCGAAAAAGTCCATCGCAATTTTCACTTAAGGACTAATGTGAACTTGCTTCATGTAACTAATTGTACTATCTTGGCGGCATGAATACAGTAAGAAACCTTCTAAAATGCTTCTGTGCGTCCTATTCTCCGGAAAACAGTTATTTGAAAGGTATCTCTCATGTGTAAACAAGTCTTTCTAATGGCATCTGCATTATTGTTTCTAACCAGCCCGGTTACAGTCGGGTCTGCTAAAAAGACATATAACATACTCGACTTCGGCGCAAAACCTGATGGTAAAACTCTCTGCACGCAAGCGATACAGAATGCTGTCGATCAATGCGCTGAAAGCGGCGGTGGCACAGTATATTTTCCCGCCGGGACCTGGCTGAGTGGGACGATCTATTTGGAAAACAACATTACTCTCTGGCTTGATTCCGGTTGTTTACTGCTTGGCAGCAAAGAGAAAAAAGATTACGGCCGCCCTCGTAAACTTCATGGCACGGAAGGCGAAACATTCAGTTATTGGGCAATCATCGCCGGAAAGAATCTTAAGAACATTGCGATTTGTGGTAGGGGTACTATCGACGGCCAGGGTTCTAATTTCAAATATAAAAACGGCCCAAGGCCTAAAAATGTCTATCTGGAAAACTGCTCTGATATTCTTATCGAAGGTGTTAACATGCGCAGTGCAGGAAGCTGGATGCAGCACTATCGTCAGTGTGATCATCTCACTATTCGTGATATCTCAGTCTTTAACCACGTAAGCTATAATAATGACGGTCTAAATATCGACAGTTGCAGGGATGTAATTATAGCTGGCTGCAGGGTAGATTCTGATGATGATGCTATTGTACTTAAAAGTCTAACTCTTAATCCATGCGAAAACATTACCATCTCCGATTGTCTCGTAAGCAGCCACTGTAATTCTATCAAGATGGGAACTGAGTCCGGCGGCGGATTTCAGAACATAAATGTTACCAACTGTACGATATGTTCTCCCCGCTATTCCAAAGTTATCTATGGACGCCAGAGAGGATTGGCTGGTGTTGCCCTGGAAATCGTCGATGGCGGTACACTCGACCGAGTGGCAATATCCAACCTGACCATAAAAGGTGTTACGGTTCCGATTTTCATGCGGCTGGGAAACCGCGCCCGCCTTTATGAAAAGGACCAGTCGAAACCTGATATCGGAAAATTTCGAAATGTCATCATTAGTAACATCATTGCGACAGACTGTTCGCAAATCGGTTGTTCGATCACAGGCTTGCCGGGCCATAACGTCGAAAACATAATCCTTACCAATATTCATTTAGGATTCGAAGGCACAGGCAGTAAGGAAGATGCTTCACGCAAAATCCCTGAAAAACCGACAAGTTACCCAGAAAGTGTCATGTTCGGCACCCTTCCTGCGTATGGATTCTTTTGCCGTCATGTCAAAGGATTAAAATTCCAAAATATCCGGTTCGAGACCTCATCTCCGGATTATCGCCATGCTATAGTATTTGATGATGTAGATGAAGCTGTTATCGATTCCATGGATGCCCCCTTTACTCCAAAGGCGGCCGGAATGATTCGATGTACAAATTCGCAGAATATCTTTATTCGTAACTGCCGACCGCCAAATCTCACGGAGTTATTTCTTGACCTTAATGGTTCTCGAACTAAGAATATTATGCTGTTATCTAATGACCTTAGTGGCGTTAAAGAAATTGCCAATTCATCCGATGATGTCCCTCAATCAGCATTGGTTCTTCTGGCTAATCAACTTCCGAAATAAAGACAGTATATATTTATCGATTGATATCCTAATAAGGCCAGGCCAGAGCGAATGACTCTTCTGTGGCGTGGGCCGCTACATGGCCGTCGAGAAATCCCACGTTTCCTTTCCCTCCTATTGGATCCGATGAAGGCGCATTGTGAAAGCCAGCTATGGCATCAGTAAATTCACCTAAACCACCCTCGGATGCTGGGCCCGGCCTGACGTTCCATTTATTGCCGGCTCTTTCAACCCAGCTTGGGGCTTCGCTCGTTGGCCAAACAGGAAACAGAGCCGTGTCATTGAGTCCCTGTCTGAAGTAGCCCGGTTTTATCAGGCAGCCTTCGTCCGCAAAGGAAAAAACCTGCCCCGGATTCTTGACATTCAGAGTCTTGAGCACACCCCATTTACCGTCCTTCATACCGAGATAGGCGTTCATGCTGTAGTTGTACCATGGCATATAATTATCGACACCATCACTCTCATCTGCGAAGTCTGAGTGGAAACGCGTGCTTTTGGCTAAGCGCTTAAAAGTAGGGCAGATGAGCGCCCGCGCTTCGGCCAAATATTTAAAGAATTCACTGCCATATTCCGGATGCTCCCTCAGGTACACATTTCCATTGCACCAGCGTTTCCACCGGTCGCCAGCTTCATCAGGGTATGGCTCAAGCTGGGAGAAATAGCAACTGCCGGGATGGCAGAATCTGTCATCGTAGTCTTGCGCATACATTTGTACCGCGTACATATAATTTTTGAGATTTCCCTGACAGACTGAGCTTTGTGCCTGGTTACGTGCTTTCTTAAGTGCGGGCATCAATATCCCCATTAGAATGGCAATGATGGCAATAACAACGAGAAGTTCTATAAGAGTGAATGCTCTTGATTTACTCATGGCTTGTCTTCCTGAATAATTTATCATCCCATTATATATTGCGTTGGTTCGCAATTCAACTGGAAAATTCGAGTATTATTTACAGTTGGAGATTTCCGGCTTAATTAATTTCCGGACCAAGGATTATTTTTAAGAAAGCTCAAAGTTAGATTAATATTTCAACGACCTATTTGGCGATATATATTATAGTGTTCCAAGGGTGGAACCGACCTCTGTCAAGTAAGTCAAACCTAAGCCCTTCTAAATAATAATTATGACTGATGTATTATTTAAGGAGATAAGCCTATGGTATTCCAGGGACTCCTGTTCTCGGAACCCTCTATAGCTGAAACATGTGTATGGTGCGAGCTGTCTGAAGGCATAGATCCTGCCCAGTGGGCAAATTTGTGCCGTTATATAGGCAATATGACCCTTAAGGAGTTTGAGTATGTTAAAAGAAATATCTTATCTAAACCGGTTAATATGAAAAGCAAGCAAAAAAGAATTCTTCATCGTTCCGATGATTTTGTGAAAATTCCTTTAGTAAGTATAGGTCCCAGTGGATTAGGGGGACAATATCAGAGAGAAAAATAATCTGTGCCTAATGTATCTAATATGTGACGAGGGAATAGGCGTTGCATATTTTCCTGGTAAGGCTTGTCAAATGCAACGGTTGCTATTTCTTCTCTCCGCCGGCATCTTGTATCTTTGAAATGCCGCCTATCGTAAGAGTCTTGCAGACAGCGAAGTAGTCTTCTCGCGAAATTGTTTTGCCCATGGCTCCTATAGCTTCGGTGATTTGAGACGGATTCTTGATTCCGACAATGGCTACGTCAATACCTGGATGCATCAGAGTAGCTGCCAAGATCAGTTGGTATATGGAGAGATCATACTTCTCCGCAAGCGGCCCAAGGCTTTGCACTGCCGCTGCAATTGCCTGGAAACGTTTGCTTTGAAATTCACCGAGATGTTTTCGGAAATCGGTGAAGGTTTCACTGCCGGTGTATTTACCCGTAAGCAATCCCTTGTGCATTGGCGAATAAACCATCACACCAATATCTTCCGCCTCACAATAAGGTAACAGGTCACTTTCAATCTCCGTATCAATTAGACTGTAAAGCGGTTGAACCGCGTCATAGTCGCCGAAATGCCGATGTGCCCGAAGCTGCTCGACCGTGTAATTACTCACGCCATAACTGCGTATCTTTCCTTGCTTCTTTAGTGAATCCAAAACATCGGCTATATCCGCTAAAGGTGTCAGCGGATCGAACATATGAAGCAGATAAAGGTCAATTGTCTCAAGACCCATACGTTGCAGTTGTAGTTCACAGCGTTGTCGTATGTGCTCAGGCGACAGGTCCGGGTAACGTGATGCATCCGGATTAAAATGATTGAAGACCTTCGTACAGATAACAACTGTTTCACGAGACTTATTTGTCAGACATTCTCCGAGAACCGTTTCAGCGTAACCATCTCCATAGGCATCTGCAGTATCAAAGAAGTTTATCCCGGCATCATAAGCTGTGTTCATTGCAGCCAGTACATCCGATTTTGTCTGTTCTCCCCAGAAACGGGGACTTAATTGCCATGTTCCGAAACATATTGGTGAGACTTCCAGCCCCGTAGCACCGAAAACAATACGTTCGTTCATCGTAGATTCTCCTTGTTTTGGTTTTTTTATTTCCTTGTTATACGCCTTATAGAATTATAACCTCTCGCTTTAGATTTGTCATGGAACGAATTAATCGGTTATTTGATATCTTGTGCAGTTGCATTAAGATAGCCAAGTGTATTATAATGTACACGTCAAACTGAGCAGCACTGAAGAGCGTCAGTTTTGAAAATATATGATTTGAGAAACCTTCATAAGAGAGAGGGCAGGCAAGAGCAAATGAGCCGGACAATTGTTAAGCAAGGATATCACATCGGTACGAATGCCGGGTGTTCACGGCGGTCCTTCTTGAAAGGCGCAGTAGGCTTAGGCTTTACTGGTTTATCCTTCCCTCATGTCTGCAATTCTGCTCACACCTTAAAGAAACCGAACATCGTAATTATGTTTCTCGACAACATCGGTTATGGTGACCTGACTTGTTATGGCAATCAGTCGATGAAAACACCGCGAATCGACCGGCTGGCTTCTGAGGGGGTTCGTTGTACCGATTTCTACATTGGCTCACCGTCTTGCATGCCTTCTCGCGGGGCCTTGCTCACCGGCCGGCATCCGCTCCGCAACGGTTTGAACGAACAACTCTATAAAATCGATGAACATCAACAAATCGCACTCCCGCATTACGAGGTTATTCTGCCTCGATATCTCGCGAAGGCCGGTTATGTCAGCGGATGCTTTGGCAAATGGAACCTCGGCTTTGCTCCCGGCAGCCGACCTACTGACCGCGGCTTCAATGAATATTTTGGGAACATCTCCGGCAATTGCGATTATTACACATATATTTACAACGGCCGCAATGACCTCCACCGCAACACTGAGCCTGCAAAAGCTAATGGTTACAGCACATACGTCTTTGCCGATGCTGCGTGTGAGTTTATCGAGCGAAACAAAGATAGACCTTTCCTCTGCTATATTCCATTCAACGCCGCTCACTACCCGAATCCGAAGAACAAACCTCCCGGAACGCCTTGTCTTTGGCAAGCGCCGGACGAAGCTTTTGAACGATACGGCTACTCGCCGGAAACACTCGACGAACGTAAACGCTATCGAGCGGTGGTCACCGCGCTGGACGACGGCGTAGGCCGTGTTCTCGATCAGCTCGATCGATTGAAGCTGGCTGAGAACACAATTGTTATTCTGCTTTCTGACAACGGAGCTTTTCTTATTCCAGCACGGGGTCTGGAATGTGCATCAAACAAGCCGCTGAAAGCCGGGGGAACAACACTTTGGGAAGGCGGCATCCGAATACCTTGCATCGTTCGATGGCCTGGAAGAATCAAGCCGAGGACAATATGTCGAGAGCCTTTGGTCAGTATGGACATTGTACCAATGGCGCTTTATGCCGCGGGTCTGTCTTTACCGTCTGACCGTACCCTCGACGGCAAGGACCCAACCGCCGCGCTGGCTGGTAGGTCTTCATCACCCCACAAGTATCTCTACTGGAGCTGGGGTAACAGAAGTAATGCGATTCGCAAAGGTCGATATAAACTAATCCGCGAACGAAACAGTACCAATCAGGACTGGCAGTTGTTTGACCTGCAAACCGACATTGGAGAAACTGCAAACCTGCTTGCCGCAAGACTGGAAATTGCAGAACAACTCAAAACTGAGTACGAAAGTTGGGAAAAAGAGGTAACTAACGTGTGCTGAGGTTTAGTCCTTGTGATAAATATTATCAGGAGAATTAAGTTATGAAAACGTTTACTCGAAGATCACTGCTCAAGAGTACAACAGGATTGATAGCATCAACAATTACCTTCCCTTATGTTATACCATCTTCGGCTCTTGGGAAAGATGGATTAATTGCTCCGAGCGAGCGTCTTACGATGGGTGCTATCGGTCTGGGTGGTCAGGGCATGCACAATCTGCGAAATTTCATTACCTGTGATGACCTGCGTATTCTGGCCGTTTGCGATGTCGATACTAACCACCGTGTCACGGCAAAGAAAGCTGTTGATTCCGCATATGGCAACAAAGACTGCGAGGAATACAACGATTTCCGCAAAATACTTATTCGAGATGACATTGATACGGTACTGATAGCAACGCCGGACCACTGGCACGCTATGATTTCAATTGAGGCCGCAAAGGCAGGCAAAGACATCTATTGCGAAAAACCGATTTCCCTGACTATCGCTGAAGGCAGGGCTGTTGCTGATACGATGAAACGACTTACAACCGTCTATCAGTCCGGTACACAGCGGCGCAGCAACAGTTGTTTTCGATTTGGAGTGGACATCGCTCGCAGCGGCATGCTCGGCAAGCTTCATACTCTGCATTGCTACTATCATAACGGTCCGACATGCCCTCCGCAGAAAACGGAGCCTGTCCCGAAAGGTTTTGACTATGATGCATGGCTCGGACCTTCCCCCTTTGAAGCCTACACGCCCAGAAGATGCCACGGCAGTTTTCGATGGTTATATGATTATTCCGGCGGACAGTTAACCGACCTTGGAGCGCACTTCAACGATCTGGCGCAATGGGCAAACGACAGTCAATATACGGGCCCTGTTCAGTACGAAGGCTGGGCCGAGTTTCCCAGGGATGGCCTGTTTAATACACCCGTGCGTTTCGAGGTAGTTGCAACGTATTCCGACGGTGTAAAGATGATTTATCACGATGAGACCGAGCCCGGCAGGGGGCCCAGAGGTAACAAATTCGTCGGCACCGATGGCTGGGTTAGCGTTGATGACACCGGCAAGATTACTGCATCGAGCAAGGCCATTATGCAGAAGGTAAACTTTATGCAGAAAGGCTATGGATATATAATGGGCCACCATCGCAATTTTCTCGATTGTGTAAAGAGTCGCAGCCTGCCGATATCCAATGCCGAAGTCTCGCATCGTTCGGTCACGACTTGCCACGCCGGAAATATCTGCCTGAGGTTAGGGCGAAAACTCCGATGGGATCCGGACAATGAGCGATTTCTCAATGACGATATGGCTAACAGGATGCTTGCACGAGCGATGAGATCGCCGTGGTCTTTATAGAAGCAGGTCAATTAGGGCATCATCGAATCCAGCCTGCACGTCTGTTTGTCACGGATTAGGTGATTTGCTCAAGCGTCGATCAAATCCCATATTCGGTTAAGCGCTGCAATGGTTTTTTGCAAAGCGGCATCGTTCTCCATGCTGCGTAATTCCTGATCGAATGGTTCACACTCTACCGGACCGTCGTAACCGATTTTAGCTAACGCGTTTATAAATCCTTTCATGTCGATAACGCCGGTTGTAACCGGTAGTGCCCGCCGATTATCCATTTGCTGATCGACCTCGATATCTGATGGAGCGTCGTTTACGTGGACATGTACGATATCTTTATTCGATAACTGCAGTAGCTCTTCAACCGTCCCATGTGCAGTGTACCAGTGCCAGCTATCCATAAGAAGACCTACATTTCCTGTGCCGATTGCCTCAACCAGTTCCATCATGCCAATCTGAGTGGATATAAATGGAAAGCGGGATCGTGCTCTCGATGTTCTTGGCCCGACAAATTCCAGACCCAGCCGGATGTCGTTATCTTTAAGCACATTTGCTACTTCACGAAAACGGTTTTTAAGCTGTTTAAAGTTTTGCAGGTACGTAAGCTCCCTGTGACCGGGTGTAATCCAGGTTGCTATACGCTTGATGCCAAATTGTCTTAAAAAAGCCGCTTGTCTGGGCAGTCGTACCATATCTGTCTTAAATCGCTTCTCATCTTTTCGAAACTCGACGGGAAGACCGGATGTGCCGTATCGAATGCCCTTTTCTTTCATTAATTCCAACCAATCGCGAATTTCCGTGGTAGATTTGTTTTGAAATTCACCCGGACTGGGAGTAATGCTGTCAAAGCCATATTTAACTGCATACTCCAATGCTTGTTGCTGATTGGCCCTGACGCCGATGTGGCCTGGCCCGAGGTTCTTATGAAATTTGACTTTATTGTTCTCCAATGCCTGAGCGGATGGTTTGATATAATGGAGGGCTACGGCTGCGGTAATTGCCGACCGGCAAAACATGCGTCTCGAAATAGCTTTGGTTTGTTGCATTTTCGGCTCATTCATAATAGTTCCTCCAATTCCAAATTCTAAGTAAGTTGAATCCTTAAATAAGAAACGACCTGCATTTTCTTACCTGAAAAGCAAGAAAAGTGTAACGTATAAGACGACCGGGGTCAAGCTAAATCGATGTTTTCAAAATAAGACTTAAATCTGTTATATTAAAGTGGAAAGCGTTGAGACGAAAACGGTTCTTGAAACTAAACACGATAACAGTAAAATAATCAGCGGAACTGAAATCATATTTTGACTTAAAAGTGCTCTTTGCTTTATTCGCGCTTACGACAACAGGTTGCATAATCAACTATAAGGAATAATTGAACCATGAAATACCGTGGGATATTTTTGTTTTTTCGGTGCTGTGGATTCTCATTGCTGCTGGCTATGTCGATATACGGTGAGCTGAATGCGGCCTCTTCGGAAACCGTTGCCAGGCAGATTCCCTGGGAGCCTGTTGGTCTGTCAGGTGGAGGCGGAATGTTTTCGCCAGCTATATCTCCAGCGGACAGTAATCTAATGATGCTCAACTGCGACATGAGCGCCGCATACATTTCCGAAGACGGCGGTCGAAACTGGCGTATGATCAACCATGCACAACTCAGAACTGATACGAGATGCCGACCGGGCTTCCATCCATCAAATCCCGACATTATTTACGCTTCATCAAGGGGGCGCCTGCGAATCAGCCGAGACCGAGGGAGAACCTTTACACCTGTAGGCAATCTCAGGGAGTCGCTGTACGGTGAAATTGCGATAAATCCATCCGATCCAAAAATCATGCTTGTCGGTACTCGTAACAGCAAATGCTGGTTATCACGAAATGCAGGTGTAACGTGGACAGCATGTAATGGACCCACTGGGCAGGTGATAGGATTCCATTTTGACCGTACTAACAAAGGCCGTATTATGTTTGCTGCCACAAATAAGGGCATCTGGCGCTCTGACGACGGTGGTCAAAAGTGGATGGAAAAGACAAACGGCCTGCCATGGAAGGAGATACAGGGATTTGCCGGTGCTTCCAATTCGAAAGACAACCTCATAGTGCTTTATTGCACCATAACCAGCAAAGATGAGAACGGAGTTTTCAAAGGTGGTATCTATCGTTCACGAGATCGCGGCCGGACCTGGCAACAGGCCATGGGGCAGGGAATTAACACGGATACAAAAAAAACCGATCAATGGGCATATAGTTCTATCGCTCAATACAAACAGCTTCTCACAACTGATACTAATCCCCTCACCGTGTACGCCATGAACACAAGCACAGGATTTCACCCACCTCATCATGACACAGTGTATCGCAGCGATGATGGGGGCCGAACCTGGCGCGACACATATTTCATGGATCCGCGTTTCAAACGCTACAACGTTGCTCCCAACTACGTTACTGCTTCCACGGGACAATCCTACAAGGGAGGTGATGCGCCATTTGGAGTTGCTATATGCAGCACCGACCCCAACAGATTGATTCTGTTAAGGAGCCAATGCTATATCACACATGACGGAGGTGATACGTGGTTCAACGGCCATACTTATCCCGCTGCCGGCCAGAAGCCCAAACCTGGCTGTGAATGGGTATGTAACGGCCTGGTGGTTACTACTACGTGGCATTACTATATAGACCCCTTTGAAGCGAACAGACATTACATTGCTTATACAGATATCGGGCTGGCGCGGTCCATCAACGGCGGCAAGACGTGGATATGGTGGGATAAGAATTCATGGGCACCGTGGAGGAACACTTGTTACGAGATTGCATTTGAGCCGGACATACCCGGTAAGATGTGGGGTGCGTTCTCCAATGTTCACGATATTCCCAACGACAATATCATTTCCGAACGTCACGGCCACGAACGTCCCGGCGGGGTGTGCATCTCACGTGACTTCGGAGCTTCCTGGAAGCACGAAGCTCAGGGTGTTCCCGCCAAACCGGTTATCTCCATCATACTCGATCCCGGGAGTCCTAAAAATTCACGAACGCTTTACGCCGGGGTGTTCATGGAAGGTGTGTACAAATCAATCGACGATGGTAAAACATGGGCGCTGAAGAAAAACGGCCTTGGCCACACACAGAACATGCGAGTTTCCCGTGTGAGTTTGCACAAGGACGGCACGCTATTTGCAATGGTATGCGCCAAGCGTTCGGCGTATGGAATGCCGCTTATGAGTGAGGGTGTAGGATTGTATCGTTCCAGAGATGGGGCAGATACATGGAAAAAGGTCAATGACTCGCAGCTCTTTTTGTACCCCAAGGACTTTTCAGTCCATCCGGTGGATAGCAATATAATTCTTATGGGCACCTGTGATTCGAACCGGCAGGATGAGACCGGGGGGTTGTATTACTCAGAAGATGGTGGTAAAAAATGGAGATGTATTGGCCGCAAAGCACGTCAGACCTTCGGCGGATACTTTCACCCGCAATACAAGGGCTGGATATATATGACTCTAACTGAAGGAGCTCCTGGTGCCGGTCTGTGGCTTACACGGGACAATGGCAGGACATGGAAAGCTTTCGATGATCTACCATTCTCAAATATTCAGAGAGTGGTTTTTGACCCATCAAATGATGATCTGATGTATATCACTACTTTCGGCGGCAGCGTATGGCGGGGACCGATAGTGCCGCATGAGAATTAATCTGAATCCTTCTTAAATATGAACAATACATCATATTGACGCTATACTATATAACAGATATAATATTCTTTGACTGAAATCCGCTTGGATAATATAATTCGAGAATTTAATCTACAGTTAGTTGAGTAGATATAATATGGCTTTTTTCTTCAAGTATATGTTGCACCATAGCCGTCTTTTTTTGATGGTTGCTTGTATCGTTTTTATGCTTGGTACGAGCCAAGCAGCACACGCCGAAGATATTGACGTCGCACGCGAACAATTTAAGACCGGTCAATATCAAAAATGCCTTGAGTTAACGCGAAAAGCTATCGAAGACAGCACGTACAGAAGCAGAAGACATTTGTGGATTCTGATGATCGAGTCGCTGATGGCTCTGGGCCAATATGATGAGGCCGCAAAAGAAGTTGACTTAGCTCTGCTTCGTTATCCGATGAGTTCTCGCTTATTAAAGCTTGGCCATAAGGCACATCAATACTGCGGCCAAACCGAACGTGCCTCTGAAATGCTTAAAAAAATCTACCGCTATGGAGGCTCGTTCAAAATAGAATTCTGGGACCCGCCGGACCTGGTGGCTCTCGGAGAAACGCTGCTGCTGCTTGGATCCGAGCCGCGGATTATTCTCGAACAGCTTTTTAACCGTGCCTTAAGGATTGACCCAGACTGCCGTGAAGCTTATCTTGCAGCGGCAGCGCTGGCACTGGATAAGCAGGATTACGATCTGGCCGCCAGTCAGTATCGAAAAGCTCTCGAGCGGTTCGGTGATGACCCGGACATGCATTGCGGTTTGGCTAAGGCATTTTATCATAGTGATCGGCATCTAATGATCAAATCATTAGATGCGGCTATTTTTATAAATCCAAACCATGTACCTTCCTTATTGCTTCTTGCCGAACATCAAATCGATTGCGAAGACTATGCTTCCGCGGGCAAATTGCTTGATAAAGCTGTGGCTGTTAATCCGTGGCACTCAGAGACCTGGGCTTTGCGTGCCGTTATATCTCATCTGGGTAATGACCCTAATGCGGTCAAGAGTTGCCGCACTAATGCACTGAAGTTTTGGCCGAAAAATCCGATAGTGGATTATCTGATCGGCAGAAAGTTGTCCCAGAAATATCGTTTTGCAGAAGGAGCAGCCTACCAGCGCCAGGCGTTGCAATTCGATCCGAAATACCTTTCAGCAAAAATACAGTTGACAGAAGACCTGCTTCGTCTGGGGGATGAAACAAAAGGATGGACTCTGGCTGAGGAGGTTTACAAAGCCGACCAATACAACGTCCTGGCCTACAATCTTGTTAATCTGCGGGATAACATGTCCAAATTCAAGACTCTCAACGAGGATGGATTCATTATCCGAATGGACGAGCTTGAAGAGGCTGTGTACGGTAAAAGGGTCTTGGAATTGTTACAGCAGGCCAAATCCCAGCTATGTCAAAAATACGGCTATGAATTGAATGACTCCGTTACGTTGGAGTTGTTCCCTAATCAGCAGGATTTCGCTGTGCGCACCTTTGGCATGCCCGGAGGGGATGGTTTCCTCGGTGTATGTTTCGGTAATGTAATTACCGCAAACAGCCCCAGGGCTTCCAGAGCAATAAACTGGGAGGCAACCTTGTGGCATGAGTTTTGTCATGTAGTCACACTTAATCTGACACACAACAAGATGCCGCGATGGCTAAGCGAAGGTATTTCCGTATATGAAGAAATACAGCGCAATCCCGCCTGGGGTCAACACATGAATTCGGAGTATCGTAAAATGATACTTGGAGGAGAGTTGGTACCGATTAGCAGGCTAAGCAGCGCATTTCTGAGTCCGCCTACACCAATGCACTTGCAGTTTGCCTACTATGAATCTTCACTTGTGGTGGAGTTTCTTGTCGATAAGTTTGGCCTTGAATCCCTAAAAGATATTCTTGCGGACCTGGCTGAAGGCGAAGAGATCAACGCCGTCATCTCCAGGAGGATGGCTCCGATCGAGAAAATCGAAAAGCAATTTGAGGCCTTTGCTCGAAAGCAAGCCGAGGATTTGGCAAAAAATGTTGACTGGGCTGAGCCGGAGAAGGGGCAAGTCGATTTTTCTGATCCGGAGGCACTGACAGATTGGCTGCAAAAGCACCCAAACAGCTTTTGGGCACTGACACTGCGTGCCAACCATCTTTTGGAAGAAGAAAACTGGGAACAGGTACAAATACTGCTCAAGAAGTTGCTCTCTCTTTATCCCAACTATACTGATGAAGGAAATGCTTATAGTCTTCTTGCACAGATATATCGAAAACTCGACGAGACCGAACAGGAACGTCTGATGCTCAGCAAGTTAGCTGCGGTTTCAGCTAATGCAGTGGAGGCTTATGGCCGCCTCATGGAGATTGGTATGGAGCAAAAGGATTGGCCTGCGATCCTTGAAAATGGAAACAAATATATGGCAGTCTATCCAATGCTTGGAACGGTTCATTTGCAAATGGGACGGGCCAATGAAGAACTTGGCCACAACGAACAGGCTATTGATTCTTACAGGCGTCTGCTTTTACTGGATCCCGCGGACCCGGCGGATATCAACTACCGCCTGGCTAAGTTGTTTCAGGATCAGGACCCGGGCACTGCAAAGAGATATGTGCTAGAGGCCCTTGCGGATGCGCCGCGTTTTCGCCAGGCACATCGTTTATTGTTGAAAATCATTAGCGATACCCGCTCCGATTCATCGAGTTCCGAGTCCACACCAAATAATCAAGATGATCTTTCAGCAACTCAGGAGGACGCACCGTGACAAAAGCAAAGTGGTTTTTTATTCTGTTCATGGTGGCGTGTGCTGGTGTGAGTCTGGTGTTCGCACAGAGATATTACAATCGACGGTCTTCCGGTCGAAGGGGTGTGCCTGACTGGGAATCGGATAGGGAATTTTCTCATGATGTCTTCACATTTGTACGAATTCAATATTCATCCGGATACGGTGGATATGGAGGGGGATATGGCCGCGGCTCTCGTGGCGGACGCTGGGCAACAGACTACCCCGATAGTGATTTGAACTTCTCCTTCCGTCTGCAACAATTGACTTCGATGGAAGTTAATCCCGACGGATTAGTACTCGAACTAACGGACCCGAAACTCTTCAATTACCCCTTCATCTACATTGTTGAGCCCGGCGGGCTGGTCTTCAATGAAGAGGAGGTAAAGAGTCTCCGCAGCTACCTCTTGAACGGTGGGTTTCTTATGGTTGATGATTTTTGGGGTGAAGATGAATGGTATAATTTTTATTATGAGATAAAGCGTGTTTTTCCCGATCGTGAACCGGTTGAGCTGAGGCTGGAACATCCGATATTTCATGCCGTATTTGATCTCAAGGAAAAGCCGCAAATTCCCAGCATCGGCGCTGCTATGCAAGGTCGTGATTATGGTATCACCTGGGAGCGGCCTGACGCACAAATTCCTTATTACAAAGCCATCTATGACGACAAGGGCCGTATGATGGCTATTATCTGTCATAACACAGACTTAGGTGACGGCTGGGAACGAGAGGGGGAGGATGAGTGGTATTTTCGGGAGTTTTCAGAAAAGAAGGCATACCCGCTGGGGATCAATATAGTTTTTTATGCAATGACACATTGAAAGGAAAATAACTTTGGCGACTAAAACTTATGAATATGAACGATGGGCTGTAGAACAAATCGGCAGGGCACGGCAGCGTATTGGCACCGAACTATCAAAGGTTATCATCGGTCAGGAAAACGTTATAGAGCATCTTCTTATTGCGATTCTGGCCGGTGGGCACTGTTTGATTACCGGAGCACCGGGTCTCGCCAAAACATTGCTTGTTAAATCGCTCACACAACTGTTTAACTTAAAGTTTCAGCGTATTCAGTTTACTCCGGACCTTATGCCAGCCGACATCACCGGAACTGAAATACTTCAACAGACAGATGGAGAGCGAAAGATGGTTTTCGTAAAGGGACCTATCTTTGCAAATATGGTTCTTGCCGACGAGATTAACCGCACGCCTCCGAAAACACAGGCGGCCCTGCTTGAGGCGATGCAGGAACACCATGTAACCGCTGCCGGCGTATGCCATTCGCTCGTCGAACCGTTCTTTGTCTTTGCGACACAAAATCCTATCGAAATGGAAGGTACCTATCCACTGCCGGAAGCGCAGCTCGACCGCTTTATGTTCAATGTCTGGATCGATTATCTGCCGGAAGACGATGAAGTTGAGGTCGTTCGCCAGACTACCACCGCTGAGCCCGAACCTATAAAGCAAGTGTTTACCGGCGAAGACTTACAGAAATTTCACGACGTAGTTCGCAAGGTACCCGTGGCAGAGGATGTCGTGCGTTACTCTGTGAGAATCGCAGCGGCATCTCGCCCAAGTCCGGATAATTCACTTGATTTTATAAATGAGTGGGTCACATGGGGGGCCGGATTGCGAGCATCGCAATATATGGTGCTTGGTGCCAAGGCCAGAGCGTTGCTGTACGGCAGATCGCATGTCAGTTTCGAGGATATTCGGGCAATGGCCTATCCAGTGCTTCGACACCGTATATTAATTAATTACCGTGCAGAGGCCGAGGGTGTAGTCATTGAAGATATGGTCGATAGACTGCTTGAATCAGTCAAAGAAAGAATCACCAAATGACAAAAAAAGCGTCAGAATCCGTCTTGACGAACAATAATAGCAATGCCGAAGGTATGATTGATCCGGTTTCACTGATGAGGATCAAATCGATGGAACTGCGCGCCAAGGTCATAGTTGAAGGATTCTGGAAAGGTATTCATAGAAGCCCCTATCATGGCTTTTCAGTCGAGTTTACCGAGTACCGACAATACAGCCTCGGAGACGACCCCCGCTATATTGACTGGCGGCTATATGCTCGCAGTGATAGATTTTACATCAAGAAATTCGAGGATGAGACGAACCTGCGATGTCACCTGCTCATTGACCACAGCCGGTCGATGGGCTATGGTTCCGGAGAATACACGAAGTCGCAATACGCAGGTACACTGGCCGCGACGTTGGCATATTTTCTCTTCACACAGGGTGACGCTGTCGGCCTGGCGACATTTGACGATCAAATCAGGCAATATTTGGCGCCTCGCAACCGGCCGGGTTATCTGCGCCGCCTGATGCTAACGCTGGAAGCTTCCCCACAGGGCAGCACGACAGATCTGGGTCCGCCGCTGCAGTATGTCGCCGGTATGTTGACAAGACGCAGCCTGATTGTGCTGATTTCTGATTTGCTAACCTCGATCGACCGGCTTGAAAAAGATTTGAGCTATCTGTGTGCTGGTGGCCATGATGTTGTGGTGTTCCATGTATTGGATCCGGCTGAGTTAAAATTTGACTTTAATTCACCGGCACTCTTTCAGGATATAGAGACAGGGCGTAATATGTACGTCAATCCGTCTGATGCCCAGACAGGTTACAAACGTATGCTTGAAAAACATCTGGCGGTTGCAAGGTCTATATGCCAAAATCTGGGGATCGATTACCACTTATTCCCAACTGATCGTCCATTCGATTTGGCCCTGCTGGATTTCCTGCAGGACCGAATGAGACGTAGAAAACGTCTGAGATACAGAAGTAGTTCAAAAGGCAGGAATAAGGCATGAATTTCCTTTATCCATTATTTCTGGCGGGTATAGCTGCGGTCGCTTTGCCGATTATATTGCATATGATTCGGCGCCACACGCGCAAGCGTATAACGTTTAGCTCGTTGATGTTTTTGCGTACTTCAATACCGCGATTCAAGAATCGCACCCGTTTGGAAAACCTGCTGCTTTTAATTTTACGTTGTATAATATTATGTCTTCTTGCATTTAGCTTCTCGCGTCCATTTTTCACTCGTGAAGCTCCCCTGAAACAGGTCTCTCTCCGCAGGCGAATAGTTCTGTTAATAGATATCAGTGCATCCATGCGCCGTGTCGGAATTTGGGACCAGGCAATCAGCGAGGCTCAGTCTGTATTGAAGGATATTGGCCAGGCTGATCGAGTGTGCGTTATGAGCTTTGATCAGAGCACTAAAACACTAATAGGATTCGAACAATGGGCAGCGCTGGAACCCGCTCGGCGAACTCCAGTCATAACAGAACAAATATCGAAACTCTTACCCGGTTGGGCCTTAACCAATCTTGGTAACGCCCTGGTCAGTGCGGCCGAAGCTATTGAAGATGACCAGATAGATGACGGACAAGAAACTAATACAATGAGCCAGGTCGTACTTATCAGCGACTTGCAAAAGGGCAGCAACCTTGAAGCGATGAACGCCTATGAATGGCCTGTAGAGACCGAATTAGTGGTTAAATCGATACCGTGTCAGGGCAATACCAATGCGGCATTACAATTAGTGACAGATCGCAGTGGATCGGGCAGTCCCGATGATGACAGCCTCCCGAGTATCAGAATCATCAATTCATCTGATGCGACCACAGAGCGATTTCAACTGAACTGGGCTGACGAGATGGCTGAGAAAACATCAAGTCAGGGTATAGATGTGTATGCGCCGCCAGGCCATAGTGTTGTTGTTCGTGCCCCTGCTCGGGAAGACGGGTTAAAAGCCCGGAAGCTGATTTTAACGGGCGACGATCATGATTTTGACAATGCCCTCTTTTTAGCACCATATTTACAACAGCAGGTCAATATCCTTTATATAGGTAGTGACGATCCCAATGATTCGAAGGAAATGTTATATTATGTTCAGCGGGCTTTTGGAACTACCCATGCACTCAAGCCTAATGTCATTTACCATCCGGGTGATAAGACTATCGCTGCAACAGACATAGAGACGGCGCATTTGGTCATTGCTGCTGATAAAATCAACAGTGAAAACCTTGCTTGCCTGCGTCGATTCCTCGAATCCGGCCGAACAATTCTGCTGGTTATGAAGTCCACTGATGACGTTACAACATTAACTGGTCTTTCAGGCATTGAAACCATCGAATCTGAGGAGGCCAATGTTGACCGATACGCCATGCTCGGTAGGATTGAATTCAAACATCCTCTGCTGATGCCTTTCTCCAAGCCTCGCTTTGGAGACTTCACACAGATACACTTTTGGAAATACCGGAGGATAAATAATGAAGATTTGCCCAATGCTCAGGTATTAGCTAATTTCGACAGTGGCGATCCTGCCTGGCTTGAACTGCCCGTGGGCAAAGGGTCGCTGCTTATATTTACCTGCGGCTGGCACCCATCAGACAGCCAGCTTGCGCTTTCATCCAAATTTGTTCCGTTGTTTTACTCAATCCTTGAATATGGCGGTGTCTTTGCAGGACAGCAATCACAGTATTTCGTAGGTGACAATATACCAATACCGCACTTAATAAAGGCCGCCTCAGCTAACATGCAGATTCGCAAACCAGATGATTCTCTGGTTAATCTGGATGCCGGCCAGGAGGCCTTTGCTCAGACGGACTTGCCCGGATTTTATACAATTGAGACATCAGCAGGCAATCATCTTTTCGCCGTTAACCTTCCGGCTCGGGAATGCCAAACGGCCGCTATGCAAATTGAAGATATCGAAAGGTTCGGCGTTTCCTTCAAGCAGTCTTCAGGTATTACAGTCGAACAGACTACGCCGGCAAAACGTCAAAGAAGTTTTGCCTCAATGGAATATGAGCAGAAATTGTGGCGGTGGATGTTAGTTGCGTTATTAGCTGTGTCGTTAATTGAGATATGGCTGGCGGGCTGGTTGACGCGTTCGCCTTCTAATCTGCAGAGAGAAATGAAATGATTGAAAAAGCTCTTCGCAAACAACTCCGGCCAATAGTGAATCGCCGAAGACGTTTGTATTTGATGTGGAGGTTGTCGGCTTATTGGTTCATTGCGGGAATCATCGGCGTCTCTCTGGTAATTGCTGATTGGCTCTGGGGCTGGAATTCGCTAATCGCAAACTGGGTATTATGCATATCAACTCTGCTGGCGACGGTTTTAGCCTTATACAAATATAGTCAGATACACCTGGACTATCGGGCCGTTGCACGAAATGTTGAGCAGCAACACCCCGATATGCAGGCCCTGTTATTAGCCGCAATAGAACAGCAGCCCCAGGGACTCGGCGGCCAACTTGGTTATCTTCAGGAACGGGTCATCGGTGATGCTCTTAGGCATGCGGACAAATACGACTGGCTTCGGAGTATATCATCAAAAAAGCTTTACCTGACACAGTTTGGAGGTATTGCGGCGCTGTCATTTATCATCATAGCACTTTCACAGCTTTTGCCATCTACTCCTTCTTTCTTCACAATCGATAGAGGTGTACTGACCGGCGGAGATTATAATATCACCGTTAGTCCGGGAGACACGACTGTTGAATTAGGAACCGTTGTAGTTATTATGGCACGTTTTGACGGGCGAGTGCCCCCGGAAGCAAATCTTTGGGTAGGTACGTCTGAGCAGGACAAAAAGCGGATCGTTCTTGCAAAAAACCTTGAAGATCCCGTGTTTGGCGGCCTTATCCCGGAGGTCAATAACAACTTGATATACCATATCGAATACGCTAAAAAACGCACGGAAAACTTTAGAATAAGCGCTTTCGAGCACCCCACGCTTAAAAAAGCGGATGCGAAGATTGTGTACCCTTCATATACGAAATTGCCCGAAAAAGTTATCAAAGACACACGGCAGATTAGTGTAGTCGAAGGTTCTGAGGTTACTCTGACATTTATCCTTAACAAACCGGTAACCACGGCGCAGCTTATTTCAAAAAAACAATCAGCTCTCAATCTAAACGCCATTGATAAACAGCCGAACACCTATACGACTTCAATCACACCTATGGAGAATCGACGATTTGAGCTGTATCTAACCGATGCTCAGGGATTGACAAATAAAATACCGCCGCGTTTTATAATTGATGTCCATAAAAACCTCCCCCCCGAACTAAAACCGCTATTTCCCAATCGTGACGTTGTTGCATCACCTTTAGAGGAATTGAGCCTGGAAGCCCAGGTATCGGATGACTATGGTGTGACCGGCTATGGGCTGAGTTATACACTTGCCGGCACTCAAAGTAGAGACATCACCCTTGGTCAGTCGGTGCTGTCAAACGAGAATTTACGTATTCAGCACTTATTGGCATTTGAAGATATTAACGCCCGGCCCGACCAGTTGCTTACTTACTTCTTCTGGGCTGACGATGTAGGAGCGGACGGCAGGAAACGAAGAACTTCCAGCGATATATATTTTGCAGAAGTTCGTCACTTTGAAGAGATTTTCCGCGAAAGCCAGTCATCCCAGCAGCAGAAGAATCAAAGACAAAGCGGCCAGCAACAGGAGCAGCAGGGCGAACAGCTCGCCAAATTACAGAAGCAGATTATCATCGCTACCTGGAATGTTAAGAAGCATGCCGAGCAGTCGGGAGGGATTGATGACCACAAGGAAGACCTCGATGTTGTCCAGCAATCGCAGGCTGATGTTCTGCAGCAGGCCCAATCGGCGATGTCAAAGGCAAAAGACTCGTCCGCAATGAAAGCCTTGCAGGAAGCTGCCGGGTATATGGAGACATCGCTGGAACATCTAACCAATGCGGGCCAATCAGCTTCAACAGAAGAACTGACACCGGCGTTGGCCTCTGAGCAGTTGGCATATCAAGAGCTTCTTAAACTAAAAGATCTCGATAAACAGGTTGCAAAGGGCAGCGGCAAAGGTGGAGGCGGCAACCCCCGCTCTGGCCGCTCTGAGCAGCAATTACAGCAATTAGAGATGACACAAAAGGAGAATAGATACGAAACTCAGCGATTAGCTCAGTCTCAGCAGCAGACACAACGTGAGGATCTTCAGGTTCTTAACAGACTTCGCGAGCTGGCACGACGACAGAATGAAATGAGCGAAAGACTCAAAGAAGCTCAGGCGGCGCTTCGGCAGGCCGAGAATGAGCAGCAGAAGCAGGAGATTCGCTGGCAGCTTAAGCGTCTCACAGAACAGCAGCTCCAGGCGCTTCAGGACGTTGATGAGCTGCGACAGCGAATGGAAACGTCCCAGAACCGCCAACGTATGGCCGATGCGAGAGAGCAGCTCGATCAGAGCCGCTCAAGAATCCGTCAATCGGCTGAGGAACTGGAAAAGGGTATGCTCTCAAGGGCAATAACTTCCACAACACGTGCGCAACGTGAACTGGAACAGATGCGTGACGATTTTCGGAAAAATACTTCAGGACAGTTTACCGAGCAGATGCAAAATATGCGTGAGAATGCACAGCAGCTCGACCAGAGGCAAAATGAAATAGCAGAGGACATAAAACAACAGATAGATTCTGAAAGAAAAACACTTACATTTACCGGAGTAAATCGTGAACTGGCGGAACGAATCGACCGGCAGAGAGAGAGTGCCGAAAAGTTAATTGAACAGATGAAAGATGTGTCTGAGCAGTCTGAGACTTCCGAACCGCTGCTTTCGAGAAGGCTCTACGATACGTTACGAAAGGCAGGCACCGACAATGTTGACAGAGCGCTTGAGGCAACCGGGGAACTGCTGAAACGCAATTTCCTGCCGCAGGCGCAGGAGATTGAGAAACAGGCCGGAAAAGGTATCGAAGAGATAAGGAAAGGCGTCGAAGAGGCTGCTGAAAATGTGCTTGGTGACGAGGCCGAATCGTTGCGTCTGGCCAGACAACAGCTCGACGAGTTGATTAGACAGGTCAATGAAGAAGTTGCTCGTGCCGGTAATCAACGCCGAGGGCAACTGAGTGATTCTAACGAGATGGCGGACTCATCGGCAAATCAGCAGAGACCTGGTAACGCTCAACCAGAAACTGACGGCCAGCGGCAGGGCAGGCAATCACCACAACAGCCGCAGGGCGGCAGACTATCGGCAAATGCCCCGGGCGGAAATCGTCCTACCGGTTCTGACCCGAACAATGCTCAACAACAGGGTTCACCACGCGGCGGCTCAAGAGGGCAGACAGCTAATGCTCGTGCTGGCATGAGGTCTAATCCTGGTGGTCGAACCGGTCCTGGTGGCTGGGGGGGCACTCTGTCCGGGCAATGGGACCAGGGCGATCCGAACGGACCGCTCACCGGAAGAGATTTCAGCCAATGGTCGGATCGCCTCCGTGATGTGGAGGAGATGCTCACTGAGCGCGACCTGCGCGATGAAGCGGCAAGGATACGGGACCGCGCCCGTTCGATTCGTGCTGAATTCACTCGTCACGGTAAAGAACCAGAGTGGGATCTTGTAAAACAGCAAATCACCAATCCGTTGACAGAATTGCATAAACATCTCAGTGACAAGCTGGCTCAGCTCAAGTCGGATGAAGCGCTTGTACCTATCGATCGCGACCCGGTTCCCGGACGTTTTGCCGAATTGGTACGAAGGTACTATGAAAATCTGGGAGGTGGCGACTGATGATTTTGCTTGGTTCAATTACTATTCCTCTAGGCCCATGGCTCTGGCTGATAATGCTGGTGTTTGCTGTGGCTGTTGTTCTTTTGTTTTGGTCATATCGTCAATCAGCGGAATTAGGAGCGATTCATAAGACCGCTTTTTGTCTGAAGCTTTTGGGAGTGTTGGTCTTGCTGATATGTCTGATTGAGCCGCTTTGGAGTGGAAGACGCGCCAAATCTGGCGCCAATCTGTTTTTAGTTGTAGCTGATAACAGCAGCGGTATGAATATTCGGGACCAGGGCATAACTCGAAGCCGCGGAGAAATACTTCAGGCTGCATTACAAACGGATAATTCCAATTGGCTTGGTACTTTGGCCGATACTTTTCAGGTTCGACAATATTTATTCGATTCTCGCTTACGTCGGACGACAGATTTTTCAGAGTTGAATTTTGACGGCAAGACCTCTGCGATAGGTATGACCTTACAAACAATTACTACCCGCTACAAAGGCAGACCGTTGGCTGGTGTGCTCTTGATGACCGATGGAAATGCTACTGACCTGGCAGAGCAATTCTATGATTTGTCGTCTGTGCCTCCTGTTTACCCGGTTGTAATAGGAGGTCCGAAACCACAAAAAGATATCTCTTTGACAAATGTCTCTGTTAGCCAGACGTCTTTCGAGGATGCTCCGGTGATGATTCAGGCCGACGTTGAGGCAACTGGTTATACCGGCAAAACCGTTAGGGTGGATTTGCTCGAAAACTCAGGCAAGCTGGTGCAGCGACAAACACACAAAATGTCTAAGGACGATGAGAAACAGGCGTTCCGTTTTCGTTTGCGTCCGGATAAGACCGGTGTTTTGTTTTATAATCTTAGCGTAACAGAAGAAATCCAGCAGGATGGAATCCCGGAACAGGATAAAGGGCCATCGGAAGCGACACTGGCCAACAATAAACGTACAGTTGTCATTGATCGCGGCGAGGGGCCGTATCGTATTCTGTATGTTACCGGCAGGCCGAACTGGGAATATAAGTTTCTGCAGCGGGCAATCAGTGAAGATGAGCAGGTGCAGCTTGTGGGGCTTCTTCGTGTCGCAAGACGGGAACCGAAGTATGATTGGCGGGGACGTGCCGGTGAGGTGAGCAATCCACTGTTCCGTGGATTTGACAATAAAGATGAGAAAGAAACCGAACAGTACGACCAGCCTGTTCTTGTTCGCCTTAATACGCGTGACAAGGAGGAGCTTCGCGATGGATTTCCCAAAACGAAAGAAGAATTATTCGGTTATCATGCGCTCGTACTCGATGACGTCGAAGCGGAGTTCTTCTCTTATGACCAAATGGAGCTGCTTCAGGAATTTGTTACCGAGCGCGGCGGCGGTTTCTTAATGCTCGGCGGAAAAGAATCATTCCAGCAGGGTAACTTCCATCGAACACCTATAGGTCATATTTTACCTGTCTATCTGGACCGGATGGCCCGGCAGGAAATTGTAAAGCATGCATATATGAATCTGACTCGTGAAGGCCTGCTCCAGCCGTGGGCCAGATTATGTGACAATGAGCAGGATGAAATAAAGCGGCTCTTGAAGATGCCTGCATTTCGTGTGCTCAATTGCACACGGGCAGTTAAACCGGGTGCGAGAGTAATTGCTACGATTGGCAACGATCCGGATCGGCAGATTCCGGCTTTGGTTATACAAAGGTATGGCAATGGGCGTGTCGCAGCTTTGACTATCGGTGATATATGGCGATGGGGTATGAAACGGCCTCAAATGCGTGATGAAATGAATAAATTCTGGAGACAAACGTTGCGGTGGCTGGTTGCTGATGTGCCCGACCGGATATCTCTCAAGGCGGTGCACAAGCCGGAAAAAATAAATCAGCCGGTTATGCTTCAAGTTTATGCCCGTAATAAAGATTTTGAATCTATGGATAATGTTTCAGTTGTCATCGAAGTGCGTGAACCCCAGGGCCAAAAAGTACAGCTAACGGCCGAACCCGTGCTTACCGAAAGCGGACTGTTTGAGGCTACACATATTCCCCGCTCTAATGGAGGATACTTTGCCCGTGCCGTTGTAACCGATGCCAATGGTATCGAGCTTGGTGACGCAAAAACCGGATGGGCTGTTGATCTTGAAGCTAATGAATTTAGGTCGATAGGAACCAATCACACATTGCTCGAAAGAATTGCTAATCAGACCGGAGGCAATGTCATTGAGCTTGACGCATTAGATGAATTTGTTAGTAACCTGCCTAATCGGGCCGCCCCGATCACAGATACGTGGGTCAAGCCATTGTGGGATTTGCCGGGGGTTTTGCCGGCCATTTTCCTGATTGTTCTGATTTGTTTTGCCGGAGAATGGACTCTGCGACGTTGGAAAGGGATGCCATGAAGATAATAATAACATTATTGGTTGGTATGCTGGTTTTCGGAGATGCTGTGCTTTCTGCGCAAATATCTGAGGCGGAAAACCCACAAAATCCTGTCGTAATTGTTGTTGTCGGTGCTGCCGGGACTCCGGAATACGCAGCACAATTCACCGAATGGGCAGCCCTTTGGGAGAAAGCCTGCTTAAAAGGCCATGCGAAATATGTCTCAATTGGTTTGGACAAAACTGATGGCTCGTCCGATCGTGCGAGGTTACATGACATATTGACGAATGAGTCGAAAAATACCTCTGCCGCTTTATGGCTGGTTTTAATCGGCCATGGAACTTTCGATGGGAGAACGGCAAAATTCAACCTCCGTGGCCCTGATATCTCGGCCGATGTCTTGGCCGAATGGCTTAAGACGTTTTCAAGGCCTGTTGCGGTTATAAATTCTGCTTCGTCAAGTGCTCCTTTCTTAAGTAGGCTATCTTCACGGGAACGTGTAATAATCACGGCAACCAAGAGCGGCTTTGAACAGAACTATGCGAGGTTTGGTAAATATCTGGCCGATTCAATCGCAGACCCAAAAGCAGACCTTGACAAAGATGGCCAGACTTCATTGCTTGAAGCGTTTCTCACCGCTTCTAATAGAGTTGATGAATTCTATTCTGCTGCTGGTCGCCTTATCACCGAACATGCCTTGCTTGACGACAATGGAGATGGACTGGGCACGCGGGCTGACTGGTTTCGAGGCATCCGGCCTGTACAAAAGGCCATGGATGGCGCATCTCTCGATGGCTACCGCGCCCACCAATTTTACCTGGTTTACAGTGAAGATGAAATGAAAATGGCTCCCACCCTGCGAACACAACGGGATAATCTTGAACTTGAAGTTATGAAGCTTCGTGATTCGAGAGAGACTTTTTCCGAAGATGAATATTTTTCAAAACTCGAAGCACTGCTCTCTAATATTGCTCAAATCTACGAACAGACAGACAAAGTAGATAACGCCCAGTAATAGCGACAGCATCTTAAAACAAAGACAAGTTAAAAGTGCTTACCAAATCCACCTCAGTGATTAACCAACCTATAGCTCACGAAGGCTATGTTTTTACTGTCGGGCGACCAGGATGGCACATTGATGGTGCCCTGTCCGCCGAAGAGTTTGGCGAGCACCTGAATCTCGCCTCCATCTTTCGGCATAATCCGAAGCATAACATCCTTGTTTGCAGGGTGTCCTTCTACCTCTTTTTCAAACGATAGAAACACAATCCATCGGCCATCGGGTGATGGATGCGGGAACCAGTCGTTGTAATTATCGAATGTGATTTGCTGCTGATTGCTTCCGTCGGATTTCATTCGCCAGATTTGCATTGTCCCGGTTCGTGTCGAGTTGAAGTATATGTATTTGCCGTCAGGTGAATAATCGGGGCCATCGTCTAAACCCGGGGCTGTTGTCAATCGCTTTTCTTGCCCACCTTTTGCAGGTATGGTATATATGTCATACTCGCCGTTCCTTTCGCCGACGAAAGCCAGTGTCTTACTATCGGGCGACCAGCCATGCCAGTAAGACGGGCCATGCGAAGTTACTCGGCGTGGTGTTCCGCCAACAACTGGCAAAATATAGATAAGCGATTTTCTATCCTCCTGGGACTGATCGCTTATCACTAATTGTGTGCCATCTGGCGAAAGGCCGTGGTCGTTATTGCAGCGAGTGGTGAATCCAGTATCGATTAACTGAGGTTCTCTGCCATCGACCGGCATTTTGTAAATCTTGCCGCCGCTGTTGAACAGGAAGTGCTTGCCATCTCTGGACCAGTTGGGAGCCTCGATATGATCGCTGATGTGATAGACCACGCGTCGGTCTTTTGAAGCGATTGCGACGGTTTCTAATGTGCTTTCCAGGGCAGTTACTTCGGCAGTATTCCGTTTCCCCATCTTGATTTCGACGTTTGAGAAAATGGCTTTCTCCAATACAGCATTGTCGTGGGCGCAAACACCAAATCCGATATAGAAGGGCTCACTAAATTTAATCTTAAAAGAGCCTCCGGCTGAATGAAGCGTTTCATTCTCACGAGCAATTGACATAAAGACATAATCGGCCTCTTTTTCGATTTGGATTTTGAGCGGCGAGGTAACATTGGATTGAATCTCGCGTGTCGGACCGCCGCGCACTTGTCGATATTGGATCGATGTGAGACCGTCGCCGTGAATTACAGCGTCAGCGTAGGGGGAATCCGGTTCGAGACTTTGGCGAATAAGCAGGCAGGCCTTGCGGTGTGGATTTCCACCGGTACCTATCCAGCGGATGTCTGCGGCAAGCGAGATGTTGCCGGATGCTCGCTTCCATAGAAAGTGAAACGCATCGTTGTTAAACCACATATTCTCCCCGCCGCCGGCAATGAGATAACTCTTCTGTGCGGCATCGTATTTAACATGACCGGCCTTAAGGACTTCACCAATGTCACGATGTTCCTCGAACAAACCGAGCGATGGATTCTGTGAATAAGCGCATCCCGCTTGTAGGGGGATTACAACGCTCAAACATACGACAAAATATTTAGCCAAATGATTCATAAAATATAGTCCTCAACTATCTGGTTCATTCCAATATGAAATCCTCTGTCATCATAATAGCAAATTTAATCATAAAGTTCAAATACATGCATTTTGAAATTGATTTCATTTGTTATGTTTGATTGCTTACTTTCCAGGAATAACAGAAATACTTGAATTTATATAGGGATTTGATATTCTATCGGAGATTTGGTTCAGCAGTATAGCTGTACTGTATGATTTCATTTTCGTTCTGTAACCCTTAGTGGAGCCAATAAGTTATGTCGTTTGTAATGATGAAAGC
>VRUK01000204.1 GCA_019456195.1 Planctomycetota bacterium | reverse complement strand
TTGAAAAGGTGGCGAAGGGCCTGGAAAATTGAATTGGTTGAAAAACATAATTCAGATTGGAAGGATTTATATTCTGATTTGAATATTAGGTCTCTGACAAAAGGTCAAGTGCAAACTTAGGTCCCCTGCTGCGAGTCGAGGGTGTGGCTCTTCCCCGGCCTGCGTAATTTAGTTTTTAGTGTTGAGTTTTTAGTTATGCTTGAATTTGACCCCTTCCTTACGGTCGGGGCTCTGTAGTGGAATTATATAGTCAGTATGGCCTCTGTTAGAGACTGCGGGGGATTTTGATTGATTCCGTCCACGGAAGTCCGGATCTTCGATATTGATGAATGACTATTGGAGATGAGGAATGGATTTCAAATTTCAGATTGGGTGACAAGGGAATTAGGGCAACCATACGGGTTTGCCCCTACGCTGGAATGACCCTTTCAAATGATGAATGATTATTTGGCTTTAGTTTGGGCATTTTTGATTGAAGTCAAGAGAATAAAAAAACAGCCAATAGGTTGTATTACCGTGGGGGAGTGTGTTATAATTGGGGTAGGAAAGCATACCGGCCAGAGAAGTTATCCTTAGAGAGAAGGGACAACATTATGCTTAGAAGCAACGGTTTTATCCCGTTAGAAAACAAGATTCCTGATTGGAGAAAAGGAAGATTTCTAACGGGCTTTACATTAATTGAGCTATTGGTAGTGATTGCGATTATAGCGTTATTGATGGCAATATTAATGCCGGCGCTACAGCGAGTGAAAGAACAGGCCGGGAAGGTCGCCTGCCAATCAAATCTTAAACAGATGGGCCTTGTTGTGTCTTTGTACACGGAAGACTTCGATGGTAATTTCCACGAGGAGTCTCCCGCCGGCCCGCAATACAGTTGGGTGTTTGCGATGCGACCTTACTATAGCCATGAGCCGGAGATACGTAACTGTCCGTTGGTGCATAATTTCTACAGCGACACCAAGGGCAGGGGCGGCCCTCGCGTGGGGTGGGGGGTATTTGGAGAGGATGGTTACAGTACGCCGGGTTGGGCGTTTGAGGGTGACTATGGAAGCTATGGGTGGAACTGGTGGCTCTGCGATGAAGATCGCGAGGATAAACATTGGCGCAATATTAATACGATACCGGGCAATCGCAGTGAGATACCGATTTTTGTGGACGCCCAATGGGTGGATGCGCTACCGAGACCCACTGACAGTCCACCGAATGGATACTTTACGCTGATAGAACGGAACATGGGATCGTTCTGCATCGATCGACATACAGGTTTTGTTAATGGTGTTTTTGTGGACTTCTCTGTTCGGCCTATAGGACTGAAGGAACTGTGGGAGCTAAAATGGTATCGAGGCTGGCGTGAAGATCGACTTAATGCCAGTACACCTGTATGGCCGGAGTGGATGAAGCACTATAAGGACTACTGAGATAAGATTTAACACTCCAGGAACGGGCGGGACTTGCAGCCTTTTTTTCAATACTTGACGGAACCTACACAATCTCACATACCGCCTCATCTTTTAATTTTAAGCGCCCAAGAGGTCAACAAAAGGACGAACTGGTATTGATATTACAATGGGAAGTCAACCGAGAACTACTATCCACTTCATTCGCTTTGCCTGCTCAGTGACTGTCACGTAAGCTCTACAGGAAATTCTGAGTTGATATAACCTGCGGATGAGATAAGGCTGCTCCCTAATCTTGCAAATTAAGGTGACATACAGATTGTTCCCATTAATGAGAAATGCAGAAAAATTCCACAAATTCAGGAGTATTTACTTGACGGGAATATAGTGCATCTTATATAAATAGATTAAGGTTAGTATATGCAATTTTAGATGAGGAGCTGTGAAGGTTACGACTGATACACTTCAAACCTTCTTGCCAAAGTAACTCATATTTTAATCCAAGGTAACGAAGACTTATAAAGGAAAGGTGGTACACTATGAAGAGGGTAATGTTTATAATTGGGTTGTGCATTGCAATAACATCTTTAGCGCAAGCGGATTTAATCGGCAGATATATATTCTCCAACAACTCAAATTTAGACGGTAATGACCCTGCCGCAAATGCAAACGATGATAATGCTATTGACCCGTCCAAAACAGCGCTTTTGCCGGGACAAACTACAACATTAACAAACTATACTACGTATGATAAAGGTATAAACGGAATCATGTTCGACATCAATAGTCTCCTCGGCGCACCTACTGCATCTGATTTCCAATTTCTTGTCGGTAACAACAACAATCTATCCAGTTGGACCACTGCTCCGGCATTATCGAGTGTCAACTTTCGCAGCATTGGTAGCGGCATGGACAGAGTAACTCTCATATGGTCAGATAATGCAATCCAGAATCAGTGGCTGCAAATTACTGTTCTTCCGAACATCAATACAGGTCTGTCCTTGGCGGATGTTTTCTATTTTGGGAACGATATCGCCAACGATAGTATTGGTTTGAATATGATTACAGCGCCTGTAACTCCTGTTGTCCCTGTGCCCGGCGCTGTTCTGCTTGGTATGCTCGGTATGGGTGTAGCTGGCTTGAAGTTGCGAAAATATACAAAATAAGCTCGTACCATAAGTGTAGAAAAATTACAGATTCACGCGTTAATAGGGCTGTGAGCATCCACTTGCAGCCCTTTTTTCATTACTTGACGGAACCTATCAATCTCACATGCCGCCTTATCTTTCAACTTATCACAGGACTATACAGTCACCCTTCCTATTAATTATTGGGATTGAGGGGTGTGACAAATATTCCTGGCGCTTAACATAGGTAATCTGTAGAATGTAGGAAATATAGTTTTTATTTCGTTAA
>VRUK01000203.1 GCA_019456195.1 Planctomycetota bacterium | reverse complement strand
ATCTGTGAAAAATAATATTGGGCAATTCTCCCACCATAAAGAACACCGCAATCCTTGTGCCGAACAGGATTGAGACATCATAGCAATTTACCAAAATCGTTGTGGCATACAATACGTGTGATTTTTAATGAGGAAGACATGAAAAATTTTTTAATAGCAATCATACTGTTAGCACTCTTGCTTATCCGGTTTCCCGTCAGGGAAAACATGTTGTCAAAAACTAATGCTGGTCTCAGGCAGGATTCAAGCCAACCGCAACATAACTGCCTGGTGCGAGTCGTTACTGTTTCGCAGGACGGCCTAAATGAAAAGCCAGGAAAACCAAGATTGGAAGCGACAATAACACGGCTTAATCGAGCGGCGGCATTTCAGCCGGATATTGTTTGTCTGCCTGAGACACTTACTAAGGGCAAACCGGAGGTTGTCCCCGGGCCCACAACTAAACGTCTTTCCAAGTGGGCACGAGAAAATTCCTGTTATGTAGTCTGTCCCATTACCACTCGCTCCGAAGGAAAAATATTCAACTCGGCAATTCTCATTGACCGGCAGGGAAAAATCCTCGGCAAATACAATAAGATTCATCCAACAGAAGGTGAACTTGACAACTCGATTTGCCCCGGAAAAATAGACCCGCCGGTTTTCCAGACAGACTTCGGCAAAATTGGGATACAAATTTGTTTTGACGTGAACTGGCACGCTCAATGGCGGCGGCTTAAGGAAAAGGGAGCTGATATTATCTTTTTCCCTTCGGCATATCCCGCCGCACGCCAGGTAAAAACACTCGCATGGCTGAACCAGTGTTTTATCGTCAGTTCCACACAAACACGTGCATCGAGTATATTCGATATCTCCGGAGAAATCATCGAAACAACAGGCAAGTATCGCCGTTGGGCCGGGGCGGTGCTGCCTCTTGGAAAAAAGCTGTTCGAGATTGACTTTCATATCAGCAAAATGCGGAAAATCGAACAGAAATATGGCCCAAAGGTCAGTATCCAATGGTACCACGACGACGACCTGGTCTCGCTTGCTTCACTCGATCCAGAATTAACCGTCGCCGATCTGATCGATGAATTCAAACTTACACCGCATCCCGCTTATATTCAGCGGGCGCAAAATGCACAGGACAAACGCCGCCCGGTTCAAGCATCGCCGAATCAATAACAATCACATCCGCAGCAGGTATCGCCGCGGATGGATGTAATGAAGATTTCTCGGAAATAAGTTATCCCTAAATTTCTGTCCACTTCCCGGCAACGGGAACGGGGAACTGACCGTTTTCATCGGCCTTAACCGGAGCGGCACTGACATAGTCCAGGTCGTCAAGGTAATCGCAAAATTGGAATCTGGAATTCATCATCTGCTCCCACGTAATCATCTGACCGGTATGACATGCGGCGCGACCCATAAGCGATGTAAGATCTGAGTAAACAGCACGCCTGATTTCATTATGCGGCCGGTCGTTGCGGATACTGTGGATGAGCTCATTCCACTCATACTGCCAGGGGCTATACTCATCTTTTGTCGGTGTCCATGCAATGTTAGATTTCTCAATCCGCTGGTCCTTGAACATATGAACAGTCGCGGCGTGCGTTCTGCCGGAGAACTGTGCGGCGCATTTGGTGCCGTGGATGAAAGTAGCAAACTCGTTGCGTGCTTTTTTCATTCGTCGAAAACCACACATCGCCTTGGTCCCGTCGGCAAACGTATATTCCATTGAGTAGAGGTCGATATTCTGTCCGTGGTCCGTGCTGTTAGGCTCACGCCCACCCATACCGACCGCCGAAACCGGCCAGGCGTCTTTAATCCAGCAGCACTCGTCAATCTGATGAATCAGGTTGTCAACCATGTGTCCTGAACCGATCCAGTACAAATGAATCCTGCCGAACTGGAGTTGTTGCATCAGAATATTGGATTGGTCACCCTGGCTCTCCATCCACCTGGTGCCGCCCAGACGGTTGGCGCGAATCAGCGGTATATCGCCCATCTCACCGTTTCGGATTTTCTCAATCAGCGCCTGTCGGGCCGGCGAATGACGGCACTGAAGGCCGGCGGCAACCTTAAGGTTCTTTCTCTTGGCCACTTTATCGGCACGAAGCAGCCGATGCAGGCCGCCCGGATCGGACGCGAATGGTTTTTCCATAAAGACGTTGATGCCCTTACTGATAGCATACTCGACATGCAGCGGCCGGATATAGGAGCGGGTTGTGCACATGGCGACGTCCCCGGGCCTTAAGATATCGATTGCTCTTTTGTAACCGTCGAAACCACGGAACTTACGGTCTTCGCTAACGTCGACTTTATTAGCGGGAAACTTCTTCTTAAGCGCCTTAATCGACTTTTCCATCTTCTCGCTGAGCAGATCGGCCGTGGCGTACAGCTTTACCGGCCCCTGGCCCTTAACATTCAGAGCATCGCCAACGGCACCCGTACCGCGCCCGCCGCAGCCGAGCAGCGCAAGGCGGATTGTGCTGTCTCCACGGGCATAGACGCTGGGTTGGAGACTACCGAGTACGGACGCACCCACTGCGAGAGAACCGCTCTTCTTAAGAAACTGCCTGCGATTGAGTTTGGACTTAGTCATTGCTTACCTCCTGGATTGATTTTGGAATTGATAAGATTTTCCATTTATTTTCATAAATAGCATTCCTGAACTTTAGCGTTATATAATACACGGAGTTACTTCCTATTTCAATAGAAATGGCAGGCAATTGGCACCCTTCAGGGTGGCCTTTTAATTGATTATCGATTATTGATAATTGATTATTGGGTTTGAATTGGGTTTGTATTGGCTTAAATTGGGTTTGAATTGGGTTTGTTTTTGGCTTTATTGGCTTTGAATTGGGTTTGTTTTTTCTGAATAACCAAGTGTCCATATTT
>VRUK01000202.1 GCA_019456195.1 Planctomycetota bacterium | reverse complement strand
TCAGAGCATAAATGGCTTATTATGTTCCTTCTTCAGAAATCTGACCGCATAATTGGTCAACTCATCGGTGATGTAAGTTTCAGAACGGACGTTTTGTCCATCTACATTGAGATTGTTATTGCCGTATCTTCCCTGGCCGCTAAAGCTCACCCAATGTTCATATCCGGGTCGCGGGGAGTCCTCCCTCGACATGTGCCATTTTCCAATAAAAGCTGTTTTGAAACCTGCCTTTTGTAAGAACTGAGGAAATGTCGGGTAAGAAGGGTTCGGGTCGTTTCCGGTGTTCCTGAAGACTTCATGGCTGTGTGCATAACAACCCGTCAGGAAACTGCCTCTCGAAGGACTGCACAGCGAGGTTGTGACGAATGCGTTCCTGAACCGCACACCCTCTTTGGCCAGGCGGTCCATATTTGGTGTTTTCAGCCATGGATGACCGGCGCAACTCATCGCATCATGACGCTGATCATCTGTCAAAATAAAAATGATATTGGGTTTATTCTTCAAGGCACCGGTATTGTTTTGTCCGAATGCCGCTGCATGCTTATGCAGTGACAACGCAGCACTTAAGCCCGCCATCTTTAAGAAAACACGACGTGTAAAGTGTTTGTTCATATCAGTTTCTCCAGCGAAATTTTCCAGCATCTTGACTAAATCAAATAAAAAATGTACCTTTACCGCACTTTCGTAGAGCATGTACGTGCAACTCGAATGTTAAAGGGCATAGCAAAACCTGTTATGGCACCGGATTTGACGATTTAATCTGTTAGTAGAGGGCTTTGTAAAACACCCATCCATATACGATTACACAAATCCATTATACACATTTAACAGAAATTTTACAATAATAAGCGACTATAAAAACAAGAGTTCTCACTCGTGAGAATTATAAAAAAAGAGAAAAAAACACTTGCCAGGCTTTCCTATATATGCTATACTGCCTATATTAACCTTTGTCACTTAGTAGTTTTGAATGATAAATGCTTATTACAAAGGGGGTACGAAAGTCACTTGTGTATAGCCAGCATTTCCCTATAAGGAAAGAACAAGAAGAATTAATAGGGGAAATTGATGTACAAAAAAGAGGAGAGAATATCAGTGTTCGCAAAGAATCTACGCACTCAGATCGAAAAGACCAAGATTGTTAAGAGCATTCTTAAAGAAAATGACAGAGTACCCGGATTTACCCTTCCAAATACCGAAGGCAAAGCCATAGACTTCAAGGAAATGCTTACCGGCAATAAGCTGGTAATAACATTCTACGGCAAAAGCTGGCGTCCATATTGTACTCTCGAATTGATGGCTTGTCAGGCGGTTTATGAGCAGCTCGAGGAACACGATATCAAATTTGTGGCAATTTCTCCGCATAAACCCTGGCCGGCTTCGATGACAAGGGGAGACATTAATTTGACATACGAAACATTGATTGATGTCGATAACGAAGTTGCAAAACAATTTGGTTTGACCTTCAAGGTGACGGGGTCGGAAATAAGAAAATTTCGCGAATCATTTTGTATCGACCTGGTATCGTTACACAGCGATGATGGAATAGAATTATCTATTCCTGCTACATACATAGTTGATCAGGATGGGACCATCCTGAAAAGTTTCTTTGGATTTGATAATCCCGATCATCCGAGTCCAAGGGAAATCCTGAAATACCTGCATTAAACCTTGAGTTATTCATTATCTTGTTCGATCCGGAAATGACCGGCAGCCGACCTGAGCTGTCATACCATCCTGCCCTGTCCTCAGTTCGACACGAAACAGCCATCGTCAAATCCAAAACAGGGTACCAATTCAAAAACAACAAATAGCCGTGTATCCTCGGCCTTAATTTGGTATATTTATTACTTAAAAGCCGAGCTTGGCGGCGCAGCCGGACACAATTGCCTGCATCAATCGGTAACATCGGTACTGGCAATATATAAAAAGTAGTAATCTTGAGGAGTGAATATCATGTTTGTTCGACGCTTTATACTCTTTATTATCTTTTGTTTTGTGATGTCGGCATCTTCGAGGGTGACCATTGCCGAAGAAGTGGAAATACACAAAATTCCGGTAGCAAAAGGATTAGCATCGCATCCGGTCAATGGTGGCAATTGTTTAATTTCGGACGGCGTTTATCAGTACATCGCATTTTATGATGGAGAACACCAGATAAACGTTGGAAAACGAAAACTGAGCGAGACCGAATGGGACCTGGTTAAACTGCCGGAACGGGTTGGATGGGACACGCATAACCGGATTTTATTATTTCAGGACAGAAAAAGACATCTTCACATTACTGGCAATATGCACTGCGCGCCATTGCGGTATTATCGAACAACGGCCCCCGGTGATATACACACTTTCGGAGGTATTCACAAGTGGACAGATGATTATGAAAACAGAGTTACATATCCGACCCTGTTGAAGCTTCGCGATGGTTCAGTTTATATAATGTACCGGCACGGAGGCAGTGGAAACGGGATGCGAATTCTGGTTCATTATAACGAAGAAACTCAACAATGGACAAAGACCGTCCCTGTTTTTACGAATGGCCGAGACCGCAGTCCAACCTGCAACGCCTATCCGTTCGGAGGTGTCTTAGAAGACGAAAAAGGTGTTTGGCATATTGCATGGTGCTGGCGTGAAACGCCGGATGTCATAACCAATTTTGATATTTGTTACGCTAAAAGTCTCAACCGCGGATTATCCTGGAAGAGTTGGGACGGGCGTGACTTGGAATTGCCTATAACTCCGGAAAACGCTTATGTAGTCGAGCCTATAAAGCAGAACAACGGATTAATCAACGGCGGCTCTTTAGTTGTGGATAGTGAAGGACGGCCATATATCGGTTATACTCGTTTTGATGAGAACGGCCATAATCAAATGTATATAACAACGCCGATTGATTACAAGTGGAAAATCATCCAGCTAACCGACTGGAAACATCGCTTTTATTTTTCCGGCAGGGGCACAATTCCACAGTATCCCCCTATCCCCAGAGTCTCAATCACGAAAGAACAGAACATTCTGGCTGCCTATAACAACGCTTATGCAAAACCAAAGAAAGGCCAGTTGACCCTCACAAGAGAACAACTGCTAACCATGAAACCAGGGCGATATTCAGCTGAGAAAGCCAAAGTTGCTTATCATAATATACCGAACGTTCGCGCCGTCAACCGAGGGCCGTTGCCGCCGGGTTTTACACATTATATGCAGCAGGAAACAGACTCACCCAACAGAGACCGCAGGCCGGATAAGCCAAAGGAGCCTACGATGATTTATGTCGTTGAGGTCAGCGACAAAGAATAATCCCTG
>VRUK01000022.1:18399-59490 GCA_019456195.1 Planctomycetota bacterium | reverse complement strand
TGCAACCCGTAGTAAGACTAACAGAAAAATATGATAGTGTCCCCAGAATTACGAACAGGATTGTGACTGTCCCTCTGGGTGTCGCTCCCAGATATCCCCGTTCGTCTCTCTCTGATACTCCCCACCTATTCCGCTGGGGCCTAATCGTCGTTCGGCCGTTCGTCGTGTAGATGATATGGATCTTACCGTTTTACCAAACTTACTCTCGTCTTTCCGCTTTTTGCATTTACTGCACTGCTTCATTTCTGCCTCTCGGTCTATGTTTTACTACTATTTCCAGACAGCCAAATAGACCCGTAGCATTTTTATATCTTTCCTTTTCGCTTTTTTTTCTTTAGGCCCAATCTGTGTATTCTCAATCTTGTCGCCTGTACCGACCTTCCAATCTGGTCGGCTATTTGCTGGGTCGTCCTATTTGGATATAGTTTCCCCAGCAGATTCAGTTCTCTATTCGACCAGACAGGGTTCATTTTTCTAAGTCCCAATTTGTGTGCTCTGCCCGTTACCGCCAGGACAGTCCGTCCAATGTGGTTCGCTATATCCCGTATGCGATTATCTGGATACATTTTCCTAATCTGGGCTTCCTCTTGTCTTGACCAAACGGGAGCTACTCCTTCTTTTTTGAGGCCAATGAGATTTGCTTTTCGTCTCACTGAGTGCAAAGCCCGCCCAAGTTTATCAGATATGCTTTGCGTGTTCTCACTTGGGTAAAGTTTCTTGAGCAGCTTGATTTCATTGGCTGACCAGAGGCGCCGTTCTCTTGTTTTAATCCCCATGCTGTACGCTTTTTGTCTCACTGCTGTCAGAGGCCGTCCAGTTTGCTCAGCTATTTCTCTTACTCTCCCAAGGGGGTAAAGTTTCTTTAGAAGCTTAATTTCATCTTCCGACCATGAAACCCACCTGTTTTTATTGCTCTTTGCCATTCTTCCTTAGTTCCTCACAGCCAGCCGTCTCTAGAGGCACTGCTTGCACTTACAGGCTTTGTATTCTAACGTTGCCAATAGCGACACAAAAGCTCTTATGTCTTTTTTACTACACAACTCAATCTAAGCATTAACCGAATGAGCCAAATTTTGAATATCTGCTCCTGTTGGATTCTGGAAAATACGAAGTTCAAACTTAGGGATAACAGCCAGAATATGGTCGAAGATATCTGCCTGGATTGCTTCATAATTGGCCCAGACCTGATCATTGCTAAACACATAAATTTGGATTGGCAGGCCATTGGGCGTTGGTTCCAAATGCCGCACCAGGAAGGTCATCTCCTGGTGAATCTTCGGGTGGTTTCGAAGGTAAGCAGCCACATAGGCCCGAAAAGTGCCGATATTAGTCAGGTGCCGGCCATTAACAAGTTCGGACTCATCCACCCCTGCAGCAAGGTTATGTTCTTTGATTTCTTCCACTTTCTTTTCGGTGTATTCGCTGATGTATTTAAACTTCTTAAATTTCTGAAGCATCTCCTCAGTACAAAACTTTACACTGCTCATATCAATGTAAATGGCTCGCTTGATTCGCCGACCTCCGGATTCGGACATGCCGCGCCAGTTTTTGAAAGAATCAGAGATCAGAGCATAGGTTGGAATAGTGGCAATAGTTTTGTCCCAGTTTTGCACCTTTACCGTAGTTAAAGCTACATCGATGACACTTCCATCAGCACCGTACTTGGGCATTTCGATCCAGTCACCAATGTGAATCATCCTGTTTGCTGATAGCTGAATCCCGGCCACAAAGCCCAGGACTGAGTCTTTGAAGATCAACATAAAGACTGCCATCATGGCGCCAAGACCGCCGAGTACGATACCCGGGGACTTTCCCATAATCATCGCAAGAATGAAGATACCACCAAAGAAAAACAGAATGATCTTAGCTCCCTGGACAAAGCCGCGAATGGGTTTCTTCTGGGAGAATTCAAAGGTGCGATAGATATCGACTACCGAATTGAGGAAGGAATCGAATACGAGCAAGCCGACAATCACCATGTAGATTTTGGCAGCGAGTTGTAGTGTGGCTATGGCAGCAGAGGATCCCGATAAGACAAATGGCGCCATCCAGTAAATTACCAGCGCAGGTGCAAAATAGGAGAACCGATTAAAGACTTTTCGCTCGAGCAGGATATCGTCCCAAATTGTTTTGCTTCGTTCTACAAGGCTCTTGACTACTCGCAGCAAGAATCGTTTGGTAATTATGTAGGCTATGCAAGCCACACCGAGCATTACGACAATAGCCAGCACCCTTACCCCGAAGACTGCCGTTTCTTCTGCCAATCCCAGTCTGATCAGCCAATCCTTGATTATGTCCATGCCATTTCTCCTTTGCCCTTTCCCAGGGCGAGTTAGCTTGTATTAGATTTATACCTTATATGATACTATAGGTACTGGCCGCAAACCTAATTAAAGTTCAAATATATATTTATATACTTTTTAGTTCACAGCTTGCAATGAAAGGAGAATCGTTGTATAAAATGTTTGCGTTAATGGGAAATTTACCTGAGATATGCCGGAGACACTACACAGCTTTGATTCCAGAGACTTTGATAGATAGTGTTGAATTTTGTTCACTGCTATCGTGTTGGTTCTCGGCCTCGGTTTGACATTTTCCGGCTGGCTGCTACATAGACGCAGAGTAATATAAATAGCACATTCACGCCCCTGCGGGAATCTCGCTTTTTCCTCTCCCTCCGCACCGCAGGGGCTTTTTTGTTTGTTGACTTGTTTTACTACGTGCGAGTTTGTTATAATTATGGCAGACAAACATACCGGTGAAACTCATTATCTCTCTATTGAAAGAGAAGGGCAAAATGTCATGCGTAAGCAACATGGTTTTACATTAATAGAGCTGTTAGTAGTGATTGCCATAATTGCATTATTGATGGCGATATTGACGCCGGCGTTGAGGAAGGTCAAGCAGCAGGCGAAAAACGCCATTTGCCAGGCGCATCTGAGGGGATTAGGTTTGGGTTTGATAATGTATCTGGGTGATAATGACGGAGCATTTTATATGCCGAAAGCGGGGATTTGGGGCTCCAACCAGATTATGTGGCATAATGACGACGGTACGATAATAGATAAAGACGATTCCAGGAGCTATTGGGGGGTGGCGTACTATGAATACGTGGAATCGACGGAATTATTCGGCTGCCCCAGTTCCAAACAGCCGCACTGGTTTCACGAGTCGCAGGAAGACGCTAAAATCGCCAGTTACGGCCAAAATCGTTATATGCGCTATTTGAAAGGTACAAAGCTCACCAATGGCGGCGCCAATGTCACCCCGTCTGAATTTATCCTCTGCCAGGACCACTTCGAACAGTTACTGGATGACAACGGCGATATGTTGTATCAGCAGGGGCAATGGAATATACCTCAATGGCGGCCGGGCGGCGCCGGTTGGGACGGGCAATTTTATGAAAATGCGATCTTTGAAATATATCGTCATAACCGCTCGCAAAAATACGAGAGCGGCCATTGTAATACCCTCTGGTTAGACGGCCATGCATCTCCAATAGCATATTCCGAAGGCGAAGATGTGCCAAAACGCTGGTATGCCGGCGGATGATAATTTATATGTTTTCCTTAAAAGATTCCTAATCCTGGCAAATCTGCGGACACCATAATCGTTCCTCTCTCTCGCTGCTGTCTTCAAGATGTCCGCGGAACGCCTTTGGGGGTAGAGAATAATGGAAGAGAAGTAAAAGGCAAAAGGATTTTTTAGAGAATTAGTTGATTAGCGAATTAGAGATTGGAGGGTGGGGGGATATTAGTTTTTAGTTTTGAATGTTTAGTTTTGAGTTGGATTTTTGATTGGTTTAGTCGGGCAATGCTGACATTGAGGGGGGCACATCTTCTGGTGCGCTGGCCCATGAGCGGTTTGGCTTTGGTCCCATTTGTAGAACGAGCGAGCCGCCGTCGATGAGGTCGCTGTGGTAGAACCAGCATTTGGAGAGAGGCTTTCCATCCAATTTAGCTGACTGGATATATCGGTTCTTTTGTGAGCAGCCTTTTGCCTCGATGACAAAGGTCTTGCCGGGGTAATATCGTTTATCGAGATGGATGGTAATTTTGCTGAATAATGGACTTCCGATTTCATAGAAGGGTTTAACGGAGCCGCCGCCTTCCATCTGGAAGAGGCCGATGGCGCTCATAACAAACCATGCACCCATTTGCCCCTGGTCTTCATCGCCGGGCCAGCCGTTGAGGGGGTTATCGCCGTAGTATTTGTCCATAATCTCCCGTGCCCAATTCTGCGTTTTCCATGGCTGGCCGGAATAGTTGAAGAGGTAGGCGGCCTGCATGTTGGGTTGATTGCCATGATTTATCGGGTAGTGGGCGAAGAGATCACCGGTGGCGTTGAAGTTGCTCTGGCGAGACTTAACGAATCCTTCTTCGAGCCTTCGGTTGAATTCCTCTTTTCCCATTAGCTGGATGAGTCCGGCGACGTCGTGGGGGACAAACCACGTGTATTGCCAGGCACTGCCCTCGATGAATCCCATGCCAACCCAGGAATCGTGGCGTACCTGTTCGCCGTACCTGCTCTTAGGGTCGGCCCACTGTCCGTTTGCGAGCCGGGGGCGCACGTAACCTGTGTCGATGTCGAAAACGTTTTTGTAGTTGTAGGCCCGCTTGGTGAAGAGCTTATAGTCCTGTTCTTTGCCAAGTGCTTTTGCCATCTGGGCCACGTTCCAGTCGTCGAAAGCGTATTCCAGGGTGTTGGAGACGGGGCCCTCCTCCTTCGTGCCGAAGTGGTGCTTTGTGGTTCCGGGGCCATGGGGGACGTAACCGAGGCGCATGTAGGGTTCGAGCTGCCGGTTGCCGACGAGTCCGCCGCCGGGATGAGCGCGGCCGGGGGTTGTCTGGACATGGCGAATTGCCTCGTATGCTTTTGCTACGTCGTAATTTCGGATGCCTTTTTGGAATACGCTATTGATTAATGCAACTTCGTGTGAGGCGACCATGATGCTGGAGTATTCGACGCCGGTCGGACCTTTTGGGAGCCAGCCGCCACGGTCATAGATTTCCAACAGTGAGGCAACCCACTGGTTCGCGATGTCGGGTGTGGCCAGTGCCCACAGCATGTTCAGGTTCCAGAAGGTGTTCCAAAAGGCGTCACAGTTCAAGACGGGCAAGGCTGGATCGTCCAATTGGCAGATATTTTCGTTCATGTCTATGTACTTTCCGTTGACGTCACTCCAGATGGTTCTGGCTGCATAGGATCGATAGAAGTTGGTGTAGAACTTTATTCGGTCCCGTTCCGTTCCGCCCTCGACCCGGATTGTACCGAGCAGGTCATTCCAGGTTTTTCTCGAGTGCTGTCGTACGGCATCGAAGTCCCAGCCGAAGCGCTCGGTTTCCGTGGTCAGGTTCAGCAGGGCCTGGTCGATGCTTACCAGCGAGATGCCGGTCTTGACCTTTATGACATCGCCGGCGTTGGTGTCGTATTCGACGAAACAGCCGATGTCGTTTAGGCCATGGACTTCGTATGTATCGTGCTGAATATCTCCGTTGTTCCATGTGCTGAAGGATTTAAAGGGCTTGCTGAACTGAATCACGAAATGAACGACGTATTCGTTTTGGAGACTGCAGAATCCGTCTTTTGTGCACTGCTTCGAGAATCCTTCTATCCGGCTGTCACTGACTTTGCGGATATAGGCCCATTGTACGTCGTATTCGAACTCGGCGGGGAATTTCAGGTCGAACAGAATCCTGGCTTGTTCAGACTTTGGAAAGGTGTAGCGCATGAATCCGGACCGTGTTGTGCTGGTTAGTTCGGCGCGGATGTCGTAGTCGTCCAGGGTGACAGCGTAGTAGCCGGGCGAGGCAACTTCCGTTTCGTGACGGAAGCGAGAGCGATAACCCTCGTCGGGATTCTCTTCTGTGCCAGGTATGGTTTTCAACTCGCCGACCGTGGGCATTACCAACAGTCCCCCCATGATCCACGAATGGATATGGCTAAAGCCCATGATGTTCTCGATGTTGTATTCGTATCCGCCTTTCCATGCGTGCTTTCGATTGTCAGGGCTCAATTTTACCATTCCAAACGGCATTGAAGAGCCAGGATAGAGCATCCATCTGGATGTCGAGGTGCCGATTAGGGGGTCGACATAGTCAACCGGCTGTTTCTGAGCGAGGGCGGATGGGTGATTAAGCAGCGTGGTTAGTAATACGATGTAGGTCAGAATTGATAATTTCGTATTCATTGGTAGAGGCTCCCTTATATTTCAGCTCGTTATCAATGTATATTTCTGTGGTTTTATAGTATCAAACTTGTCTGTTATTTTCATTATTCAAATTGCTTGCTTTGTAGAAAACATTTTTAGTGTTTAGTTTTGAGTATATCGAAGCCTGTCAGGTTGGCAGAGGAAATGGTGATTTTGGGGCTTTTGGCAGGCGAGGGATGGGGTGTGGTGGATGTTGTAACTGTTTATATGGCAAGAGTTTGTGTTGGCATGGTCGTATAAAAAGGTATTTGGCACGATATTTGCGTATCTACTATATGTATATGGTCTCGAATCTATCACAACTTGAAGAAATTAACTTACTTGCCAGTGAGGCGAGTTGGGCATGGCCGGAGGCGGTGCGCAGTATATTTCGGCCAAGGGGCGTTAATCTGTTAGTTGCTGAGGACGCAAGTCAGTTCGTTAATATCATCGAGAGGAAGCGGATTCATACGACGATTGTGGATATGGACTCAGAAGGTTCTAACGGATTAGCGACGATAAAAATTATCCGAATGGATTATCCGCTTCTTCCGTGCATTCTTTTGAGCAGTTCTACAGGTGAATCTCTTCTTGGTAATGCACTGCGGCTGGATGTTTTCAGTGTGATTGACAAGCCGGTTGATATGGGTGTTCTTCAAGAACAATTGAACAGATTATTTATAAAAAAGTACAGCAGTAATGTTTTCGCACAATAGGCGAAACGAAAATAAATTGTGTAATAAACCTAAAATAGAAAAAAGAGAATTAAGAACTTTTTCGAAAGGAGTAATTACGAAATGAAGATTAGACCATTAGCAGATAAGGTGCTTGTTCAGCGTCTCGAAGCGGAAGCCATGACAAGGGGCGGGATAGTCCTGCCGGACAGCGCCAAAGAGAAGCCGCAAAGAGGTAAAATCGTAAGCGTTGGTGATGGTACAGTGCTCGACGACGGGACAGTAAGAAAATTGCAGGTTAAGAAGGGTGATAATGTGCTTTTCACAAGCTACGCCGGTACGGATGTAAAGATAGACGGTAAAGAGTATCTGATTATGAGTGAGTCGGATATTATGGCCGTGATAGAAAAGTAAGCGTCAGCAGATAAGGAAAGCACGCAGAGAAAACAATAACCTAAAAAACAGGAGAACAATATGGCAGCAAAAAAGATAGCATTCGGCACTGATGCACGCGCCGCTATTCAGAAAGGTGTGAGCAAGCTCGCAAACGCGGTCAAGATCACACTTGGACCGTGCGGCAGAAATGTAATTTTGGAAAAATCGTATGGTTCGCCGACCGTTACCAAGGACGGCGTGACGGTGGCCAAAGAGATTGAACTGGAAGATGCATACGAGAATATGGGTGCTCAGATGGTCAAGGAGGTGGCCTCGAAGACTTCTGACGTTGCCGGCGACGGGACAACGACGGCGACGATTTTGGCAGAGAGCATTTTCGACGAGGGTCTCAAAAATATTACCGCCGGCGCCAATCCTATGCAGGTAAAACGCGGTATAGAAAAAGGTGTGGAGGCAATCGTAAACGAATTAATGGATAAGAGCCTCCCGGTCGAGTCAACCAAGCAAATCGAGCAGGTCGCGACATGTTCGGCTAACCAGGACTCTGAAATCGGCAAGAAGCTTGCTGAGGCGATGACCAAGGTCGGTAAAGACGGTGTCATCACCGTCGAAGAGGGCCAGTCGCTGGAGACGGTAGTTGATCTGGTCGAGGGTATGCAGTTCGATAAGGGATATCTTAGTCCGCACTTTGTTAACAACCTTGAGGATATGACGGTTGTTCTTGAGAAGCCTTATATTTTGATTCACGAGAAGAAGATAAGCTCTATCAAGTCACTTATTCCTCTGCTTGAGAAGGTTTCCCAGCAGGGCAAGCCTTTGCTGATTATCGCTGAAGACGTTGAGGGCGAGGCACTGGCTACGCTGGTTGTCAATAAACTGCGCGGCATACTTCAGGTCGCCGCGGTGAAGGCGCCCGGTTTTGGTGACAGACGAAAGGCGTTGCTGAGTGATATTGCCACACTGACCGGTGGTGAGGCTATTTTCGAGGACCTTGGACTTCAGCTGGAGAACATCGAGCTGAAGCAGCTTGGCAGAGGCAAACGCATTACCATCGATAAGGATTCAACGACCATTATCGAAGGCGGCGGCAGCACGGAAGCCATCAGGGGCAGAATCGAACAAATTAAGAACGAGATTGAGAATACGACCAGTGATTATGATGTTGAAAAACTTCAGGAAAGACTGGCAAAGCTGGCCGGCGGCGTGGCACAGATTAATGTCGGTGCTGCGACTGAGGCGGAGATGAAGGAAAAGAAGGCGCGTGTCGAAGACGCCCTTCACGCCTGTAGAGCGGCTGCTTTGGAAGGTATTCTTCCCGGAGGCGGGGTGGCGATGCTGAGAGCTTTGCCGGCACTTGATAAAGTCAAGGTGACCGGGGACGCAAAGATAGGTGTTGATATTGTTCGAAGAGCAGTAGTTGCACCGATTAAGCAAATCGCTAAGAATGCAGGACTGGACGGTTCGATTGTAGCCCAGAAAGTCATGGAGAGCAAGGACAAGAACTTTGGCTACGATGCACTACGCAAGCAGTACGGTGATATGATTAAGTTTGGCGTGATTGTGCCGACGAAGGTCGAAAGGGCCGCACTGCAGAACGGGGCCTCGATTGCTTCGCTGCTTTTGACGACTGACGCGATAGTAAGTGAGATTCCGGAAAAGAAGGAAGTTCCTGCGATGCCTCCAGGTGGCGGCGGCGGAATGTACTAACAAGAAGAGTGCCTAAAGTGAACTAAAGTGCCTAAAGTGGAAAAAATAATCCGTAACTTTAGGCACTTTAGGCACTCCAAACTTTTGGTACTTAACGGGATACGAATATGAGTTTTCGTTTTTATACAAATGAAATCTCACAAGCGTCCAGAACAGTTGCAGCGGGGATGTTCATTGTCGGAATGGTGCTGATCGGTTTTGGGTTTATGATTTATCTTTTGCCGAAGTTTTTTGCCACACTTGCAGCGTTGGTCTTTTTTATAGCAGGCGTTGGCTGTGGAACTACGGCTGTTAAAATCTTTTGGGCACAGAGAAAATTAGACAAAATGGATTCCGACGACGGCACAACGGATTACAGGAGGAACGTCCAAATCCATAGTGAAGGATCCAATGAACGCGATATATGAGTTGCTCTCGTAAGATAAAAGCGGGAATATTTTCGCTTCTTAATTAGAGGCGATAGTTTGTTCCTGTCTTAACTGCAATACTGAGTTGAGAATATCCTGAATGCTGATTATGCCAACCAGTTTACCGTCTGATGTTATCGGAACTCTTCTAAAGATATTCTTTACCAAAAAGTTGCATACGTTAAGCAGTGCATTGTTTTCGTCAAAGGAGACCGCAGGATGTGTCATATAGTCACCAACTGTTTTGCCCTCAGCCTCTTCGCGTTCGTAGAACAAATCGACTACATCTTTTTCTGAAAGGATTCCCGTTAGAATCATATCATCATCGACAACGGGCAGGCCTGATATGTTGTTTTCCACCAGAAGTTGTACAGCCTCAAATATCGGGTCGTCTTTTTTAACGCTAATTACATCTGTTTTCATAATGTCTTTTGCTCTGATCATTGCTAACTCCTATATCTTTACGAATTTTTCGCAATCCCCCCACAGCTTCTTTTTATAAAGTGAAAAAGGCTGGGATATCTCATAAATAAAATCGGCTTAAGTTTAGGGGAACTTAAGATTTTAGGTTGTGATTTTCTCGGTCAGGTTTTGCTTCGGATTAGTTATTTGATAAAGAACTTTATTTGGCGAGATTATCGGGCATCTCAGGTTTGTGCCAGCGGTCTGGTTTTTGTCAGGCAAAGCGAGGGGTAATTATCGGCCCCGGATTAGCTCGCCGGTTTTTTCCATTCAATGTTTTGGAGTTTGTCGGTGATGTCAGCGGATTTTCAGGGTTGCCAGGGCAAGGGCTGCAAAGGCGGCGGCCAAAAGCCAGAATCGCACAACCACCTGGGGCTCACTCCATCCGACAAGATGGAAGTGATGGTGTATAGGTGCGCATTTGAAGAGCCGCTTGCCTCCGGTGTATTTAAAATAGCCGACCTGAAGGACTACGCTGAGCAATTCGATGACGAATATGCCTCCGATAATCAGAAGCAGAATCTCGTTTCTTGTTACCAACGCACCGTATCCCATTGCGGCTCCTAATGGAAGTGAGCCTACGTCCCCCATGAAGGTTTGGGCAGGATGGCAGTTGAACCACAGGAAGCCGAGGACGGCCCCTAAGATTGCAGAATAAAAGATGGTCAGCTCACCGGCCTGTGGTATGGCAGGCAGCAGAAGATAACTTGCCCAGGTAACAGGAGTGGTTCTCGACATGGTTTCAGAAGAGACATAGCAGAGAATTGCAAGCACCAGAGCAACCATCCCGACACATCCGGCGGCCAGTCCGTCCATACCATCGGTGAGGTTGACGGCATTGCTGGTGGCCGAGAGATAAAAAATCGCTACCAGTATGAACATCCAGTTGGCAAGGGGCAGGCCATGCTTGTAGAACGGCAGCCAGAATAATTTGGCGTCGTCTATATTAACAAAGTCGGCGTATAAAAAGGAAGCTATCAGTACTGCTCCGCCGATTTGAAAGATGAGCTTTTCCCATGGCCTTAATCCGTTTCTGCTTCGATGACGGACATCGAGGGTGAGCTTTAGCCAGTCATCAACTCCGCCGAGAGCGCCGAACCATATAACAAGGACAATTGCCTTTTGAACAAAGGGATTATTCAGCTTTGCCCATAATAAGGTGGTTGTAACAGTCGAGAGGATGATTATAAGGCCGCCCATAGTTGGGGTGTTAGCTTTTTCTTTGGTCAGCTCGTTGAGTGTGGCGTGGTGAAATTCAGGCCGGTCGCCGATTTTTTTTCGCATGAGCCAGCGGATGATTTTAGGGCCGATCAGAAGGGCGATAAGCAGGCTGGTCAGTATGGCTGATACCGAGCGAAACATCACGTTCTGATAGGCATAGAAGCCGAACCGATGTGTAAAAACGTCTCGCATATACCATAACAAGTGGTAAATCATTTCGTCATCCGTGTCCCGTGACCTGTGAGTCCTGTCACGAGAAAATCTCTTTTAGTTTCTCGACGACTGTTTCCAGCCGGGCCGTACGCGAACCCTTCACTAATAGTATATCGTAATCTTTTATGAATTCATGCAGATTATTACAGACAGAAAGGGTATCTTTGAAACATTTTATTTGCATTAGCCCTGCCCGGCGGGAATCCAAATTGCGTTCGTCGGCTGTTTTAGCGGCGCCGGCGGTGATTTTAGCAAACTTTCCGACAGCTATCAGCAGCTCCACTTTGGCCTGTGCGATGGAAGTGCCCAACTCTGTGTGCAGGCGTTCGGTTTGTGTTCCGAGTTCGGCCATATCACCGCAGATGAAGACCGATCTGCGTTTTCGGGTTGGGTCGAGGCCGGCTAATATATTCAGGGCATTTTTCATTGAGGCTGGATTTGCATTGTAGCAATCGCTCAATATCATAAGCGTTCCGATTTGCAAAAGTTCGGTGCGCATGGAAACGGGTGAGAGGTTACTGACGGCCTGTGCGAAATCATCGATACTCATATCAAATTGGCTGCAAACAGCCCAGGCGGCAAGTGTGTTTTCGAGGTTGCCCGGGCCTGGCAACGGTAAGTGTATGTGCGTACCATTGATAGTGAGCCGGCTGGCGGAGGCTTCGTATCTGATATTTTGTCCCTGATAGTCGGCGGCGTCTGATTTGCCGAATGTTACGAATTTGGTCCCTTTGGCCCGGCAGGTACCGACCAATTCGTCGAAGTCTGCGTTGATTATAAAAACGCCGTCTGGTGTTAGTCCTTCTGAGATGGACAGCTTCTCTTGAGTAATTGTTTGTAGGCTGCCGAATCCTTCCAGGTGGGCCGGGTGAACGTTAGTAACCACCGCGATGTCCGGGGCGGCGATACGAGTAAGATAGGCTATTTCACCGGGATGATTACTGCCGAGTTCGGCGATGACAATCCGGCAGTCGGGCTCTGCTGTGAGCAAGGTCAGGGGAAGACCGATGTTGTTATTAAAACTCTTCGGCGACTGGTGAACTCTGAAACGCTGGCTTAAGGCCTGGTAAGTTATTTGTCTTGTTGTTGTTTTGCCTGCTGAGCCGGTTATAGCAACTACTTTGAAGCCGGTTTGCCGGCGGTATTGACTTGCAAGGTCGCCGAGGGCTTTTATGGTATCTGGAACTTTGAGTATTGGTTTGTCGGCAGATTTTTTATCTTCGATGTCTTTGCTTACCACGGCACAAACGGCGCCTTTTGTGAAGGCGTCGGCTATGTAATCGTGGCCATCGAAATTTTCGCCGGCAATCGCAAAGAAACAATCACCGGCTTTGGTAGTTCGTGAGTCTATACTTACGCCTGTGAAAATGCCGGTGTTTGCGACCGGGTTGGCTTTTACTATCTGAGCCAGGGCTGATATCGGAAATTCTTTCATTTTAGTTTTTCGATAATCTAATTATGTATATTCATCGAGAAAAGCGATTGCTGGTGTAATATTAGTAATTATGTTAGAATTTTGCAGATGGTCAAGGATTTTGAAATAATCGGTGATATTACAAACGTCGAGACAATGCCGTCGGCAACTCAATCCATTCATCTTACCTCATCACATTACTATATTTGGTTTGTGGTCAGGTACTCCATAGCGATTTGTTTATCGCTGAAGTCGAACTTTTGCTTTCCGATTATCTGGTAGGTTTCGTGGCCTTTGCCTGCTATTAGGACGATATCATTTTTAACGGCGGTCCTGATGGCTGAGGCGATGGCTTTTTTTCTGTCCGGCTCAATTAAAATTATTTGCGAATCCGGATTTTCAAAGCCGGTGATAATGTCTTTTATGATTTGGTCAGGATTTTCAGTTCGTGGGTTGTCGCTGGTAACTATTATAAAATCAGCTAATTGTTCGGCCACTTTAGCCATACGCGGGCGTTTTGTTTTGTCTCTGTCTCCGCCGCATCCGAAAACGACTATTAACTTGCCTTTGCAGAGCGGCTTTAGTGTAGAGAGGACGTTTTTCAAGGCATCGTCGGTGTGTGCGTAATCGACCAGCACGGAAAAATCACAGTCGAAGTCGATTTTTTCCAATCGGCCCGGTATTGTCTTCAAAGCTGACAGGCCAGCTGCTATCGTTTCCAAATCGAATCCGGCGGCGAGGCATAAGCCTGCTGCCGCCAGGCAGTTGCTTACATTATACAGACCAAGCAGGGGTGTTGTAACAATAGCAGATTGGCCGGCGTATTCCATATTGAAAACCGTTCCATCGGTGTCCATCGATTCGATATGGGCGATGATGTCCGCCGGGGTGTCAATAGCGTACCATAAGATTTTGGCTTTGGTTTGTTTGGCAATAGATTCGGCATGCTGGGATTGTTTGTTCAATACCGCCGCGGCATCGTGTGAAAGAGCGGAGAAAAGTATGGTCTTTGCCGCCAGGTAATCTTCTTCGGTTTTATGATAGTCCAGATGGTCTCCGGCCAGGTTTGTGAAAGCGGCGGCTTTGAAGTTAATACCTGCCAGACGGTTTTGCGAAAGGGCGTGGCTGCTTGCTTCGATGACCATATACTTTGCGCCGTTTTTCAGCATTTGCTCCTGCCCGGCGGCGATTGTCATACAATCAGGTGTTGTCAGAATAGCCTCGCTGGAGTTTCCTGAGCAGGTATCGTAAATAACGGTGCCAAGAAGGCCGCACTTTTGGCCTGCTTGTTGGATGCAGGATCGTACCATATAGGCGACGGTGGTTTTTCCATTTGTGCCGGTGACTGCGAGATTTGTTAGTCGGCAAGCGGGATTGCCTCTGAGAGTTTGTGCGAGTAGGGCTGCTGCTTCTATGGAATCGTCAACAACTATTACGTCGGCATCATTTTGATCGCATCTATCAGGGGCGGACTGACAAACGATATATTCGGCGCCGTTGGCAAGGGCCTGGTCAATGAAATCGTGTCCGTCGCTGGCGGTGCCTTTGACGGCCACGAAGATATCACCGTTTCCGACTGTGCGGGAATCTACACAAATATTTCGAGAGTTGTCTGAAGAGACCAGGTTTAGCAGTTCGTTAAAATTCATATCTTTGTGCAGTTTTTTTTTACTCAAACTGACCGTTTTAAGTTGAATACTATCATATCTCTTGTTTTAGCAATAAGATAGCACAATTTGTCATTCCCGCGAAAGCGGGAATCCAATCTACCGCTGCGTTACTGGATCCCTGCTTTCGCAGGGATGACAGACTGAATCGGTCAGTTTGAGTTTTTTATTTTAATCGAAAGCACAGGCAATTCAACCTTAGTATGCCTGCTGGTGGAATAAAAAATGGTTTGTGGTTATATCTGCTGCTTGCAGAGGATAATTTGCAACTCGGGGTGAATTATTTTAGTGAGAAATTGTCTTTACGAGTTATAATTTGGCCTTGAGCTTTTGCATATTAGAATCGCCGGTATTTAACGGAGAAAAGTCCGGTTGGGATATCCGCAGATATTTGAGAAGGGAAAATTGATTATGAAGGATAAGTGTCTTCTTGGGATTTGTTTTTTATTGGTTGTTATAAACGTTGTTGGTTGTCGTAAGAAATCAACGCCTTCGTCGCCGCAGTCCGGAGAGCAGACAGAAGTAGCGACTCAGGCGGAGCCGGATAAGACAGTAGCAGAAAAGCCGTTGCCGAAGGAAACTGTGCCGGCCATTGATGTTGCCGAAGCCCATGAGGAAGAGACCGAATACTTTGCCGTTTTCATGGAGGGTAAAAAGGTCGGCTATGCTATCCAGAGCCGTGTTGTTGACGGTGATAAAGTTACCACTTCTGACGAGCTAAGCTTGACGTTGAATCGAGCGGGTATTTCTCTGAGTGTAACTGTGAACACCAAAATAGTCGAAACTCCCGACGGCAAGCCGCTGGGCTTTGAGTGCATTCAGGATATGGGTCTGATGAAGGTAGAGGTCTCCGGTACCATACAACCCGACGGCAAACTGGCATTAATTAACCGTTCTGCGGGAGCTGAGCAGAAAAGTATTGTCGAGTGGCCGAGTGGTGCGCTAATGGCCGAGGGATTGCGTTTGCTGGGAGAGGAGAAAGGACTTCAGGAAGGAACCGAGTATTCCTGCCGGGTGTTTGATCCAACTATGACGCGTGCCCTTGATGCTAAAATCAGCGTTGGGACTAAAGAGCAAGTGGATTTGTTAGGTAGAGTCGTAACGTTGACGGAAGTAACGATTCGTCAGGGTATACCGGGAATGGGTGAAATAACCACCAGGAGCTACCTCGATGAAGATTATAGTTTGCAAAAGAGTGTTTCTCCGGTTATGGGTTTTACGTTGGAAATAGTGGCTTGTTCAAAGGAGTTTGCATTAGGCAAAAACGACATAGTTGAATTAGTGGACAAGATGTTTATTGACAGCCCTGTGCCTCTGGATGATCTCGGCTCGACCGAGTCAGTTGTGTACCACCTGGATCCGCTTCCCGAGGCAAAGCTGACGATACCACCGAATGACAACCAGCAGGTTCAGCAGTTCGATGGCGGTAAGTTAATCCTGACGGTCAAGCCCGTTGTTGCCCCTTTGGGCGTAACGTTTCCTTATAGAGGAGATAATGAAGCGGCACTGAAGGCCCTTGAGCCGACGCCGTTTGTGCAGAGCGAACAAAAAGTTATAATTGACCTTGCGCGGCGGGCGGTTGGCAGTACAAAGGATGCTGCCGAGGCGGTCAGTAAGATTGAAGCGTTCGTGGCGGACTATATCGATGACAAGAACCTTTCTGTCGGCTATGCTTCAGCGGTCGAGGTTGCCGAAAGCAGGCAGGGGGATTGTACCGAACATGCGGTGTTGGCCGCGGCATTGTGCCGTGCTGTCGGGATTCCGGCCCAAGTCGTATCGGGACTGGCATACGTAGATCAATGGGGAACAGTGGTGAACGGATTCGGCGGTCATGCCTGGACACAGGCGTATGTCGGTGAGAAATGGATCGGATTGGATGCGGCCTTCAAGGGCACCGGCAGGGGAGGGTATGATGCGGGCCATATCGCTTTGGCATCGGGGAATGGTGACCCCGGTGACTTTTTCAGCCTGGTGACTTCGATGGGGCAGTTCGAGATTGACAGGATAGAGGTCAAAAAGAAGTAGCGGATGACGGAAACACTTATTCGAACTGGATGTCGGTGAGGATGAATTCGACGTTGGTGTTTCCGTTGTAGGTATTGAACTGCGGCTGATAGGCGACGTTGAAGAATTCGTTTTCGAGCAGCTTTTTTTCCAGTTTTCCGAACCTGAAGCCGATACATCGGATGCTATTTGTGTTGTCAGTAATCGCAATCTGAAGATGCTCACGTCCGGAGCCGACTCTTCTTGGCGGAGAGGCCAGACGAACCCCTTTTGTGGCGAAAACAGGTTTGGGATTACCCTGCCCGAACGGGCCGAGCATTTGCAGCTCGCTAACCATTTCTGCCCGGAACTCAGCCAATGGGGCCACCGCATCGATGTGAAGTTTTGCGGAGACGTCGTTTTCGTTCAGGTTTTCTTTTGCATAGGCTTCGAAATCCGCGGTGAACAAGTCTATTTTTTCGGTTTCGATAGTTACGCCGGCAGCCATTTTGTGACCGCCGAAGCGGATTAAGTGCTGTGAGCAGGCTTCGATTGCGCTTAGCAGACAGAAACCCTGAATTGAACGGGCGGAACCATGAGCGACGCCTTTTTCGGCGGCATCGGCGTTAAGCATAATTGTCGGGCGATAGAATTTATCGACTATTCTCGAAGCGACGATGCCTATTACGCCAGTGTGCCAGTTTTCGTTCGCAAGAACAATGCTTTTACGGTCGGGGTGATGGAGGTTTCGCTCAACTATCATCTCACAGGCCTGCTTGAATATCTTTCGCTCGTATTGCTGGCGCTTGCTGTTTTGCTCTTTGAGATATTCGGCTATCTGCATCGCGCGAATCTGGCTGTCGGATGTCAGCAGTTCCACGGCCAGCCGGGCATGTCCCATTCGTCCGGCGGCGTTGAGCATTGGCGCAAGGCGAAAGCCGATATGGAAACTGTCGAGTTGCTGCCCGGTCAGGCCGGCCGATTCAATCAGGGCCTGAATGCCGGAAAGCTTACAATGGGGTAGTGCCTTTAAGCCGTAGCTTGTCAGTGCCCTGTTTTCGCCTCGCAGGTCAACGATATCGGCGACGGTCCCCATTGCAGCTAAGGTCGTTGCGTTTAACATAAATTCGCGTAACTTTGGTTCGAGCCTTCGGCCCGAGTTGAATTCGTTGGCAATGGCCCAGGCGAGTTTATAGGCGACTAAAGCCCCGGCGGAGGCCTGGTTTGGATAGGATTTTTCCAGGGCGGGGTGCACGATGGCGACAGCTTCTGGAAGCTTGCAGTCGGGCTGGGCGCTTATCTGGTGGTGGTCGGTTATTATTAAGTCAAGCCCGAGCTGCCGGGCGAGTTGGGCCGAGCTGTGTGCGGTAACGCCGCAATCGACGGTGACCAGAAGTCTGGTGCCGGATTTTGCCAGTGTCCGGATTGCTTCTTCGTTCAGGCCGTAGCCTTCGTCGATACGATGCGGGATATAATAATCGACATCGGCGCCGAGCAGTGTTAAAACCTGCCAAAGGATTGAGACGCCTGTAATACCGTCCACGTCATAATCGCCATAGACGGTAATTTTTTCCTTGTTTTTAACGGCGTGCTTTAACCTGTGAACCGCCGGGGCAATTCCCGGCATTTGGGCAGGGTCGATAAGCTGTGTCAGTTTGGGCCTTAAGAAAGCGGAAGCACTCTGGGTGTCTGTTATTCCGCGATTGATTAAGAGCTGTGCTAAAACGGGTGAAATCTTCAAGGATCGTGCAAGCTCTGCGGAGCGGTCGTCCGTTGGCTGTATTGCCCATTGTTTTTTGCGGAAGCTATCCAGTTTGGACTGACTGCGTAGAGGTGCCAGACGTGACTTGTCGTGTTCGGCGTCTATTTGCATCCGTGCAGAAGATTGCATCGAGAGTTCATCCTGTTCTTTATTTTTCGGTTTGCCTGTCCATCACCGGTAAAGCAGGCGCAGGTGTTATATTACCGGCTGCTTTTATACCAGAAAAGGGTTATCAATTGCAAGGATTGTTTTTTCTCGGGTTCTTATGTCCGCCATTTAAGTTTTGTTATACTTTGGTCGTTGCTGGTGTTTCCGGCTATGGCGTGCAGCTTGAAATCGCCGCCTCTGGCGGTCAGACTGGCTTCTACCCAGCCCACGGGATCGGTGTCGTTGAAGTTATACCCAACAGCCGGCAGGTTGATAAGATGGATTCCTTCGTATTGAGTAAACCTGTAAACGTGAGAGTGGCCATAGACTATGGCTTTAACCTTGCGAATTGGTTTCATAGCGGAAAAAAGCCAGGGCAAATCGAGCAGGTCTCCGTCGCCGTCTTCCAGAGAGTGATGGAAGCAAAGTATTGTCGGCGTATCGTCACATTCGGTCAGATAGTTTTGGAGCCATTGTCTTTGTGCCTTTCCTAATAAACCGGCCACTTTATTGGTGTATAAGAGTGAATCCATAATAATCAGACGGGCGGGTGGTTTTTCGGCGACTACAACGTGCTTGCCCTGAACGGACTGTTTTTCTCCGGGGACATTATCAAAGACCTTAACGAAGTTGTCGCGGTTGTCGTGGTTGCCGAGCGCCATAAAGACGGGTCTTTTTTCTGCGATTGGTTCGAGCAGTTTCTTAAGGTTTGCATAATCGCCCGGTTGGCCGGTCAGCCTGGCCAGATCGCCGGTGATAGCTACGCCATCGGGCGAAGCGGAGATAATACCGGGAACGACTTTTTGCAGGTTCTGGTAGGGATAGAATCCCCGATAATTGTTGTTAACATCTTCCGGGATATGTGTATCGGATAGCAGTGCCCATCGAGATGCCTGGTATTGGGTTCTTTTCAGGCCCGGGGCGCAGCCTGCATTGAGGGCAGCGACGGTTCCGAGGGCGGCCAAAGAGGTTTTGATAAAATTTCTTCTATTCATTGATTTGTAGAAAATTTCTGCCATGATACCCTATCTTTTTTTAGACATTCAGTATTAGTTTTATTTCACTTATTAAATTCGGCAGATGTTTTGTAACGGCCTGCCAAACAATTGCCTCGTCAACAACATCATAACCATGAATCAGTATATTTCTGAATCCTATGATGCGATGATGCTCAGAAATCTTGCCAAGTAATTCATCATCTTTGGATTTAATCCTGTTAAGAGCTTCGCCGATAATTTCGAAGTCTCGCTCTACAGCTCTTTGTGTAACGGGGCTGGCCTGATATGCCTTGAAATCCATTCCACGAACAAAATTCTGTATCTCCTCGCCAGCCTGGAGGACATCAACGAGGTTTTTTCTTGTATCATCGTTCATAAATGACGATCCTTGTCCTGTCGATGGATTCTCTGAAGATGGGATTTTTGAATTTTTTATCAACAACCAGATCAACGTTTCGTCTAAATATCTTCTCGAGCTGCTCCTTCAATTCGAAATATTCATCAAAAAGGTCAATATCTTCGCCGGAATCGAAAATAACCAGAACATCGACGTCGCTGGTACGAGAAAAATTTCGCCCCAACGCCGAACCGAACAGACCTAATCTTTTGACCGGCAAGTGCCTACATACTCGTTCAACTTCCGGCTTTATCTTTTCTATATTAATCATAACTACACTAAAGTATATCCTGCCAGAAGCAAAATCAACAAAAAAAGCCGTACCGAAAATAAGGAAAAGGGGAAAAGAAATTAGTTTTGAGTTAAGATTGATGATTTAAAAAATTCAGATCACAGATTTTGGATTTCAGATTATGTGAGAGGTTGGGTTTGGTTTAGATAATACCCTACAAGACTTAAGGCCATAACAGAGTATTGCAGTCGGCTCGTGAGAGGTTATAATTACGGCCTGTTTTTAAAATATAAGATTGGGGCTGAGGTTTGTCGAATGGATTTGAACTTTATTGATATCGGAGTATTCATCGCGTTCATCGGAATTGTGGTTGGTTTCAGCTTGTTTAAGAGCCGTAAGGAGAAGACGAGCGAGGATTATTTTTTGGCCAGCCGGGGCTTGAAGTGGTGGCTGATTGGCATTTCGATTGTTGCCGCGAATATTTCGACGGAGCAGTTTGTAGGTATGGCCGGTCAGGGGGCTGGCAGTGTGGGGCTGGCGGTGAGCAACTGGCAATTGTTCGGCAGTGTCGGTATTGTAATTATCGCTTTTACATTATTGCCTCGTTTTCTCAGGGCCGGCATTTATACGATGCCCGAATACCTAGAATATCGCTACAATTCCACGGCCCGCGCGATTATGGCGTTGACCACAGTTGTAATTTACGTGGCGGTTCTTCTTGCGGCGGTGCTTTATTCGGGGGGATTGACGCTGCGGACGATTTTTGGCCTTTCGATGAGTCAGGGTGTGTGGTTAATCGGTTTGATAGCGGCGGCCTACACTGTCTGGGGTGGATTGAAAGCGGTGGCGTGGGCTGATTTGTTCCAGGGATTGGCGCTGCTTGTAGGAGGTGTTACCATTTTCTTTTTAGGCCTGCACGCCTGCGGGGGTTGGGAACAGTTTTCAACTACCAACACGGACAAACTGCACATGGTCCTTCCGGCCAGCCATGAGGGGCTGCCGTGGACGGGTGTTTTCGGGGGGATGTGGATTGTGCTGGTTTATTACTGCGGTTTGAATCAGTTTATTGTTCAGCGTAATCTTGCGGCCAAGACGCTTCGCGATGGTCAGCTTGGTGTTATTTTTGCCGGGGCTTTGTGGATTCTGGTTCCGTTTGCGATTGTGATGCCGGGGATTATGTCTTATCAGCTTTACGGCAGTGAGATGGCCAAGGCAGATGAGGCGTTTCCGATGTTGATTCGCAATTTGGTTCCGGCGGGTCTGCGCGGCTTTATGTTTGCGGCGATAGCCGGGGCGGTAATCAGCTCTTTGGCTTCAATGCTGAATTCCGCCTCGACGATTTTTACGATGGATATTTATAACCGGATGTTCGACCGCAATGCTCCACAGAGGCGGCTGTTGTTTCTGGGGCGTATTATGACGATGGTTTTTGTGGTCGCGGGATGTCTGCTGGCGCCAAAGCTGGATGATCCAAAATTCGGCGGAGTTTTTCAGTATATTCAGCAGTTTCAGGGGTATATCTGGCCGGGCGTGGTGGCTGCATTTCTTTTCGGTATGGTGGTGAAAAAAGCGCCCGGTGCGGCGGGAGTGACGGCGCTGATTAGCGGGCCGATTATTTATGGTCTGTTTCAAAGATTTGCACAGGACCTGCATTTTCTGATACAGGTTGCGATAACGTTCTGGCTTGTGCTGATGATTATGGGATTAATCACTTTCTTTAAGCCATTGGATAGACCGAAAGAATTGCCGGTTCGTGAGGGTATCGAGACAAAGACGGCGCCTGAGGTGAAACTTGCCGGTGGTTTGGTGATTGCGGCGGTGGCGGTTTTTTACATTATCTTCTGGTAAGTTGTTTGAAGTTTCACTTCGTATTGGATTGTGCTTTGCTATTTTACGGAAGCCGGTATGATGTTGAGTTCGGCTATCGAAGCAAATGGCTGGCCGTCGAATCCGGAGAGCGCTACGAAACGTACGAATCTGCCAGTGCTTGCCTTCTCGAAAAGAACGTTCTTATCGCTTCTGCCTTTCTGGAAAGTTCCGGTTGCGCATGGGCTGCCCCAGTTTTTGCCATCAGTACTTACATATACCTGATATTTGGAAATCCAGCCGTTAGACATATCCTGGCGAGGGGTATAGTTCAGACCTTTGATTGCGACCGGTTCGGGAAGTTCTATTCGGATTTCGTGGGGATATGCCTTTGGTGCCGGCTCCCATGAGGTATGCCAGATAGTAGCCGGGTTGCCGTCGATGGCGTTGCGAGCTTCGTGGCCAGAGGCCTGACTGTCAACCATTACCACCCGGGCCTTGCTTATCAGGGTTGGTTTTTTGAACAGGCTTTTGATGTGTTCGGAGTCGGTGCTGAGCCTCGGCGTAAAGGCGCTGCTGTCCATATAGCTGAGGAGGCTTTGCAGCATCTGTCTTGCCACCGGGCGATTTGTGAGGTTGCTGCGAAGGTCGATACTACAGACGAGCAGTTTGCCGGTGTCAATCTTCGCTTCAAAGATAAGGCCAAGCTTGCGATTGGTATTCCAGTCGTCTATAACCTGGACGATGGGGCGAAATTCAGGGGCGAATTCGTCAAGTACCATAAATTTAGATTTTGTTACGAGGTCCCACCATTGCCAGTTGCTGTGAAATTCTGTTGGGAATTTTGCCAGGGCCGGATGTTTCGGGTTGCATAGGATGCCCAGAGTGTGCGGAGGCTGCTGTCTTGTCCATTGCGTATTCCAGAAGATTGAAGTGAAGCCCGCCGGGATGTCACTGTCGATGGAATTCAACGGAGGCATGAGCAGGACTTTTCGGCCGGCTTTCAGGGCATTCTGAACTTTTTCGTCGAAGCTGTCTGCTACCAATAAGTCTATCGACGCAACCGGATACACACGGCGTGGGTATAACCAGATGTCCCAGCTATTTTCAGATGAAGTATCCTTTATGGAAACCTTTACCATTAGTTTTTTCGGTGCATCAATGTTTGCAAGCGGGACATTGATTTTACCTAGCTTAGTGCCGTTACCAATTGGGATTGTAATCTGAGGTAGTTGCCCTGAAGCAACTTTATATTTTTCAGAGTCAATAGACCAGAGTATAGTTGCGTTGTTGAGTGGCTCAGGGCCGAAATGAGCAATTTCAATGTCGGCACTGAATGTTTCGTCTGTAGTCCATGTGCGTTTTTTCATTCGCAGAAGGGGTACGGTTTCATTGCAATAGCGTTTGTGTTCATGTGGTTCGATGTAGCCCTTGGAGTCCCAGAAGGGGTCGAGAATTCCCACAAGCGCCGTACCCTGACCCGGGAAGTCGTGAATATCGAGCAGTTGAAAACCGCCGAAGCCGGGAGTGCGCAGTGCGGATTCTATCTCTTCCTTATATAACAAGGCCTGCAATTTTCCGGAGGCCAGAAGGAAGTCCTGTGCCTGGTCGAGCATGTGCTTTTCGGCAAGTGAATCACGGACAATCTCGAAGTTTAGTGCTCTCAGGACGCCTGTGTACTTTTCTATTTCATTCAGGTTTGGAAATACACACCACTGGCCTATCTCATGACTGACGACTGGGACGTTGTATTTTCCGATGATGTCTCGATAGTCGCTTGCGGTTTCAGGTGGTTTTGCGTTGAAGCGGCTGCTCAAACCTGCGCCCCATTGATGGCCTCGCGGGGCGGGTGTGCTGTGAAACTGGTTTTCAGTGATGATGGGCCATCCGGCCGCACTGGTATAAAGGCGTCGCGGGTCCTTTTCTTTCCAGTAGTTGACCAAATCTCCGAGGAACCTTTTTTGATTTTTGCCGCCCGGTTCATTTCCATAAGCAAGCATGCAGAAAGATGGATGATTGCCGTACGCTTTTAGGATACGGTCGCCTTCTGCGTAGATGAACTTATCGATTGGCTCGCCGTCGCCGATGGCTGTCCATGCGGGGCATTCGACGTGAAAGATAATTCCCATCCTGTCGGCGGCCTCGAACGCGGCCTCGGGCGGGCACCATGAATGGAATCGCAGGTGGTTAAGGCCGTGTGCGCTGGCGGCTCTTAAGATTCGAAGCCATCCATCGACGTCCATGTGCGGATATCCGGTCAGGGGGGAGATGCTGCATTCCAGTGTTCCGCGCAGGAAGGTAAGGCGGCCATTGATGGTGAATTGTGTTCCTTTTGTGCCGATTTGGCGCATGCCGAATGTTACAGCTTTTTCATCCTGGAATGTATCTTTTGCGGTTTTGGCTGCGAGTGAAACAGACAGCTTGTACAATGCCGGAGAGAACTTATCCCACAACTGTACATTATTGCCCAAGCAATAGTCAACTTCGATGGTGGTTTCGGGTTTCGAGGCGGTGAATTCGATGCTTTTTTGTGGGACCGTGCGGCCTTGTTCGGTATTGAAGCCTTCGGCCCGGATATTTAATGTTCCTTTGAGATTTTGATTGCCGGAGTTGCTGATTGTTACAATAACTTTCGCTGATTTATTACTTACGTTTGGATAGACCTGAATGTCACTGACCCGGAGACTATCGGCTGCGCGGAGCTCGATTCTGCCGATTATGCCGTTCCAGTTCGATTGGGTATGGTCGCTGATTGAGTGGGCGTTTTCTCCGACGTTATATTTCATTGAATTATCCACCCGGATAGTCACTATATGTCGGCCGGGCGTCATCAGACCGCTTAGGTCGTGGAGCTGCGGCGTGCAGAGACTGTCGCGGGCGCCGACGGCGATATCGTCCACCCAGACTTTTGTTTCCCAGTGGCAACGTTCCAGAAAAAGATTTATTCTTTTGCCGGCCCAGTTGGAGGGTATATCTACTTGTTTCTGATACCAAGCGGGGCCTTTATAGTGTTTTACCGGGGTGAGCCAGAAGGGGATTTTTATTGAGCCGGGCTGTCTGTACTTTTCATATTTGGCGTCGGTAAAAAACGATTTGTCGATAATGCTGCCGGTCCATTTCGTGTCGAGGGAGATATCGTCGCCAAAGCCGTTCTCGATTGTCGAGCCGGGCAAATTGATTTGGTCGGACAGTTTGCTATTGTACCATTTTTCTTTCTCGCCGGCGTTGGCTGGGTCCAGCTTGAAGAGCCATTGACCGGCTAATGGAATAATCTTCCGGATATGTTCTGACGTTTTCGCTTTGGCGTTCTGTGAATTTTCGGCTGTCCTGCAGCAGGTGCATATTACTATTGCAATGCAGACTACTATCATTACCGATTGAGTGATAAACTTTCGCTTCACTTTGATACTCCTCGTTTTGGTGGGGGGGGGGATTTAGGCTCTCGTACACAAGCCGTTGCTGAACCGATTCCGCTAACCAAGACCTTTTTTCCTTTTAGGTCTTCGTAAATCATTTGAACACTTCCTATTGGTGCTCAGATTGCTGAGTTTTACAGCTGTTCGTCAATTGCGGCGGCGAGGTCTTTTTTGCTGGTTAGGCCGACCCATTTTTTTTGTACCTGGCCGTCCTTGAATAGAATGATTGTCGGTATGGCGCTGATGCCGAATTCCATTGCACTGTCGCGGGCGTCGTCGGTATTAAGCTTGCAGATTTTGGCCTTGTCTATATATTCGTCTGCGATTTCCTGGATAAGCGGGGCTATCATTTTACAGGGGCCACACCAGGGCGCCCAGAAATCAACCAGCACCGGCACATCGGAACTATGAACAGTCTCGTCAAAAGTAGCATCGGTTAATTCGATTACATTACCAGCCATATTATTTTATCCTTTCAGCCAAGAATTCGCAGCAATTAGCGCCCGACTATGAAAGCCGGATTTACTCGACGAGCATAATATCTGAAAAGCTTACGGACGTCAACAAAATTTGTTGTTACACTGTACAAACCGGCAGGCGGGCTGATTTACGAGTTGTTTTGCGTGGTTTAGCGTCCGCCGGGCCCGAGCAATTCGCTGACCGGCTCGTTCCACCAATTCGGGTCTCTGAAATACTGCTTGAGCATCATAGCGGCGACGACGCCGTCTCCTACGGCGGTAGCCAACTGCATGGCCGCTCCGATTCTGCAATCGCCGGCCACGAAGACACCCGGCACACTCGTTCTCAGATATGCACAGTCGCACTTGATAAAACCGTGTTCGGTAAGCTCTACAGAGCCTTTAAGAAAGCCGGTGCTGGGTACCATGCCGATAAAGATAAAAACGCCGTCGCATGGATAGTCTTCTTCGGCGTTTGTTTTTACGTTTTTGAGCTTGATTGACTGGGCCTTGCCATCACCCTGTATTGCGGTCGCGACGGTGTCGTACTTTATTATAAGGTTTGAATCGGGCTCGTTTGCTTTTACCTGCAGTTCCTCAACCAGAACCCTGGATGCCCTGAATTCGTCTCTGCGGTGGATCATTGTTACCTTTTGGGCGAACCTGGTCAGGTGCAGGGTTTCTTCGACTGCGGTATTTCCTCCGCCGACGGCGACGACCTGTTTGCCCTTAAAAAAGGGTGCATCGCAGGTGCCGCAATAGCTGACGCCCGCGCCAGCATTTCGGAACTCTTCTTCGCCGGGGACGCCAAGTTTACGATAGTCGCTGCCGGGCGTTAAAATAACGGCCCTTGCAGTGTACTTGTCCTTGTTGCAATGAACCGTGATATTGCCGTCTTCGAGTTTCTCTAAGCCGGATACTTCAGAGCCGGTCTTTACCTCTGCCCCGAAGCTTTCGGTCTGTTGCTGCATTTGCATGATAAGGCCGGCGCCGTCGATGCGTTCGATGCCGGGGTAGTTTTCGATTCTGTCGGTGTTGATGATTTGCCCGCCGGGCATGAATTTTTCGAGTATCAAAGTTTTCATTCTGTCGCGTGCTGTGTAGAGACCCGCCGCAAGACCGGCCGGCCCACCACCAACTATGATGCAATCGTAATTTTCAGACATAAGAAATATCCTTTATTAATTCTTAATTTGCACAGGTTAATCCCTCGGTTTTACCGTAGGTTCTTGACTGTCCACCTTGTCGTTCATTTCCTTTTGATCTTCTTCAGCTTCCGGTGACTGAATCATCCTTGTTTTCTTGTCTATTAAATCTAGTGAGTCGATATCGTCTCCAGAAGCTGCTCCAAGTTCTTTGAAATGCCGAGCTGACACTAAAACACGTTTTTCAAGTGAACCGACGGCGTCGTCGTATGCTTTGGAAGCGCGGTCTATATTTTTGCCTACAACACCGAAGTGTTCGACAAATGTGCGAACTCGGTCATATAGTGTCTTTCCCAGTTCGCTTATTTTTTGAGCGTTTTTAGCAACTTGTTCCTGCTGCCACCCATACGCTACTGCTCTAAGCAATGAGATAAGAGTGGTTGGAGTTGCCAGGATAACTCGCTTTTTCGCACCAAGCTCAATAAGTCCAGGTTCCTGCTCCAGAGCAGCGCTAAAGAACATCTCGCCGGGTAAAAACATAACAACGAATTCGGGAGTTGGTTGAAACTGCTCCCAATAGCCTTTTGCCCCGAGATTTAGAATATGTGTGCGTACGAGGCGTGCATGATTTTTAAGTTTCTGCTTACGTATCTCTTCATCTGTTGTTTCCAAAGATTCTAGGTAGCTTTCCAAAGGTGTTTTTGAGTCAACAACTACTGTTCTCTGGTTTGGTAGTTTAATAATCATATCCGGACGTATACGACCACCTTCTTGTGAACTACTTTCTTGTTCTCTGAAGTCGCAGTAATTAACCATGCCGGCTATCTCGACCACACGTCGTAATTGCATTTCTCCCCATCGACCTCGAACAGTGGGTCTTCGTAAAGCAGTTACAAGATTGGCTGTTTCCTTTTTAAGTTGCACCTCCGAAATTAGAAGTGATTCAATCTTTTCTCTTACAGAAGAGTGGTTCTTTTCAATATTTCTGAGTGCACCATCTACATTTTTGAGAGATTCCTTTAAGGGTTTAATTAATTCATCTACAGCTTGTTTCCGCTTATCAAGATCACCTCTTGCACTTTCCTGGAATTTCTCAAGATTTGTTTTTGCTAATTCCAAAAATTGTGCATTATTGCTCTTTAATGCTTCGGAGGAAAGGGCCTTGAAGGCATCGGAGAGTTTTTCTTTTGCGTCGTTGAGCAAAGCGAGTTTTTCATTCCATGCTTTTTGTTGCTCTTCGAGAGATGTTTTCAGTGATGCACGTTCCTCACGCAATTGGGAATTCTCGTTTTCCTTTTGGTTTATGGCCGATTCTAATTCAGGAATACGAGAACTCTTCTCCTCCGCGATAATCCTTCTTTCAGCTTCTGCTTTGATTTCACTCTCAAAACGCTTAATTTTCTTATGGCTTAAAAGGAAAACAAGTGCGCCAGCACATATTCCGCCAATTATGAAAGTTAATGCATATTCCATGATTTTATCCCGTAATCAAAAATTACAAAGTGGTTTGATTATAGATTCTGTGGGGCTATTCGTCAAAGACCAATAGCGATAGTAAGGTTGGGACAAAAAAATATTGATATGTGCGTTGAACTTTTGTATCGTCCTGATGTGGAAAATAATGGAAGCCGGCTGTGCAAAGGATGTTTGCGATGGAAGTAATAGAATCTGTAATATTCGATTGGGGAGGTGTTCTGATAGAAGATCCCGCTCCGGGTTTGGTTAAATATTGTTCGGAGACCTTGGCCGTTTCGAAGGAAGACTATATAAAAGTGTACGATAAGTTCGGAGTGGATTTTCAAAAAGGTTTAATCATTGAAGAAGAGTTCTGGGAAAGAATGTGCGGCGGATTAGGAGTATCGAAGCCGAAAGTTCCTTCGTTATGGGCTGATGCGTTCAAGGCGGCTTATGTGCCCAGAGAAGGTATGTTTTTTTTAGCGGCCGGATTTCGTAAAAAAGGCTATAAGACGGCGTTTTTGTCCAACACAGAAAGGCCGGCTATGCGGTACTTTTATCAATTCGGGTATGATATGTTCGATGTGTTGGTCTTTTCGTGTGCCGAGGGGACGAGCAAGCCCGAGAGAAGAATCTATGAACTTACCGTTCAGAGACTCGGGTCGAAAGCCGCCCAATCGGTATTCATAGATGATAAGCCTGAGTATATAAACGGCGCAAAACAAGCGGGGCTAAATACAATTCTGTTCGAGAGTGTCAGCCAGGTTAAGAATGAACTGGCGCGGCTTGGAGTTGAGTAGAATAACCGAAGCGAGGAATGAACCGCTAATGAATTTATCCACGGCCTTAAAGAACAAAAGTGTCATTTTGCTTGATGGTGTTGAATACGAGCATATCGAAGCAGTAGCCGACCTGTTAAAAAGGGATGGGCAATGAAGGCGGTATGTTTACATAATAAGAGCACGATAGAGACGTTTCTCCGCGGCAATGTGTTTCTTAATATTTATAGTCTTGGTGACCTGGACGATTTTTTATGGCCATACACTACTTGGTATACTTTGACCTACTCAACAGGTATCCGGGCCATAGCACTGATGTACACTGGTGGTAGTTTACCGTGTCTTCATGCCCTTGGAGAAGATGATAAGAGCGTTTATACGGAAGAGCTTTTGCGTTGTTTGATTGGCATTTTACCAAGGCGTTTTCATGCCCACCTTATTTCAGGTTCGGAGAGTATATTGGCGGAGTGTTATCATTTACGACCATTCGGCAGGCATGACAGGATGGCTTTGACGGATAAATCACTATTAACAAATATTGATACCTCCGAGGCCGAAGGGCTTTCAGTGTCAAATTTAGGCGAAATTTCGAGCTTTTTTGAACAGGCTTATCCCGGGAATTTTTTTGAACCAAAGATGTTGGAGACGAAACAATACTTTGGCATTCGGCAGTCCGGTGTGCTGGTTAGTGTCGCGGGTGTGCACGCTTGTTCTGCCCGGTATCGGGTAGCCGCTTTGGGCAACATTGCAACGCATCCGGATTATAGGGGCATGGGATACGGTAGAATTGCAGCCGCTAAGGTTTGTAAATCATTATTAAATGAAATAGACGATATTGGTCTTAACATAAAAGCGGACAATACAGGTGCAATCAGGTGCTATGAAAAATTGGGCTTTGAAGCAATCGGTTCCTTCGGTGAATTCGATGTAGAGCTTAAGGCGTCTTAAAGTACGTGTTAACACATATAGCAGGTGACTAAATAACTCCAGACGGTCTTTTTTCTATATTTTTATGGATTTTTTTTGCGAAGGGCAATAAAGTTCATCTTCAAATTCGTCTATATCCGTAGTTTTTTAGTAAAGGAGAAGATTTATGCCTTCCAGTCAGAAAAATATTTCACGCCGGAGTTTTCTGTCGCATGGTATCGGTGTTGCCGCCGGTGTATGTGCCGGGGCGACTTTAACATCATGCAGTAGTACTTTTCATACACCAGCGTCGAATCCCAATACCAGGACGAGATTTGGATTTACGACCTATCAGTGGGGCCAAGACTGGGACATCCCGACTCTGATTGCCAATTGCTGCAAGGCCAGGGCGTTTGGCGTTGAGCTGCGAACCAGCCAATCATACGCTCACGGTGTTGAGCTTGAACTTGACTCACAGCAGCGCCGCGAGGTAAGAAAGAAGTTTGAGGACAGCCCTGTAACGTTAGTCGGTATTGCCAGCGGTGAACGTTATGATTCGCCGGACGCTGCTCAGCTTGAGTTGGCGATTGAAAATACCAAGGGCTATATAAAGCTAAGCCGTGACGTAGGTTCCAGCGGCGTCAGGGTTTTTCCCAACAGTTTCCACGACAGTGTTCCGAAAGATAAGACCATCGAGCAAATCAGCAATTCGATGAATATTTTGGGAGCATTCGCTGGTGACTATGGTCAACAGGTTCGCCTCGAAGCGCACGGCAATGTCGGCGAGCTGCCGATTCTCAGGGCGATTATGGAACGCGTTGATCAGCCGAGTGTTCGGTTGAAGCTTAACTCCAGTACAAGGGATGCCGCGGGCGACGGATTCGAGCACAATTTCAACTTAGTCAAGGATTTTCTGGGTGATACCCTGCATTTGCATAATCTCAAAGATTCGGAATTTCCGTATCAGCTTCAAATGGACCTGCTTGTAAAAATGGGCTGGAAGGGCTGGCAACTGCTGGAAGTAAGCGATAAGGTTCCCGACCGTGTCCAGGCGTTGATTGAACAGCGGCGGATATGGGACGGATTTCTGGACAAGTCTCTTAATGCGTGAAATATAAGGTATTTTAAGGACAATAAGAATGCCGAAGGAAGAATTGCAGCGGGGGTTTGGTCTATCGACTTCGACCTATGTGGTTATTGCCAGCATGGTGGGAACAGGAATTCTTGTCTCGCCCGGATACATGATGGCATCGCTGCAGAACTATCCTGTCATATTCGGGCTTTGGGCCCTTGGCGGATTGTTGGCTATTTGCGGTGCTCTTTGTGTGGCGGAGCTGGCAGCGGCTCTGCCCCGATCGGGCGGAGAGTATATTTACCTTCGCGAAGCATACGGTCCTATGCCTGCTTTTCTATCCGGCTGGACGTCATTTTTTATGGGCTTTTCCGCGCCGTTAGCTGTGGCCGGCTATATCGCGGCTAAGTACCTTTTGACGCCATTCGGATTGGCCGAGAAGGAATCCGGCCTCATTATCAAAATGACTGCTGCTGCTATTATCGTAGCGGTTACGCTGCCCAATCTCGCCGGTCATCGTCAGTCCGCCTGGACGCAAAATTTCACGACGGTTCTCAAATTCGGCTTGTTCGTGCTTCTGATCGTGTTGGCGTTTCTGTTCGGTGGGGGACAACTGGCAAACCTTTCGGCAGGGCAGTCGATAGGAAAGGTCAAGTTTGGGACTGCGGTTACACAGTTGTTCTATGTTATGTTTGCTTACAGCGGCTGGAACGCCGCCAGCTATCTGGCCGGCGAGGTTAAGAACCCGGCCAAAATTCTTCCGCAGTCGCTGCTGCTTGGCGCCGGATTGGTAGTTGTTTTGTATCTGGCTCTGAATCTTGTTTTTGCTTATGCGGTACCTTTGGCTGATGTGGGATTTGACAATGCGGAACTGGTTCCCAAACTGGCGGTCGGAAATCTTTTTGGATCGAGAGCCTCCAATGTTTTCTCCGTTTTGTTAGGATTGGCGTTTTTGGCTACCGTGAGTGCTTTCGTTATTACCGGCCCGCGGATTTACTACGCCATGGCAAGGGACGGATTGTTTCCATCCATAGCGGGGCGTATCAGCTCAAAGGGGCGGGTTCCTGTTTACGCAATGCTCTTACAGAGTTTGTGCGCGGTAATTATTCTGTTCGTGACGGATTTTCAGAACTTGTACAGGTATGCCTCGGTGGGCTTATCGCTCTTTGCGCTACTTTTTGTCGGTGCGGTTTATGTTCTTCGGTTGCGCCGGCCGGATATGGAAAGACCATTTTGCGTGCCCGGATATCCTGTTGTTCCGGCGATCTTCATGGCTGTAATCCTCTTCATGGCAGTGTTTGCATTCAAGGAGTGGCCGAAACCTTCGATTTACAGTCTCGGCAGCATACTCTTAGGTATCCCGGTCTATTACATCTGGTCTTTTGTTCGCCGCCAAAGGGATACATAGCAATAAGTTATGCGAATATATGGAAGTTTTGAAAGAAGAGTTGTCTCCAAATCCAATATTTAATAATTGTCGTGCTTTTTCAAACCTCTTCTAATTATCCTTTTCAGGAGTTTTCTGCGCATATTATCCAACGATTTTTCTTGACGAGACGGTGGGTAATTTGGTATAGATAGTATTAGTAAAGTTTGCGCCTGCATAGGTGGGAATGTGACGATTTTCTTTTCTGGCCTGTGGAAACATTGGAGCTTCTTGATAGAGGAGGAATTATGTATGGCACAGAGTTAATCGTAGGAGGCGAGAAGTGTGCTTCACAAAAGGAGGTGTAAACATTTCAACTATAAATTTGTATCCCGCTTCTATGGAAATGAGTGTTTTTATATATAGATCAGGGAAGAATTTTACTTTTAGCCATTGTTGATAAAGGAGGAAGAAATGATTGTTAAAGGATTCGTGTCATTCGGAAGGCTTATAGGTTTAGTTTTCATCTTACTGTTTTCTACACCTGTTGACGCACAGACATATTTCTTTGACGACTTCGAGAATCCTGCGAATTCTGAGGGTAGATGGGAAATGATTACCGGGGATTGGCAGGTTGCCGATGGTGTATATCACCAACTCGCCGGAGCTGATCCGTGGCAAGCATCAATGGTCGCGGCGGACCAATGGAGCAATGAATGGGAAGAATACACTATTGAATTCAAGGTGAAGCCACTTACTGAAGGAGATGCTCCTGTTAATGTGCTCTTTAGAGTACAGGATCCGGTACCGACGGTGTGGGCTGATCGTAATGGGCCTAATACCCATATGTATAGATGGATAGTAAACGGATGGACGAATACGGAATCCAGACCGTATATATATAACGCCGGTTCAACTGTGATGCTGGCTCAGACAAATAACTCATTGGAAGTGGGAAGCTGGCATAACATTAAGCTGGTTGTCACAAAAACAGGCATGGCCGGTTATGTGAATGATGTTGAAATGTTTGATGTTGAGCATGCTCAGTGGACTAATGGGAGGGTCGGGATTCAGGCTTACAGCGGCATGATGGACTTCGACGATTTCATCGTATATGGGCCGGGTGGCCGTAAAAGTTTGCCGGTTGCCTCCGGTCCGACACCTGGGGAAGGTGTGCTTATCGAAGCAACCTGGGTAAACCTGAGCTGGAGACCCGGTGATTTTGCCGTATCCCACGATTTGTATATCGGTACCGATTTCAACGAGATCAACAACGGTGCCGAAGGGACGTTTGCCGGCAACACGAGCAGCGTTTTTCAGGTCGTTGGCTTTCCCGGTTTCGCCATCCCGGATGGCCTGCAGCCCGGGACGACTTACTACTGGCGGATTGACGAGGTCAATGACCTTGATCCAAATAGTCCATGGAAGGGTAAAGTCTGGAGTTTTGCGATTGCTCCCAAAACCGCCTATGAGCCCAACCCGGCTGGAGGTGCAGAGTCTGTAGATCTGAATGTGGAGCTTAACTGGACGGCGGGTTTCGGTTCGAAATTGCACACCGTGTATTTCGGAGAGAGTTTTGAGGAAGTGGACAATGCAACAGGTGGTCAAGCTCATGGAACTGCGACTTATACTCCCGGTACGCTTCAAATGGCCAAGACCTACTATTGGCGGGTTGATGAGTTCGATGGTATCGATACTTATAAAGGCGATGTCTGGAGCTTTACAACTGAGGGCGCTGTCGGAACTCCGAGTCCGGCTAAAGGCGCCGTGGATGTCACTCAGGCACCTGTTCTTACCTGGACTGCCGGAGTCTTTGCTGATTCTCATCAGGTTTATTTCGGAATAGATAAAGATGCAGTCAAAAATGCCGATACTAGTTCACCTGAATATAAAGGCAGAGGAAACCTTGGTTCCGAAAGCTATGACGCTGAACAACTTGAATGGAATACTACCTACTACTGGCGGATTGATGAGGCAAATAACGCCAACGCTGACAGTCCCTGGACTGGTCCTCTCTGGAGTTTTACGACGGCTGACTTTCTTATTGTGGACAATTTTGAAAGCTACAATGACCTTGATCCCTCTGAACCTGCCAGCAACAGGATATTTTTTGCATGGGTGGATGGATTCGACAACCCGGCTATCAACGGTTCTATCGTCGGTTATGCTAATCCTCCATTTGCTGAGCAGACTATCGTTCACGGCGGTAATCAGTCGATGCCGTTTGAATACAACAATGCTGTCGGAAAATCCGAGGCAACCTTGACGTTGACTTCCAATCGAGACTGGACGGTAAACGGCGTCAACACACTGACGATTTGGTTCAGAGGTGGTTCGTCTAACGCCGCCGAGCAGATGTACGTTGTTCTCAATGACAGCGCTGTAGTCAATCACGATGATCCTGACGCGGCACTGAGAACTTCCTGGACCGAATGGAATATCGACCTGACACGCTTTGCAGATCAGGGTGTGGACCTTGCCGATGTCAATTCAATCACTCTTGGCTTTGGCAGCAGGAGCAATCCGGTCGTCGGCGGTTTGGGCATGGTCTTATTCGATGATATTCGTCTCTATGCACCATAACCGCAAAAAACATAAATGACATTACGATTGATGAGAGCATGACAGTTGGAGATTGACGTTTATTTTGGTATGTAGTCAAAGTATAAATAGTTATTTTTAATTTTTTAAGGAGGAATATTATGAATAAGAAACTGATTTATCTTTTCTCTTTTGTTTTAGTGCTGAGTATCGCCGGCAATGCCTCCGCGGACCTTGTGCTTCACCTGCCATTCGAGGATGCACAGAGTCCCGTTGATGCCTCTGCCAATCCCGCTACAATTGTGGTTCATGGCTCACTCAATTCGGTAGAAGGGAAGCTTGATAACGGGTTAGAGTTTGACGGGGACAATGCTAACCGTATTGAGGTTACTCATGCCGCCAAACTGGAGGGAATGTCCGCTCTTAGCATCGCAGCATGGGTGTTGCCCCGGAACATTGCGAGCCATGAAGGGATGTCCATCGTCTCTAAAAGAAATGCCTTTAATGACGGCGATGTGTACAACTTGTTTACTTGGACAGGCCAGGTTGTGAATGGCCGGATTAATGGTAACAACGCGAATATAGGCCTGTCCACGACAGTCCTCGAAGATGATACATGGTATCACATCACTCTCGTATTTGATGGGCAAGGCAATACCGGCGAGAAGATTAAGCTATACATCAACGGCGCCCTGGAGTCCAGCGATGACCATCCAGATAGCGCTGTGGGCACAGGGGGCGCCCCCGTGTGGGTCGGCGAGTTGGACGCTGCCAGAGGATTTGCATGGGACGGTATTATGGATGAGGTCCGGCTTTACAACCACGCTCTGTCAGAGGTTGAGATACTCAGCGCCATGGAAGGTAAGCCATGGCCATACGCTTTCGGGCCAGTTCCGGCTGACGGCACCTTACTTTCAGATACATGGGTGAACCTTAGCTGGTCGCCCGGAGCTCTTGCAGTATCGCACGATGTGTACATTGGTGATAATTTTGATGCCGTGAACGAAGGTGCCGAAGGCACGTTCATTGGCAATCAGGCCACAACTTTTGCTGTCGTCGGCTTTCCCGGATTTGCTTTTCCGGACGGCCTTGTACCGGGAACAACTTACTACTGGCGAATAGATGAGGTCAATGATGCTGAGCCGAACAGTCCGTGGAAAGGTGATATCTGGAGCTTCAGTATTCCTCCAAAGACCGCCTACGCACCCGACCCGGCTGATAGCGCCGAATCTGTAGATACGGGTGTTACTCTTAGTTGGACGGGTGGTTTCGGTTCTAAATTACACACCGTATATTTTGGAAACAATTTTGATGAGGTCAATAATGCTGCCGGAGGTCAGGCTCAGGGAACTACTACCTATACTCCCGGCACACTCAAAATGGCCAAGACTTACTACTGGCGGGTCGATGAGTTCGATATTATCGAAACGCATAAAGGCGATGTCTGGAGCTTTATTACTGAAGGCGCCGTTGAGAGCCTTGACCCGGCTAATGGCGCTGTGGATGTAACACAAACACCAGTTCTGACATGGGCACCGGGTTTGGGTGCTACACATGAAATTTACTTCGGTACCGATGCAAGTTCACTTGAGCTTAAAGGCAGTGGAAACCTTGGTTCCGAGAGCTATGAACCCGGACAGCTTGAGTGGAACACGACTTACTACTGGCGGGTTGATGAGGCCAATAACGCCAACGCCGACAGTCCATGGACAGGCCCCGTATGGAGCTTTACCACGGCCAACTTCCTTGTTGTGGACGATTTTGAGAGCTACAATGACCTTGACCCCGCCGAAACAGTGAGCAACAGGATATTTATGGCGTGGTTAGATGGATTCGACAATCCGGCCATAAACGGCTCTGTCGTTGGTTACGCTAATCCTCCATTTGCCGAACAAACTATCGTTCACAGTGGTTCTCAGTCGATGCCGTTGGCCTACGACAACAGTGTTGGGAAATCCGAGGCGACTTTGACATTGACTTCAAACCGTGACTGGACAGTCAAAGGCGTTAACACACTGACGATTTGGTTCAGAGGTGAAGCATCCAACGCCGCTGAGAATTTGTATGTTGCTCTCAACGGCAGCGCTGTGGTCACTAATGATAATCCTGATGCAGCTCAGGCAACTTCCTGGACACAATGGAATATCGACCTTCAGGCGTTTGCGGATCAGGGCGTAAACCTTGCCAATGTCAATACGATTACTCTTGGCCTTGGCAACAGGAATAATCCGGTTGCCGGCGGAGCAGGTATGATGTACTTCGATGATATTCGTCTGTACGCACCGGTGCCATAAGTGACAAATTACTAATTGTAAGAGCAGTCAAAATATGATTGTATTAATCCTTTAGAGGAGGATTGTTATGCGCAGTAAATTGATGTATCTCGTTTCTTTTGTTTTGGTGTTTTTTCTGGTCGGCAGCGCTGAGGCAGATGATTTTTCCTGGGACAACAGCGGCGGCGATTCTCTCTGGAGTAATCCGGAGAACTGGGATATCAACAAAGTCCCCAACGCAGGCGATGCAGTCTATATCAATTGGAGGATCGACCCAACGGAGGTAATCATTGATGCGGATACTGAGGCCCGGTTTGAGAGTGTTACCATAAGCAACGACTCTGTTGGAGGACAGGACTATGTCCACTTGCACATGACCGGCGGGACTTTATCGGCTGGAAATCTTATCAGGATAGGCAGGAAGGAACTGGGGATGTTCACTATCGACGATGGTGATGTCACGTGCAGCGCTTTTCAGCTTGGGCGAAAAGACCCGAGCAAGGGCGTGGTAAATATCAACGGCGGTACGGTAACCGTCTCAACGAATACGAGAGTTCCCCGTGGCGGCTCCGAAGGGAGTGAATTGCATCTTAACGGTGGAATTCTTTATAGCAATGGCCTGGTAATGAATGACCCGGATGACCCATTATCCGGAACTAATGGAAGTATGGATATTGCCGGAGGTGTACTGGTATTAACGAGTGAAGAGGATCAAACAGAGAAAATAAAAGAGTATGTACAGAACGGCTGGATTACGGCCTACGGTGTCAATAGCGGCGAGCTTCTCGAAGATGGTCGCCTGGCACTGGTGCAGATTGATTACAATGTCACTAATCCCGGTATGACTACAGTATGGGCTGTTGCGGCAAATCCAGTGCAGGCACGTTCGCCTCAGCCAAAGGACGGGGCGATATTGGGTATAGCTGATGCGACCTCATTGAGATGGACGGTGGGAGAAACGGCGGTTCGTCACGATTTATACTTTGGGAACAGTTTCGAGGATGTCAATGCTGCCAATACTACTGATACGACAGGTATGTATCGAGGTGGTCAGGATGTCAGCGGTTATATTTTTCCCGAAGCTCTCGAATGGGGGACTGCTTATTACTGGCGGGTTGATGAGATAGAAGCCGACAATACTTTGCACACAGGTCCGGTCTGGAGCTTTACGGTGGCAAACTATCTTCTTGTGGATGATTTTGAGGCTTACAATGAGCTTGATACCACTAACCCCATGAGTAACAGAATCTTTTCTGCATGGATAGACGGATGGGACGAACCGGCCAATGGTTCTGTCGTTGGTTATGAGGATGCTCCATTTACTGAGCAAGAAATAGTTCACGGGGGCGGGCAGTCAATGCCTTACTTCTATAATAACGATGATGTAATAAGCTACTCTGAGACAACGAAGACATTGATTTATCCGCGTGACTGGACCGAGCAGGATGTTGGAATGTTGTCGCTGTGGTTCAGAGGCCACTCGCAATATGTCGGGGGTTTTGCGGAGGCTCCATCCGGCACCTACACGATGAGTGCCTCGGGGGCGGATATCTGGAACACATCCGATGAGTTCCACTTTGCCTATAAGGAGCTGTCCGGCGCCGTGGCGATAATAGCCCGGATTGATAGTGTTGGGGATACTGATCCCTGGGCGAAGGCGGGAGTGATGATTCGTGATACGCTTGAGGCGGATTCGAGACATGTGATGATGGCCGTGACGCCTGGCAGCGGAGTTTGGTTTGGCAGGCGTGAAACGACAGGCGGGGGCGGCTTTAGCACAAAGCAGGAAGGGATTACAGCGCCTCAGTGGGTGAAGTTGGAGCGCACCACGGGCGGACTCGTCAGGGCATATTATTCAGCAGACGGCAGCACCTGGACCCAATTGGATATAGCATCTGTGATGATGGATATGCCTGTGTACATCGGCCTGGCTCTGACCAGCCATAATGCCGATGCGACGTGCGAGGCTGTATTTTCCAACGTCAGCTTTCCGAATACTAATGTTGATCCGCAGTGGATAGACTTGGATGTAGGTATAATCGGAAACGAGCCGGAGCCGATGTATGTCACTTTGGCTAATAGTGACGGCGTAAGCGCGACAGTCGAGCACCCTGGTGCCAACGCGGCGCTCATGGAAGACTGGACCGAATGGGCTATAGACCTGAATAGCTTCAGTGATGGTGGTATTAACCTGACCGATGTTAACAGCATATCTATCGGTTTGGGTGACAAGGCCAGCCCGCAGAATGGCGGCTCAGGTAAGATGTATTTCGATGACATCCGATTATATCGGCGTGCTGAGGAGCCGGAGCCTGAAAAGATAGTCAATATTCAGTGGCTGGGTCATTCGACTGTTAAGGTATGGGATGAGGATTGTATAGTATATGTGGATCCGGAGAGGGTGAACGAATCGCTGCATGACGCGACGTTGGTTTGTGTAACTCATACTCATGGTGACCATTACTCGCCTTCGGATATTGCGCGGGTTTCCAATTCCCAGACTCAATTCATCGGGCCGCCTGATGTCATTCAGCGATACGGAAGCGGGCAGGCAATCGCTTCCGGTGAGACAATCGAATTTGAAAATGTCACTATAACAGGAGTGGCTTCGTATAATACCAACAAACCGAACCATCCCAAATCGAGGAACTGGGTCGGGTACATAGTAGAAATCGGCTCGAAGCGGGTTTATGTCGCGGGCGATACGGACCTGATCGATGAAATGAAAACGCTCGGACATATAGACGCGGCGATACTGCCGGCCGGCGGCACATATACGATGAATGCGGTTGAGGCGGCGGAAGCGGCTCAGTATATAAAGCCCGAATTAGCCATACCATACCACTGGGGCCAAAATGTCGGCAGCCTTAGTGATGCGCAGACCTTTGCAGAGCTTGCTCGATGTGCTGTGAAGATTCTGGCAGTATCAGAGGCGATAAGCTCCGACAACTGGCCTGAATATACTCCTATTGTAGGACGCTGAAAACTTGATGGAACGGATAAGGCTTTAGCGGAATAGATAAGTCGATAAAAGAAGAAAGTTATATCTTTTGAGCGGCCCAAAAAAGTTTGAGAGTGCTGCTCGGGGTATCTTTATTTTCCGCAAAATTCAATAAAATAGCCTAATAAACGGATTTTCCCCCTTTTTTTTTATAATTTTCCCGAAAATGGCAATATTTCAGGCTCAGTGTGCGTCTATATATGTGAAAGCCGGTACCGGAGTTAATAAAATAATTGCTAATTAGGGGACCAAAGAAATGTTGATGACGGATATCAAAGCGGCGCTTGTACTGATAGTAACTGAGAATGTTGTTGCTCTGCGGATGTTTGTCAGAAATTTAACGAAGTCAATTTTTAGATCTGCTCCTAAACAGCGAAATGCGAAAGTGCAAGACAAAAAAGAGCATATGGCTCGGAAAGAGACGTAAAATGTTGAAGAAGATAATTACATTAAGCATTGTAACAGCAATTTTGCTGATTGGAGTTGAAAACAGTATTGCTCAGGAAGGAACCGGCAATCCTGAACAGGGGCAAAGACGCAGGCAGGGTCAGGAAGGCCGACCAGGTCAAAGGGGCCGGGAGCAACAATTTAGAGGAAGACAAGAAAAGGACAGTGAATCTCCGGCCAAAGGAGTTGGGGCTGAAAAGAAAATCGAGGCAATGAGAAAGAAACGTCAGCAGGCGTTAGAGCCCAAAGGCACACCCATGAACAGGGACAGGATGGGCCGCAGGCCACAGCAATCTCGTCCATGGCGTAATCAACCTATGCAGCGGATGTTTGGCGGAAGGGGACGAGGTTTTCAGGGTAGAGGTATTGGCCGAAGGGGACGAGGTTTTCAGGGTAGAGGTATTGGCCGAAGGGGCCGACGTTATCAATGTGAATGTTTATGCCCGTGCTGTCAAAAAGGTATGGGCGGAAGGGGGCGAGGTTTCCAGGGCAGAGGTATGATGGGCGGAGGCGGCCAGGGTTTCCAGGGCAGAGGTATGATGGGCGGAGGCGGCCA
>VRUK01000022.1:0-18299 GCA_019456195.1 Planctomycetota bacterium | reverse complement strand
GGTTTCCAGGGCAGAGGTATGATGGGCGGAGGCGGCCAGGGTTTCCAGGGCAGAGGTATGATGGGCGGAGGCGGCCAGGGTTTCCAGGGCAGAGGTATGATGGGCGGAGGCGGCCAGGGTTTCCAGGGCAGAGGTATGATGGGCGGTCAAGGTCCGGACATGCCGCCACCGCCGGAGCATCCAATGCAGCGCAGAGGCATGATGGGCAGGTCGGACTCGAATATGCCGTCACCGCCAGAGTCGCCAATGCGAGGCAGAGGTATGGGCAGACGAGGGGGCGGAGATTTCCCGCGGCCCGGAGGATCAGAATCAAAGCCTGATAATAATTAGGCTATCATTTACATATAACCACCCTCCTTAAAAGGGCTGGATGTGCTGTATTACTGGCGCATCCAGTCTTTTTTATTAGAAGCTGTTTCAAAACTCAATTTCCGCTACGAACGGCTGCAATTTCCTCTCGCTTCGTTGTCGGCACAAAATTCGTCCTCGACGTAGCCTTGGCTACGCCTGCGGCGATTTTGAACCTCCGCCTTGCGAGAGAAAATTTCGCTCGTTCTCGCGACGAAAGCAGTTTTGAAACCGCTTCTAGGGTTTGTACAAAGGTACAAAAGCACCGAGTGTAAGGAGGCAGAAAATTTATGAAATGAACATTTTTGTAGAATTGGCAGCTCGCTTTATTAAAAAGAAAAAGTTATTCCAGTAGTCAATGCCCAATCCGAAGCAGTGCTTGAGAAACCCCTTCGAAGACCAGCGTCGAGATTAATATTCCCCATTTCCCAGATAAAGCCAATTAAGCCGGAATTAGACGGAAGGCCGTGACGTTGAAAAGTACCATTAATTTCTCCAACCACTCTAAATTTACTGTCAAAAGGATATTCCAGAATAGCACCCCAGATACTATTAAAAACAAAATCCGCTCTATCCAGTTCTCCCCCTATATTTACATGGTAAACAAAATCGGACAACTTACCTGAATAGATTCCAATTGCTTCAAGGCCGGTCGTATGTTCCCCGTTAACTGTCGAAGGGAGAAGAGCTCCAAATTCCCACGCCATACTTGCTCCATCTTTGTCCTGCAAAAAACCTTCCTTGAATACATTCTTGAGGAAAACAGCGGGATCTTTTAACTCACTGTCGTCATCATCTCCTTCTTTGTAAATCTGAATATCAAATTCAGCGACAAACTCCCATGTATCTGTTAATCCATAATTATAAATGAGACTTGGAACAGTAATTTCATCCAATCCCTTATCGTCAGTAAAGTTATATAAACCAATCTCAAGCTCTGTCTCACCCTTTTCAACTACGGCGGCATCAGTTGAAACAAAGGGCCTATAAGCGTAAACATTGGAAACACCGCCTAAAAGAACAGTTACGCTTAAGACAAAAATGATCCGCAACATTCGGTGTGTCATCTTTTTATTCCTTTTCTTAGCACCTGTTATTCAAACTTCCATTTAGTAACTTCTTCAAACGCCCATTCCGCATTTTTATTGGTATGGCAATTATTACAGCCGTTAGGTGTACCATACCTTATAGTTGACTGTGGTGATATAAATGTGAAGCTATGATCTCTCGCGTCCCACTTCTCTGCGTTTTTACCGGTTTTTGGCATATGACACTCAATGCATTTACTGCCGGAACTATCATCTTCATGATGGGTATGCTCCGAAAGAGATATCTTAAATACCGCATGAGGAGAATTCTCTCCATGGCATGTAAGACAGAGGGAATTGTTCTTGCCGGATTTTATGGTGAATGAGGTATAACGGCTTCCATGTGAATCGTGGCAGGTAAAACAACTAAGTCCTTCGTGATACATTTTGCTCTGGATAAAGGTATTTCCCTGAACACGATTCTTATGGGCATATCCATCTGCCCACACTTCATACGCATTGGTTCCCTTCGGTTTGGCATAGTCCCAATACTTCTTCAAATCTCCTCCCGGTTTATAGCCAACCGGCCAGGCATAAGTCTCAAATTCACCCTTGGGCGGACGGCCACTCATATGACACTGAAAGCAGACCATGTTTGCCCGTTCGTGACTAAGTTTTGATGGATTAATGATATCTCGTTTGTCTTTACTCTTGATATGAATACTGCCGCGGCCATGACAAGATTCACAGGCAATATTTCGTTCGACGGGTTTTTTTGTTTTGATATCAAAACCTACGGTATGACATCCTTCACATAATCTTGATGTAGGCCGCTTGTCCCATTCTTCGGGATAGATGCCTTCTGCTGCCCACCAGTCATTCCTGGGTTGATATTTAACCCATTTTTTCGTTGCCACATTCCACTGCCCAGGCAGCATATACCAATCATCACCAATTTTCTTGGAATACCTTTGCTTAAAACGGCTGCCTACTACTATATCGACATCTTCTAACTTGAAAGTTAAAACAGGATCGTCCGATGAAAAGTCACCTTTTACGGTCTTATCTGGACCCTTGGAAATAACAGGCATTTCCATCCTGCTGTGCAGAGTGGATTTCCATCCTTTGTAGTATTGTTCGTGGCATTTTATACATTCTTTAGAACCTACGTAATCTTTTTCTCTTTGAGCAGGAGCGGCTTTTGAGCCTGCCGCAGCAGAATCTCTGGATGAATTATCGGCGTAAATCTCCAACACATATACCTGGCTGATGCACCATCCAAATATTGCCGCTAAAATCCAATATTTTTTCATTTTCATATTTCAACCTTTCTTTTTTTCATGATAGCTGTAATGTTTCTACGACTATATTCATTAAATAAAATATTTTTTCCAAAACAACCAATAAAAACTTGTTGAAATTCAATAAAATAATCTTTCGAAACAGCATCCTATTTCAGAACGTTTAACTGGTGACCAACGTCAATTATAAATCCTCTAACGACATTTATTTTTACCGTTCTTTAATAATCGTAATTTAGTGTTGAGTTTTGGCTGTTAGATTAGAATTTAATTACATAGTTGAGTTTTATGGTCAATACATCTTCTTTACCTGACTCAGTAGGGAAGGACATCCAGCTTTCCACCAGGAAATTATGGCCAAGGTCATAAATAAAACCTGCACTTGTCGTAGTTTCATGCTGGTCATTAGTCTGAATGATGTCGCTTCGAAGTGTCAGATCTCGGTTGAGAAATTTGAGAGTCTTGTCGATTCCTCCGAAGAATCCTTCATTATTATTCTGGATTGATCCGCCAAAGTGTCCTCTTAAGAAGCCAAAATCCTGGCTTAAGACGCCGAATGGGAATTCCTTTCCTGCCCGTGAGCGGTCACCTAAATTAGTAATTCCACCTGCTATCGCAAGGAAATCAGTTAATTCGAACCTTAGTTTGCCCTGTACGACGAGATTTTCCTGCTTCGCTTTTTCAGGGAAAATCCGGCCATCAAGGCCTATTTCAACATTCTTCATGAGGCCATATTTGAAACCTGTAACATAGTCTGGTTTGTTGTTATTTGCCATGTCGCTGATAAACTGATAAACCAGAACGTTTTCAGGTACCACATCCGCTGTCGGGATATTGTTAAGTCCGGTGGAGGTTGCCCAAAGAGGTCCCGTTGTGAGAAAGCAAAACAAAATATAATAGTAGAAATATTTTCGTATCATTGTATAGCCCATAAGCTGTTACCCTTGATATTTACCTATTATAAAGCAAGCCCACAGATGAAATTTGCGGGCTTGCCTTTAATTATTAATTAATGTATTAGATTTCTATTTGTCTAAGTTAGAACTTGAAAACCAGGTCGGCCTGTATGCGTTCATAGTTCTGGCTTCCACTGCCGCCGCTACCTGCAGCATTTCTTCTGTCTCTGTCATTGAGAAAGACGGTAAGGCCGGCCTGAACATTCTTGGCTACCTGATACTTGCCATTAATCACCCAACCCTTGCCGCCGGTGCCGCCATCAATAAAGTCAGAATCAGTTAAACCACCAAAAGCGGCATCAGATTGAATCTCGCGGAAACTTCCCTTTAGCTGCCATGAGCCAGGGTCTTTGGCTTTATTCAACTGACATCCTACCGAATAGGCAGTATTATTGCCGTTGGTTGCAGCAGAATTCTCAAGGTAATTGCTGAAAACAGCAACAGGGGTGCCGTTGCACTTCCAACCATACTCCGCGAAAGCTTCGGCTATATCATAATCATACCTGTATATGGCACCGCCGGGAGTAGTTGCTGTGTTGCCCATAAGCGTAACACCGCTTCCGGCTGACGTCTGGCTGTGAATGTTGCCGATATTATAATAGCTAAGCCCACAAATCAGGTAATTTGCACTCTCAAATTCATGCTTTAACCTGGCCTGAAGTCCGAAATAACCGGCATCCGCATCGGTATCGCGTTCATTGAGCATAAAAGCACCACTAACGAGAGTTGCCATTGTGTCATCATTGACAACGAATTCGTAGCTGGCAGCACCACCTTCAGGGTTAACATCGCTGTCCCAGATAAGCTGGTTCTTACCAACCCTGTAAAATGGATTAAGCATTTTACCCAAAAGCACATCCAAACCGGGACATCCCTGAGGACTCCAAGCAGCATAGCCAAGATCGAGCCAAAGGTCTTTTTCTTCAAACGAATCGTCAAGCGTCTGGTTGGTTGATGTGGCCGTGTCACTGCTGCCTGTGGCTATTCTAAAAGTAGCATCCCACTCGTCATTTATTTCCGCCTTAAAACCAAGTCTTGCACGGATGCGATTCCTCCGACGCTCATTTCCCAATGAATCGCCAGAGTCAAGCAGGCTCTCGTACCTGTATCGAAAATCTCCAAATGGTGTTATCTTCTTGACCCAGTCCGGCGCCACTCCTCCATCGGATTTTAATGCATCTATTTCCGCCTGCAATGCTTTTACAGATTCTTCGAGTTTTTCTACCCGAGCATCCTGTGCAGCCTGGGCGGTAAGGGGAGCAAAAAGCCCGAACATTACTGTCATAAACAACAGCCTGCCCAATAAATTAACACTTCGTTTCTTCATAATTAACTCCTTCTAAAAAATCCTGTACACTTACTTCAATTGCTTGACTTTCAAGCTTGATTTAATAGCTATGTTTATACTTTTATGCTTTGGCGATAGTAACCACTGTATCCATAAATCGCAGCTGACCTCCTATGGGGTCCGGTTTTGACGGAATTGCCCAATTAGGATTTACTCCCACGTTTTTCCACCATTTGCGTCCACAGTCCGGTTCACATTTATGTACTATAGTTTCTTTGCCGGATGCATATTCCCCAAATTGCCAATGCCCACAGTGAAAGGATGATGATACTACATCCTTGTGCACTCCTTCGGTTAACCTGGCAACTGTTTCAAATGAACCAGTTTCCGACTTGACAAGCACTTTGTCCCCGTTTTTAATGTGATTTGCAACAGCAGTTTCAGGATGGATCAACAAAGGATTCTCGTGGTAAATCTCCGTGAGCCACTTATTGTTTTGAGTTCTGGAATGAGTCTGAACGTTAACTTTATAAGTGGTCAGGATTAGCTCACCTATTTTAAGGTTTTTATGTTCCGGAATCTGAATATAGCTTGGGAGAGGATTGTATCCTTTCTTTTTTAGAAAACCCGAATACAACTCAAACATACCGGACTTATTGAGCTTATCCGGCTTAAATCCGGCGTAAACCTCATTGCCGATTTTCTGGCCGACATAGCCCTTATAACCGTATTTCATGTCCGTGTAACCTTTCCTGGAAGCTTCTTCCTTACTACCTGCTTTTGATTTCGTCCAGTTCCAGTACACGCCTGTGGCTTCGTCGAAGAGGATGTCATCTCCATTATATGCCGATGTATCCAGTTTCTTTGAATAGGCCTTATATTTCGGGGCAGTATTTTCGGGATGCCAGACTCCGTTTTTCTTTAAGTATTCAAAATCAACACCTGATTTTTCACAAGACTTCTTGATAAAGTCCACCGTCGAATCGAAACCAAGATCAATTCCGAGGCGTTTAGCTATTTCAATAGTTACATCCTGGAATTGTCTGCATTCGCCGCGTGGTTCAACCACCGGCTGACGCAGGTAAAATTCAGGGATCATTTCATAGGAAACCATATTATCCCATGACCACCTCTCCAGATAGCTGACATCAGGGAGGATCAAATCAGCCAGATAGGAAGATTCACTCAATGCAATATCCACCGAAACAAAAAATGGAATCAACTTTTCATCCTTCAATATTTCGATGTTCTCCTGGCAGCCACCATTGACATACGCGGGATTGTAGCAATAAATCATGTAGATGTCTGGCCGACCATTCCGTCCGTCTTTAATCATTTTAAGAACCTGGTGGTCCGAATGATGTGTAGGATATGCTATCTCTCCTGGAAAGCCGTCAACGATCTTCAACCCAACAGGATGGCCGGAAATCTTGGAATAGCTGAACTTTGCGCTAACGCCATGACAGGTACCACCTTTAATGTCGATGTAGCCACAAATGGCATCAAGCATCTTCATTGCCCGCTCATTTTCTACTCCATTGTAGTGAGCTACGGCACCTCGATATGAAACACATGTTCCCGGTTTTGCTCTAACATATTCATTTGCCAGGTGCTGAATCTTCTCAGCAGATACTCCGCTGACACTTTCTGCCCATTCGGGTGTATATTGTGCAAGATGTTCTTTAAGCTGCTGAGCTGTTGTGTTAGTCCAGGTTTCAATAAAATCAGCGTCATAAAGATTTGTCTGCATTATTACATTACACATGGCTAAAGCAACTGCACCGTCAGTGCCGGGTTTAATAGGAATCCATTCATCACTCCTGGCTGCTGTGTTTGAAAGTCTGACATCAAAAGTGACTACTTTTACACCTCTTCCCTGGGCATTTATTGCTCTTTGTGCCAACTGAATATGAGAAGTATGAGCCTCGTAGAAGTTACATCCAAAATTGAGAATCATATTCGTATGTTCGACGTCGTTGACATCGTAGTGTTTACCCCAGGTCAGTTCCTGTCCAACCCATTTTGCTCCCTCACATATAGTTGTATGACCTGCAATCGTTTTGGTTCCGTATGCGGGCAGAAAATTGTCTTTGACTATGGCACTGTCAGAACCTTTCATCCTGCCATAATGGAACATAAACTTCTCAGGAGTCCCTTCGTCTCGAAGAGTTTTTAGTCCCTTGACCTGATGACCTGCGATTTGTCCTCCATTAATCAACAAATCCAGTGCCTCATCCCATGTGATTTTCTCCCATTTCCCCTCACCTCGTTTACCAACTCGTTTTAAAGGATTAAGGAGTCGATCGGGGTCATAAACCTGGCTGATTCCAGCCTGGCCTTTAGAACAAATCTTCCCGCGGTTACGGATCGATTTGGGATTGCCTTCGATTTTAACCAATTTCCCATTTTCCACGTAACACAAAATTGCATCTCTGGAAACACACTGCCAACACGCAGAGGGAATTACTTTCCTTTCAATATTGGTTTTGGGTGAAAAGTCCTTCCCGCCTTCCTGAAGCTCAATCGCCTCTGCAGAATTAACAGCTCCGCCTCCAACTGTTGCAACGGCTGCTGTTGTCACAGATGTTTTCATAAACTTTCTTCTTGTAATGTTTATATCGCTCATCGTTTAAATTCCTTTTCAATATTTTTATATCTGACCTTGCCCTGCCAAAACCACGATAAACCGCATGGTTAGAATTCCAATTAGCGTCAATACCGAAACCACAACGTGTAATCCGGCCTTTTTAGACGTCTTTGCCACAACAAGAATAACAAGCGGCAGAAGTAAACCAACTGCAACTTCCAGATTGAGAAACCAGAATGAAAGATTCCCCGTCAGGAGTTTATTGGCGATCTCAGCCGCGGCGGTTCCACCGGTATATAAGGCCACTAACTCCGAAGAGATCATCAGCAGCTCTATTACTATCAGTGCGCTGATATATTTTCTCAGCCCATAGAACGGCTCTGTGGCCTCCTGTCCGGATACTGTCAATACTAATACACTGACTGCTATTGCCGTCAGCAAACCGCCAACAAGGAATATCCAGGGTAATAACGCAGAATCCCAGAGAGAATTACCCGACATTTGCATCAAAAGAAGTCCGGTATAAAGGCCCGTAAACAGGGCTAACGGCAAACCGAGCAAGCCAAGAGTCTTCGCCTTCTCTTCCTTATTTATAAGCCATAAAAATGCGTATAAAGTGCTTACAACCAGGAAGATACTCAGTACCCAGCTGCCCCATGAGGTCGTCGACATCGGTTTAAATGCAGTTAGAATACGCCAGAACTGAAAAGGGCGCTCGAGATGAAGTACCAACAAGAGCAAACAAATCACCAACGATATTGGTGTTATTACAGCAGCGGGCTTGGCAACAGGCTTTAATTTCTTCCTTTCGTAACCGGCCCAGAGTGATAGGATGAAACTGCCACTGGTCAGGCCGCTAAAGAAAAAATATAACACGGTTACCCAATTTAACGCCGGTAAATGAAAAATGTCATAAGTAGGCATTATTATCTCCTTTTACTTACTCATCAAGATTACCAATATAGTACACTTGGGGTTTTGTCCCCAGATCAGGCCTTAAAACACTCACCTTATTGTTTCTTACAAGTTCCGAAACCTCACTGTCCGGGTCGTTAAAATCGCCAAAAATCCTTGCCTTTCCCACACAAGTATTTACGCAGGATGGTACCAGGCCTTTTCGGACCCTATGCATGCAGAGAGTGCATTTGTCCGCAGTTTTTTTATCGGGATTGATGAACCGCTGCTTGTATGGACATGTTCCTACACACAATTTGCACCCGATACACTTCTTTTCGTCGATACTGCTGATACCGTCCTCGTTGTAATGGGATGCACCTGTGGGGCATATCTTAATACAAGGTGAGTTTCGACAATTGTTGCAAAGCTTCGGTATAAAACTCCTTCTTGTATGTGGATATTCGCCGTCTTCTTTCACTATCACCCAAGCCCGCCATACACCCAAAGGCACATTAAACTCTGATTTGCAGGCGACTGTACAGGCATGGCAACCAATACATCTTCGTAGGTCGATAACCATCCCATAGCATTTGCCCTTTACTGCCTTGGCAACAGCTTGAACCTTCCCTTCAGCAAGTGCAACACCGGCACCAACCCCAGCGAGCGCAGTTGCCGCTATAAATTCCCGTCTGCAAGCCAGACTTTTCTTTTGTTTTTTTCTTTTTTGTTCTGCCATAATTCAGCAACTCCTTAAATATCTTCAAAATGATATCTCAATTATCAATTATTAAATTATTATTCGGCGAAACAACGTGATTGAAACTATCATTCTTTACATAATCTGCACTTAAAGGGGCAAAAAACACTGTTTTTTCGTGCGACTTCATGGATATTCGGACTTACAGAGGAATTAAGATGTTCTCAGTATTGAGAATTATTCTTAAGTGAATGCTCCTTACTTGGTTGAAAAAACAAAACAGAAATGCAGAGAGAGCATGTGAATAACGCTCACTTGGTGTCCCCCGGTAAAACTCCCATCGTGAAAACACAAGCGGAAAAATTACTGAATTGGAGATCGATTACGAACTTATACAGAGACTTTTGGTGGAGGAAGTATGCTTGGCATGGATTATAAAATGAATGTGAAGTCACAATGCGGATATCAATATGCTATCTGCCCAAAGGTCTGGTAGCTTTGAGAAACTGCCAGTCTTTTTTACGTGCGGCGCCAAGAATGGACATTAAATACGAGTGAACAGGAAAGAGAGCCTTCGTTTGTGCCTGAGAGTTATAGGTGCTGATTGTTTTTAGCGCCAATCGCCTGGGTAGGAGATGGATTCAGGTTGAATGGGAAACTTTCTACACAGTCCATCCAGAAGTGTTTCTATTCTCTTTATCTGAGAGTCGGTCAGGGTCATGGTTTTCCCGTCGGTTATAATGCAGATGCGTATAGTTTGGCTGGTGCCGTACCATGTGGGGCCCGGTATGAGCGGCCATTGTCTTTTCCACTTTTCTGTTGCCTGTATTTGCCCGTCATCGCCGCCGCTGCCGTTACATAAACAGAAGTGGAAGTTAACATCGTCAGGACTGGCCAGGCCTCTGCGTGAAGCTAATTGTTCTATGTTGCCTGATTTGGTGCCGCTGTAGTAAATCTCGATACGGTTCCAACGGTCCGGGGAATGGGCGGCAGGGAAGGAAATGGCTTTTTGGACAGGGTCGAGCCGGTAATACGTCCAAAGAGAAAACGGGCCGGCTGAAGGGGGGTGATGACCCAGGGCCATAAGAATTATCGCCCCGACTGTCATCGAAGCCAGCAGCATTGCCAAGACTTTTGTTACTCTTGATTTGTTCGCCATAGTCTCATCCATGAGAGTCAGCGTCTCACTTAATTACAAAATTTCGTCCTTGAACTCAATAACCAACAGATGCTCAGGTTCCTATCCTGCACCAATTGAATTTATCCTAAAACCACCGGCGCACAATATCTTCCTTATCCAATGAAATTACAATCCTTTATACAATAAACATCGGCACCTTCCAACGAATTACTCCAAATTTTGGCGGGAATTATCTAATTTATCTTTGCATGTTTGCCAAATTGCAGCTTCGTCCGAAAACAACTGGAAAATTCTCTATGATATAGATGCGCTGTAAATTTTTGTAAAAGATGAAAAAAGAAAACACCTCACAGATAGCCTGTTATAAATATGTTGATTTATGAAATTGCGGTTTGTAAGATTTAGTTTGCGAATTCAAAATGATGAGCCTGTGGTAAAAGCGCAGGACAAAAAGATTCCCGCATTTTTGGGAATGAGTAAAGGGAGTAGTGCTATAATGACAAGTTATTTGGAAACAGGAAGACAAGAAGTGGTGCCGGAATATGATACGGGGCAAGATTTGTTTGGCCCGCTGTCTGCCGAGCAAATCACTCAATTGACCAAGCAGGGATGTAGCTGCGAGGACTGGTTGGGAGTTCAGGTTGCCGACGGCTTCAAAGCGGAAACAGTAAAATCTACACACTTTTGCGGGCGGATTAAATTGGGGGTATTTGAAAAGCAGGTCTCATTTTTCGGCGGTGTAAAGAAGCCGGCCGGGATTAGTCATGCTACGATTCACAACTGCACTATCGGCAATAACGTATATATAAGTCATGTCAGGAACTATATCGCCAACTATATAATCGAAGACGAGGTGGTGATAGATAATATCGACCTGCTTGCGGTGGAAGGAAAAAGTACGTTCGGCAATGGGACGGAGGTTGCGGTTGTAAATGAATCAGGGGGCAGAGAGATACCGATTTATGACCGGTTATCGGCCCATACTGCTTATATAATAGCGTTTTATCGCCACCGGCCGGAAGTAATTGGCAGGCTGCAGCAAATGATAGCCGACTATTCAGCCTCTGTTAAAAGCTCTATGGGTGTTGTGGGTAAAGGGGCCAGACTTCTTAACTGCCGGATTATCAAGAACGTTAAAGTTGGTGCGGCAAGTGTGATAGAGGGTGTGAGCAGATTAGAGAACGGTTCAATTAACAGTTGTTCGGAGGACCCGGTTTATATCGGGCCGGGTGTTTTTGCCGAAGATTTTATTGTTTGCGATGGGTCGAAGATTACCGATGGGACAATAATAGATAAATGCTTTATCGGCCAGGGAACCGTATTGGCAAAGCAGTATTCAGCGGAGAACTCGGTATTCTTCGCGAACTGCGGTGGTTTTCATGGCGAGGCCTGTTCGATATTCGCCGGACCTTATACCGTGACACATCATAAGTCCACGCTCCTGATTGCCGGTTTGTTTTCCTTTTTAAACGCCGGCAGCGGAACCAACCAAAGCAATCACATGTATAAACTGGGACCAACTCATCAGGGGATTATCGAGCGAGGCTCGAAGACGGCGAGCGATTCGTATATCCTCTGGCCGGCAAAAGTCGGGGCATTTACTGTTGTGATGGGTCGACATTATAAGAATTCGGATACTTCTGATTTGCCTTTTTCGTACCTTATCGAGCACGAAGACGAAAGTGTTCTTGTTCCCGGCGTTAATTTACGCAACGTGGGTACTGTTCGTGACGCGCGAAAATGGCCGAGTCGCGACAGGCGAAAAGACAAAAGAAAACTGGACTATATAAATTTCAAACTTTTAAGCCCATATACGATTCAAAAGATGCTCAACGGCTGCCGATTACTTGCGAACCTCAAAGCGACGTCGGGCCAGAACACCGATTACTTTACCTATCATAGTGTCAAGATTAACAACTCGGCGCTGGACAGAGGGATTAGACTATACCGGATAGGTATTGATAAATTCTTAGGCAATTGTCTGATTAGTCGGCTTGAAAACAAGCAGTTCAGGAATGTTGATGAGCTTCGAGAGGTGCTGATGCCGGAGACCAAAGTTGGTCCCGGGAAATGGGTGGACCTAGCAGGTTTGTTTGCACCGGAACAGGCCGTGCAGAAGATGCTCAGCGATATTGAAAACGGCATTATCGACTCGCTGGAACATCTGGCAGAAGCATTTGAATCTATGTATAAAAGTTATCCTGCATACGAATGGGCCTGGGCGGCCAACGTTTTGCAGCAGCATGTAGGCAAAATGCTTGACAGGATAACGCCGGATGATATTATTGGGCTGGTAACTAAATGGAAAACGGCTGTCGTAGAGCTTGACCGAATGATTTATGCCGATACGAAAAAAGAATTTACCGAGACAGCTCAAATAGGATACGGGCTTGACGGCGGCAAAGAAACAAAGAGGCACGATTTCGAACAGGTGATAGGGACGTTTGAAGAAAATAGTATCGTTTTGGAAATCAAAAAACATATAACCTGCAAGACAGCACTTGGTGATGAGCTTATAAGTCAAATGCAACAATTGAACGGACAGTAGCGAAGAATATTTCCCAGGTGTTACTTTACGAATAAATATATTAATAATGTAAAACCGCAATACAGCGAAAGACCTTTTTAACTCCCGCTGGCCGATCGGAATGGAGGACAAGATTAGCGGCAAATACAGACGTCGGTTGAGAAATGACAGACCCCGGATAAAAGTCGGGGTTAAACAATAATGACAGGGTACGATATTTAGACGAGGACAAATTTATGAGAGTGATAATTGAACCGAATTATAAGCTGGCGTCCCAATGGAGCGCTAATTACATAGCCAAAAGCATCAACGAATTTGGAGCCAGCCAGGCCAAACCTTTTGTGTTGGGTCTTCCGACGGGCTCTTCGCCACTGGGAATATACGCGGAGCTTATAAAGCTGAATAAGAAAGGTGTGGTTTCTTTCAAAGATGTTATTACGTTTAATATGGATGAGTATGTAAACCTGCCCAAGGAACATGCTGAGAGCTATTATTCATTCATGTGGAACAACTTTTTCAGCCACATAGACATTAAGAAAGAAAATGCCAACATTCTCAACGGCACCGCCGATGACCTCGATGCCGAATGCGCGAGCTATGAAGAAAAAATAAAAAAGGTCGGCGGCATTAAGCTGTTTCTCGGAGGCATCGGTCCGGACGGCCATATAGCGTTTAACGAGCCGGCTTCGTCGTTATCTTCGAGGACCCGCGTTAAGAAACTTACTTACGATACTCTCGTGGCAAATTCGCGATTCTTTGACGACGACGTCAACAAAGTACCCAAGACCGCTTTAACTGTCGGTGTAGGGACAGTTATGGACTCCGAAGAGGTGCTTATTATTGTTAACGGCCATAATAAAGCCCGCGCGTTGCAACATGCCATTGAAGGCGGTGTAAATCACATGTGGACAATCAGCGCACTGCAAACGCACCACAGGGGCATTATAGTCTGTGATGAAGAGGCCGCGGCTGAGTTGAAAGTCGGCACCTTAAAATACTTTCAGGACATAGAGTCGGAGAATCTCGACCCGGCTTCACTTCTGAAATCGTAAGCGCTGATTACAATAACATATTATTGGGGCTGAGGTGCCATCATCGGCGGTGCCGAAGGTGCCGGCTCTTTACCGGGCGGGTAAACTATGTTTGCCACGGCCTTTAGAGAATCGATATATTTCTGGGTTCTCTCAGCCTGTTGTTTCTGTGACAATTGTTGTAAGAGGCCGGCTTTGGCCTGTTCGAATGATGTGGTGCCGGCTTCCTTGCGGTCTGTGACCTTTATTATATGGTATCCGAATCGGGTCTCGACTATATCGCTTATCTTTCCTGTTTCCATCGCGAATGCGGCTTTATCGAAAGGCGGTACCATTCGACCTTTGCCGAAGAAGCCCAAATCACCGCCGTTTACAGCCGAACTGGGGTCGGCTGAATTGGCTTTGGCTAATGCGGCAAAGTCGGCTCCTTCTTTGATTTGTTTCAGCAGGTCCTCGGCCTTTGCTTTGGCCCTTGCTTTTTCCTGGTTGGGGTCGGCGGCATCGGCTTTTGGCGTTATGAGAATATGACTTGCTCTTACCTGTTCTTTTGACTCAAACTGCGTTGGATTTTCATCATAGTGCTTTTTGGCATCTTCTTCAGTAATATTTACTTTGCCTGCCGATTGAGCGTCCACAATCTTCTGATATGCCATTCCCTGTTCAACCTGCTTTTTTATTTCGTCAAAACTTCTGCCGGAAGCGGCTGTTGTTTTTTTGAACTCTTCCAATGTCATTGGTGTTCTCTGTGTAGCTAATAATTGTTTGATCTGTTTAATCACATCTTCTTCAGGAATTACTATGTTGGATTCTTTTACCTTTTCTTCTAACAATCGCATGACAATCATTTTATCGAGGTTTTGCTGCCTGAATTGTTTTTCGAGTGTTTCCTTTATTGCCGGCGACAGTTTTTGGTTCTGCTGGGCCATTCTGGCAAGCTGGGGCTGGACGATTTTTTGCACCTCGGCCTCGGTAATATCGACGCCGTTGACGGTTACAACTACACTATTGGCGGATTCTTCTGGGGCTGTCAGCTCGATTAAATTTGTGCTGATTTCCGGTTCGGTTTTGGCTACGGCTTCGATTTTGGTCTGGGCGTCTTGAGGGATATTTGTCTCTGCCTGCTCGGATGACTTTTGTTTACAGTTCAAACCACAAACAGCAAATAACACCACAACAATGATTAATACTTTCGAATTAGAAAAGAAACTTCTCATTTTTTGTCCTTTCACTACTTTAAAACACAAAAAAACCCTTCACAGAGGGCACATCCCAGCATTATCTCGTGAAAAAGTGAATATGTCAAGCTATTTTCAAAATTTCAACCGTTAAAGTTGTCTTATATGTCCGTTTCATTTCCGGCCCCGGCCGCTTCGTTTTGCCGGGCAAACAGCGAGGACTGCGAAGAATGAATTCTTTGTAAAAATGTCAATAGAGTGATAGAATATCGGCACAAAATCGTAATTTGATAATTTAAAACAACAAAAGGACGGTTTGTAGAGGCGTTTCTTTTGATTTGGGAGACTTTTATGGACAAAAATTCTGATAGTAAGACGGTGATTACCGGCAGAGAACGTGTACTAAAGGCGCTCAATTATGAGCCTGTTGACCGTGTTCCGGTGGGTTTTGGCGGGACTCTCGGTACAGGCGCTCATGTCAGTGTGATAGCGAACCTTCGCCGTGCGCTTGGTCTGGATGATCCGAGTACACCGGTAAAAGTTGTCGAGCCTTATCAAATGCTTGGTGAGGTAGCGGCCGATTTGCGGGAAATGCTTTGGATTGACACGGTGAACCTTCCCGGGCCGAGGAATCATTTCGGTTTTGCGAATGAAAACTGGAAACCGTGGAAAACCTTTGACGGTACGGAGGTGCTGGTTCCGGAGAAGTTCAATACCGAGCCGGAACTTAACGGTGATATTCACCAGTATCCGCAAGGTGATAAATCCGTGCCTGCTTCGGGGCGGATGCCCAAAGGTGGATTCTATTTCGATGACATTATTCGCCAGGGGCCGATTGACGATGCCAAACTCAATCCTACAGATAATGTTGAGGACTTTGCGCTGCTGAGCGAAGAAGATTTGAAAATTTATGAGCAGCGGGCACGGGAGCTTTACGACAATACCGACCTTGCGATTACTACAGGGCTTCCCGGAACGGCTTTCGGGGATATAGCACTGGTGCCGGCGGCTTTTATGAAACATCCGAAAGGAATTCGCGATATCGAAGAATGGTATATCAGCACAATTTCGCGCAGAGAATATATTAAAGATGTTTTTGCCGGGCAGACGGAAATTGCCATCAAGAATCTCGAAGGGATTTACCAGGCCGTGGGCGACAGGATACATGCCGTATGGCTGGACGGGACAGACTTAGCTGCGCAGAATACGTTGTTCTGCGGCCCGGATACTTATAAAGAGCTTTATCTGCCGTTCAGCAGGAAGCTTAACGACTGGATTCACACCCACACTAAATGGAAGACAATGAAACACTGCTGCGGAGGTTGTGAACCTTTGATAGAGGGATTCATAGAGGCGGGCTTTGATATTCTAAATCCCATCCAGACTTCTGCTCAGGGTATGGATCCAAAGCTATTGGTGGAGAAATACGGCGGAAGGATAATTTTCTGGGGCGGCGGCGTGGATACTCAACAGGTGCTGCCATTCGGCGAGCCTGAGCAGGTACGCCGGCAGGTTGCCGAACGGATCGAGATATTCAATGCCAAAAAGGGTTTCGTATTCAGCACTATCCACAATATTCAGTGCAATACGCCGGTCGAAAACGTATTGGCGATGTTCGGGGCGCTGGGTAGAAAAGTAACAAAATAAAAGCAGCATAATATAAGAGAAAGGAATCTAAAATGCTTAGACGATTGTTGCGAATTCTTTTTGTGATATCGTTATTTGTATGGGGCGGCTGTTTCGGCGAAAGTAAAACCAATACTAAAGATTCCGGTCCGAGACACATCATCAATTTGGATGGCACATGGGAGATAGCACAGGGCTCGATGGATTCAATGCCAGAGGGCTTCCGACATAAAGTGCCGGTGCCGGGGCTTGTCGATATGGCCAGGCCCGCTTTCGAGGAGGTCGGGAAAAAAAGCGAAGAGCGCCAGGCGTTTTGGTATCGGCGTACATTTACTGTCAAAGGAAAGATTCCTGATGTTGCAATATTAAAGATTCACAAGGCAAAGTATGGAACGAAGGTGTTTCTTAACGGTGAGCTGGCGGGTGAGCATCTGCCGTGTTTTACGCCGGCTCTGCTGGATGTGAAGAAATTTCTTAAGGATTCAGGCGGAGAAAATGAACTCATCGTGCGGGTGGGAGCTAATCGTGAGAGTTTACCTGAAGGTATGCCGGGAGGCTGGGACTTTGAAAAGTATTTGTATATTCCCGGCATATATGATTCGGTTGAGCTGATTCTGACAGGCAAGCCCTATATCGTAAACGTGCAAACCGTTCCGGATATTTCTCAAAACAAGGTCCGGGTTGTGACGGAAGTGCAAGGGCCCGCCGGATCGGGATATGGTTCAGTCTCATACGAAGTAACAGAAGTAAGTACAGGCAGGCTCGTTGGTACAGTAGAAAGCAGTGGTATTGCTTTTTCGTATGGGACGACGAAGCTTAACACCAGTATCCCAATAGAAAACTGCGAGCTATGGACTCCTGAGAATCCTTTTCTATATGAATTGAAGCTGAGTACGGGTGAAGATTGTGTTCGGGTTCGTTTCGGGATGCGGTCGTTTCGGTTTGATAAAGAAAGCGGCCGGGCTGTTTTGAACGGCAAACCATATATTATGCGCGGGACGAATGTATGCGCATATCGTTTCCTTGAGGATGCAGAGCGGGGTGACAAACCCTGGCGGAAAGATTGGGTCCGCCGGCTTCATCGCAAGTTCAAGAGTATGCACTGGAATTCGATTCGTTACTGTATCGGTTTTCCGCCGGAGATTTGGTATGAAATCGCCGACGAGGAGGGATTTTTGATTCAGGATGAATTTCCCATCTGGCTGCTCAGTAAAGCGCCGGAAAATCCGAAAAGCGAAAAGATAATTCCAGAATATACCGAGTGGATGCGTGAGCGGTGGAACCATGCGTGCGTGGTTATCTGGGACGCTCAGAATGAGAGCGTTACCGAAGAGACGGGAAAAGCTCTGAGCGCAGTTCGGCATCTGGATTTGTCTAATCGGCCGTGGGATAACGGCTGGGCGGCACCTGAGAGCGGCACTGACTATCTTGAATCTCATCCATATCTTTTCAGCAGTGTTCAATGGGGTAGAAAGGCTTTTCATTTGTCAGATTTGGCCAATACCTCCGGCAGGCCCCATGTGAGAGATGCCCAGAAAGATTTTAAGCTTCCGATTATAATCAATGAGTATGCCTGGTTGTGGCTTAATCGTGATGGTACGACAACATGCTTAACAGATAAAGTGTATGACAGTTTACTCGGTCCAAATTCGACCACAGCACAGAGGCGATTGCTCTATGCTCGTTATCTGGCGGCA
>VRUK01000201.1 GCA_019456195.1 Planctomycetota bacterium | reverse complement strand
CAGGTCTCTATAGACGGCAGCCCGGTGTTCTCAGTCAATGATAACACCTTTTCATCGGGGACAATAGCGTTGTACAGTTGGGGTAATACTGGCAGTTACTTCGATGATATTTTAGTTGAAGGTTTGTCCGGAGCCAATCAGGCACCTGTTGCCAACGCTGGTTCGGACCAAACCACTGTCGACACCGACGATGATGATATCGAACAGGTCACCTTGGATGGATCTGGTTCTACCGACTCGGACGGTACCATTCAAAATTATTTATGGACTGAAGGCTCAACTACACTTTACAATGGTTCAAATCCAACAGTTCAAGTTGATTTAAATGTTAACGTGCATACAATTACACTTACGGTTACCGATGACGACGGGGCAACAGATTCCGATACTGTAACTATAACGATCACAGGCAATCCAGTTGTTTACTTTGCCGATCTCAATCTAAAGGCCGCTGTGGAAGCCCAGCTTGGTGTGTCCGATCCTACGGCTGCAGCTATGCTTGGCCTAAACGTTCTGAATGCCTCGGGTATGGGTATTACAGATCTAACGGGTCTCGAATATGGATTTAATCTAACGAGCCTATATTTATACAACAATCAGATAAGCGATATATCTGCATTAGCCGGACTGACAAATTTGAAGGAACTACGTCTGTACGGCAACCAAATCAGCAACCTATCTGCGTTATCCGGTCTGACAAATCTGGATTGGCTGTGGGTGGGTACAAACCAAATCAGCGATATATCTTCGTTAGCCAGCTTGACAAATCTGGAATTGCTGTCTTTGCATCACAATCAAATCAGTGACATATCCGTCTTGGCCGTTCTGACAAATCTGACGTTTTTGTATCTGGATAACAACCAAATTAGTGATATATCTCCATTAGTCGGACTTACAAATCTGACGGATTTGCATTTGTTCCAAAATCAGATAAGCAATATAAGTCCACTATCGGGACTGACAAATCTGTCAGTGCTGCATATAGCTCTCAACCAGATCAGCGACCTATCACCGCTTTCCGGACTTGTTAGCCTGCGGGAGCTGCGTCTCATTAGTAATCAGATCAGTGATGTATCACCTCTTTCCGGACTCACAAGCTTGGAGTATTTGAGTCTTAACTTCAATCAGATTAGCGATATAAGCCCAATATCTGGACTGACGAATTTTACTCATCTCGATTTGACTGCTAATCCACTGAATGGAGATGCATATATTACCCACATTCCTCAGATTCTGGCAAATAATCCAGGTATTACCCTTTTGTATGATGCCGATCAATCAGTGTACTTTGCCGATTCCAATCTTGAGGCTGCAGTGGAAGCTGAGCTTGGTGTATCCAATCCTACAGCTGTTGATATGCTTGGCTTAACATACCTGAATGCCCAGAGTGGAAGTATCACTGATCTAATGGGTATAGAGTATGGAATTAATCTGACGGATCTGCATTTGGACTACAATCAGATAAGTGATATCAGCCCAGTATCTGGATTGACAAATCTTATCAACTTGGAATTCAATGACAACGTTATTAGCGATATCAGCCCGCTCTCGGGACTTATGAATCTGACGGGGTTGGATTTATATAGAAACCAGATTAGTGATATATCTGTGTTGGCTGGACTGACAAATTTGATTGATTTGCATTTGTACAGTAATCAGGTTAGTGATATATCTGCATTAGCTGGATTAACAAATCTAGATCGTCTTAATTTGGAATATAATCAAATCAGTGATATATCTTCTTTAGCCGGATTAACAAATCTGACGTCTTTATATCTAGCTCAAAACCAGATTAGTGATATATCTATATTAGCTGGACTAACAAACATAGATCGTCTTGATTTGGAACACAATCAAATCGTCGATATTTCTGAGTTAGCCGGGCTAACGAATTTGTGGCATCTTTATCTAGGTTACAACCAGATTAGCAATATATCGCCATTATCCGGACTGACAAATCTAGCAGTACTAAATTTGAAAGAAAATCAGCTTAGTGATATAAGTGTGCTATCTGGATTAACGAATCTCGTAAATCTGTATTTGATAAGCAATCAGCTCAGCGATATAAGCCCACTATCTGGATTGACAAATTTGACTCAGCTGTGGTTATATGAAAATCAGATAAGCGATATCAGCCCGCTATCGGGTCTGACGAATCTTACTATTCTGGACATACACGACAATCAGATTATCGATATTTCTGGGTTAGCCGGACGGATAAATTTGAAATATTTATATCTAGGCAGCAACCAAATCAACGATATATCAGTTCTATCCGGCCTGACGAACCTGATTCATTTGGGGCTGGATTATACTCAAATCAGCGATGTCGATTTAAATATACTACCGGGATTGACCAAGTTAACAAATCTGCAATTAGGTGGTAATCAACTTAGTGATATCAGCCCATTATCGGGAATGACGAATCTAAAATATTTGACTTTGGACGACAATCAGCTTAGCGATATAAGCCCACTATCAGGGCTAACGAATCTGATGCGTTTATATCTTGATGATAATCAACTTAGCGATATAAGCCCATTATCCGTACTGACAAATATAGCAGTACTAAATTTGAGTGAAACTCAGCTAAGTGATATCAGTGTGCTATCTGGATTAACGAATCTCGTAAATCTGTATTTAACAAGCAATCAGATTAGTGATATCAGTCCGCTATCCGGATTAATGAATTTCAACACCCTTGATTTATATGATAATCCACTGAATGGGGATGCGTATAATATTTACATTCCTCAGATTCTGGCGAACAATCCTGGTATGACGCTTCTGTATAACCCACCGGGTGGAAATATCAGCGGTTACAAGTTCGAAGACATCAACGGCAACGGCACAGATGATAGTGAGCCGGGACTTGCGAACTGGGCCATCGAGTTGTATTTAGACGACGGCGATGGTATTTTCAATGAGACCACGCCTTCAGCTACTACGGTAACCTCATCTGGCGGTGATTATTCGTTCCTGAACGTTGGCGTCGGTGACTATTGGGTACGTGAGGTACTTCAGGCAGGCTGGATACAGACCACATTTGATCCTTCTCTTATAACTATCCAAAGCGGTGATAATATCACTGAGTCCAATGATCCCGGTCTTGCATTTGGTAATCAACGAGCTCTTCTTCTGTCAGAAGACTTTAACGATAGCAATTATGATGGCTGGTCACTTGTAGATCAGGGCACTCAAGGCGGCCCCATGGCCTGGTCGGCAGCAAGCGGAGCTATGGTCCAAAGCTCAAATGTCCACACGCCAACTTTTGATGGGGTGGCTCGATTAGGAACTTATGCATACTGGCAGGCTGGCAC
>VRUK01000200.1 GCA_019456195.1 Planctomycetota bacterium | reverse complement strand
CAAAATCCAGTGAGAGAGTATAACATCTCACCATAATTTTGGCGACTCAGTTGCACTTATGAGTTGAATCCGCCTAATACATAACATACTTAGGTAAAGCTAATCAGCTTGTTCATGTTTTTTGAAAAAGCGAGTCATTCGATCCGGTTTGCTATAAGAAGCTCTTTTCCTTTTTTGGTTAAAGTTAGCGTAGCTTGCGCAATATATACCTCATCATTGAGCTAAAAAAAGATTTTTCCTGATAATCTTATACTATGCGTTATTGCCTAACATGCTTAGGTATTGTGTGAGCAACAACCTGTCAAAAAAGATCGGCACTTTTAATTTTTCCATGTTCAAAATAATGCCTAAGATACTTAGAAGCTGTTTCAAAACTCAATTTCCGCTACGAACGGCTGCAATTCCCTCTCGCGTCGTTGTCGGCACAAAATTCGTCCTCGATGTAGCTTTGGCTACACCTGCGGCGATTTCGAACCTCCGCCTTGCGAGAGGAAATTTCGCTCGTTCTCGCGACGAAAGCAGTTTTGAAACCGCTTCCAGGCAACGTGTCGACACCAATCCAACAAACAATCATCGCTTCCAATTTTCCTGTTCTGAATAATACCTAAGATACTTAGGTAAAGCTAATCAGCTTGTTCATGTATTTTGAAAAAGTGAGTCATTCGATCCGGTTTGCTATAAGAAGCCCTATTTCCTTTATTGAGCCAAAAGACATGATTTTTTCTGATAATCTCAGTACTATGCGTTAATACCTAAGATACTTAGGTATTGAGTGAGCAACAACCTGTCAAAAAAGATCTGCACTTATAATTATTCTGTTCAAAATAATGCCTAAGATACTTAGGTAAAGAGTTAGAGCTAATCCATTAAAAAGTCATCGCTTTCAATTTTCCTGTTCTGAGAGTACCTAACAACAAGACTGGGCATTCGACATAAGGAATCCCTTGACGGACAAACGGCTTATTTCGTTTCCGGACGGTGTCAGGCTGCCTCGACTATCCTCGGATGGCCTGCTTCGTCTTTTAAAGCCAAGACGAAAATGCTCGTTTTCGGTGCTACGATTCATTTTGTGAGGCACTCTAAGATCATCTGATGGCGAAAAAAGATTTTCGCCGAAAGCCGTCAATGTGATTGAGATTGTAAGGGGTTATTAATCTGTCTTATCTTGAGGAGGCTTACATTCTAATTTGAAAGGATAATCACGACCACCATCTGAAAGCACCCGAAGCGTGATATTTTCAACAGCCCCGCTGTTCCTAGTATTCTACTGGTATTCTATTTCTTCTGGTGCGCCTGCGGTGACGACTGTTCCACCGGCATCTCCACCCTCGGGGCCGGTTGTTCGCAGGTCATATTTTTTGAAGCTCAATCACTCCGGCAATCAGTTTCCAGCATACTGGCTCTTCATCCTCATCCCAGTCAGATGGTTTGTGAGGCATGCTTAGGCTCATAGTTAGAAGGCAAGATGGAGATGGTTTATAGCCACTATTCAGCTTTTTGGAGCAAACAGGATCTGTAATTTTAACTTCGAGTTTCCGGCCGTCTGATAAGATTGTTCCTTTCCAATTGTGTTTATCCGTGATATTCCTACGGGCGTCTCGGACTATGAAGTTGTCAATGTGGATCAATTGCAAAGTCGCACGCTTTGCGAACGTTTTTTGTTGGAGTTCTCTTGTTGTTACATATTTTTTGCGATTATGAAGAACATAGCGTGTTCGTTGTGCATACTTATCCATATCTTTGGGTGTCATCTTGCCTCGTAGATACCATCGCCCCGGCAAGATGGTTCTGTTCTCACTCTCAAAGCCAAAATCCGGCCCAGTTGAATCCAGCGGAATTTCTAATACATCGAGTAGTTTCGGGAAATGACCGCTAAGTTTCATAGACGTTTTAGGAATGCGGCCGTCATCCAGGTCGGTTACCGGCCGGATCCACTTTCCCGTATCGAGTTCAATGCCTGCGAGACACCAATCGTGGTGCTTCCATGAATTGGCCAGCACAACTATGCGCTTCATGGTCATAGGTGAACCACCTCAATATTGCCAAGCTGCTCCTGAAGGTGTTCTGCTACGAGTCGGCGGTGGCAATACTCCGTGGTATGTTCACTGCACAGAAGACAGTCGTTTTCGCGAAGTACAGTGGCTGCTGTTTCGACGATCCCGCGATTTACCATCAAGTTTTTAAAATTGTTTTCATATTCAGCCCAGGAGCCTTTCTTTTTCTTGAAGTCATCAAGGATGTCCTGTGTCGGTGCGAAATCCGGGATGTGTACATAGTCAATTTCAGCTATAGCATGGAGGAAGTATTTTAGGTCTCGTGCTTTTGCGAATCCGGCAAGCTGGGAAGTGTTATTGAGTCTTATGTCAACGATACGACGCACACCAGCGTTCTGCAAGTGCGTAAAGAATTCTTCAGCAGACTTCTTTGTAAAGCCAATAGTGAAGAGTTTCATGCTTCTATGGGCACCTTTTTATATGCTATTTTTTCGGCTTGTAAATCGTACGCTTTCTCAATGAGGCCGGATGTTGAGGTCAGGTCTCCAAAGAGCTCAGGTTGAAGTTTGTGAAGGTTAATGAGCTTTTTCTCTGAGGCCTCCTGTGGTTCTTCTGTGCCGTCTCCTAAGATGTGAGTTATCTTCAAGTCTGGACAGATCTTTTTCAATTCGCGGCATATTAGTATCGTTCTGTGGCATGTTATGGGATCGGATTCCGCACACATGAGGGCAATTCTATAAAGTTCAATTCCCTGAAGGACTGTCTCTAAGCCACGCTGGAAGGTTGGCATAAGGGCGATTCGGTCGTACTTTGCCTGGCCGTCGATGTAGCAATCATCTTCAGATCGTTGTGCGCCTAATTCCCTGCCCAGGAATGTGTAGTCAATGTCGACATTTCTCAAGACGTTACATAGCACGTCCTTATTGAAATGGGGCGAGTATTTGCTGTAGGGACTGGATCGGACGTCGGCTATGGTGGAAAGCCGATGTGTCAAAAGCAACTTGATGAAATGTTCGAGCGAGTGATTTGAGTGCCCTATGGTGAATAGCTCTTTCATTATAGTAAGCCTTTTTCTGTCTTGTCGCTCTTTTCACTTCTAAAATAACAATATACAAGACTTTTTGCAAGCAAATTAACCAATTAGAGTATGATTTTTAGCACCACTTGTATTTCATCCGGTATTAACAAGTTTTTCTTTTAGGAATTTTGCGGTGTAGCTTTTTTTGTTTTTTATGATTTCTTCGGGTGCTCCCGCGGTAACGACTGTACCGCCGGCGTCTCCGCCTTCGGGGCCGAGGTCGATTATGTAGTCTGCAATCTTAATCACGTCAAGGTTGTGCTCGATGACCACTACGGTATTGCCCATATCACACAGGCGCTGCAGGACGTTCAGGAGGTTATGAATATCGGCGAAGTGCAGGCCGGTAGTCGGCTCGTCGAGTAAGTACAGGGTATGGCCCGTTGCGGCCTTGCCAAGTTCTGCCGAGAGTTTTACCCGCTGGGCCTCTCCGCCGGAGAGGGTGAGA
>VRUK01000199.1 GCA_019456195.1 Planctomycetota bacterium | reverse complement strand
GGTGATCTGTGAAAAATAATATTGGGCAATTCTCCCACCATAAAGAACACCGCAATCCTTGTGCCGAACAGGATTGAGACACGACCGTGTTCCAACGAACGGCAGTATTTTCTTTACCATTTTCCAGACATTTATGAGCGGCCCGGAGAACATGCCATACTTTGGCGAATATCCGTCGGATTATTTTGATTTTATTATTATCGACGAATGCCACCGTGGCGGCGCGAATGACGAAGGGAACTGGCGCGGTATTATGGAGTATTTTTCGCCGGCTGTTCAGCTTGGCCTGACCGCAACGCCAAAGCGCAGGGACAATGCGGATACCTACCGCTATTTCGGCGAGCCGGTGTATATCTACTCGCTCAAGGAGGGTATCAACGACGGCTTTTTGACGCCGTTCAAAGTGAGACGGGTCAAGACCACTATCGATAATTATGTCTATGTCTCGGATGATAAAATCATCGAAGGCGAAGTTGAAGAAGGCAGAATTTATGAAGAAGCCGACTTCAATCGAATTATCGAGATCAAAGAGCGCGAAGCCAAACGGGTACAGATTCTTCTGGATGAAGTCAATCAGAACGAAAAAGCCATTGTTTTCTGCGCCACCCAGAATCATGCCGCGGCTGTGCGGGATTTGATAAATCAGTACAAAAAATCAAACGAGCCAAATTATTGTGTTCGCGTCACCGCCAACGACGCAGCGCTGGGCGAGCAGTATTTGCGCGAGTTTCAGGATAACGAAAAGACGATCCCGACGATTTTGACTACCTCGCAAAAGCTGTCCACCGGCGTTGATGCCCGCAATATCCGAAATATCGTGCTGATGCGTCCGGTCAACTCAATGATTGAGTTCAAGCAGATTATCGGTCGAGGTACAAGGCTCTTTGACGGCAAGGAATATTTCACCATCTATGACTTTGTTGATGCGTACCATCATTTTGCCGACCCGGAATGGGACGGCGAGCCGATAGATGAAACAACTGATAAAGAACCAAGAGAGCCAAAGGAACCGAAAGAGCCGAGGGAACCGCCAGATGAACCAAAGAAAAAACTGAAGATCAGGCTGCGCGACGGCAAGGAGCGTGAGATTCAGTATATGATTTCGACTTCATTTTGGGGTGCGGACGGTAAGCCGATTTCAGTAGAAGAGTTTTTGCAGAGTCTGTTTGGCGCATTGCCTGAGTTTTTTAAGAGCGAAGATGAACTTCGCAAAATCTGGTCGTATCCAATGACTCGCAAGGCATTGCTTAACAAACTCGCTGATGCCGGATATGGCAAGGATGAGCTGGCAACTTTGCAAAAGCTTATAGACGCTGAGAAAAGCGATCTGTTCGATGTACTCGAATATGTTGCTTTTGCGGTGAAGCCGATCACCAGAGAAGCACGTGTAGCAGATGCGCAGTCAAACATATTTGCCTTGTTGAACAATAAACAGAAAGAGTTTCTGGAATTTGTTCTGTCCAAATATATTGAAACCGGCGTGGAGGAGCTTGACGAGGAGAAACTGCCTGACCTTCTTACACTGAAATACCACGCCATCCAAGACGCCTCTGAAATGCTTGGGGGTGTAGAAAATATACGAAATACCTTTTTTGATTTTCAGAAATATTTGTATGAACGGAAAAGGGCGTAGATTTTCTGATATTTCCGGCGGCTGTCCAATAATCTAACCCAAGGAAAAAATCTCCCAGTAAAGCACGTGTAAAACTGTTAAACTCGGGGGTGTAAAAGGTCGATTTTAGTCGGAATGCTGTTTCTTTTTTTTGGAAGATAGGGCAAATTTTCTTTGACAATGCATCTTATAAGTCGATAATTAGCGCTACTTGGTATGTTATCGGAAGTATATAGTAGGGCCAATGGATTGGCACCATCGCAGTGCGCTTACCGGCTTACTCAGGCTATATTAATGAAAAGTGAAACAAATTACGATACTGTATTTGGCAAAATGGCGATAGAGCAGGGACTGTGCACCGATAAGGAGCTGCAGCAATCGCTTGAGGAGCTAAAAACCCGCAGCGCTGCCAATCCGGCAATCCTCAAAGACCTCATGGTCGAATTAGGGTATATTACGGAATCCCAGGCGGAGCGGTTAGGGACAGGTATAAAGGAGAGTAAGGCCGCGGCACATCAGATTCCCGGCTATAAGATAGTGGGCAAGCTCGGGGCCGGTGCGATGGCTGTCGTTTACAAGGCGAGGCAATTGAGTCTGAATCGGATGGTTGCGATAAAAATTCTGCCGAAGCGCTTCACTGAAAATCCCGAGTACGTCGAACGTTTTTATAAAGAAGGCCAGGCCGCGGGGAAGCTTAACCATCCCAATATCGTCCAGGCCATTGACGTCGGCGAGGCGGGCGGCTATCACTATTTCGTTATGGAGTACGTGGAAGGTAAGACTATAGCGGACGATTTGTCGGCCGGAAAGGTTTTCGAAGAAACCGAAGCATTAGACATGATCATTCAGGTCGCCAACGCCCTTGGTCACGCTCATGCCCTCAGTCTTATCCACCGTGACGTCAAGCCTAAGAATATAATGATAAACAACAGCGGGACAATCAAGCTTGCCGATATGGGTTTGGCCCGGGCGACGACAGATATCGAAGCGGCACAAAGCGAGCAAGGCAAGGCTTACGGGACGCCTTATTACATCGCACCTGAACAGATTCGCGGCAAGATAGACATCGACGGCAGGGCCGACATCTATGGACTGGGAGCGACACTCTACCACATGTTGACCGGCCGTGTGCCGTTTATGGCAGAGGATTCCGCAGATGTTATGCGAAAACACCTCAAGGAAAAACTAATCCCACCCGACCATATAAATACGTTACTTTCGGCGGGGGTTTCCGAAGTCATTGAAATTATGATGGCGAAGAAAAAAGAAAACCGCTATAACAACATTGAAGAACTGCTGGTCGATTTAAATGCGCTTCGTGAGGGGCAGACCCCCCTTCAGGCGCATAAAAGAATTGATGTTTCAATGCTCCAGCAGTTGGAAAACGGGGATGTTGTTGAACAAGAAGAAGTTTACAGAGAAGAGGCCGTTGCCCAGTACCGTACGGCGATATTGATTTTAAGCATAGTAACGGTCGTGTTCTTTGTGATTATTCTTATTCTGTGGCTTAAATAATATCAGAGTCGCCGGGGGCACTCCTGCCTGTTTTCGTGAAAGCGGGCGGCAGGGTTCGCTTACGGCGGAGTCAATAATCATTAATATTGCCATTCCCGCAAGCTGTCAGCTATGTCTATGAAGGTAAGTGAACGGGGGCAATAATAAAATAGCTTATGCCTCGAGGCGGTTCACATTTTTCGTCGGAGGAACTTGCTTGTGTCCTCAGCTATTACGACATCGGCATAATCCTTCAGGTCAAGCCCTTGTCCGGTGGTAATAAACGTGCGCCGAAAATGGCGATAGTATCCGAACAAGGTAAATACCTTTTAAAACGCCGGCCTAAAGGTAAAGATGACCTTTACCGGGTTACATTCGCGCACGCAGTGCAAAGTTAGGCGGATTCAACTCATAAGTGCAACTGAGTCGCCAAAATTATGGTGAGATGTTATACTCTCTCACTGGATTTTGG
>VRUK01000198.1 GCA_019456195.1 Planctomycetota bacterium | reverse complement strand
TATTATCCTCAATGTCGGAGTAGGTAGCCGAACAGTTGTACAAATCGTCACCGTTACCCCAAAGGATACTGTTGGTAATTACCGGCGAAGAATCATGAAGGGCAAAGATGCCGCCGTCTTTAGGAGCATTCGGGTCGTCAACGACAATAGTACAATTTGTAATCGTCGGCGATGAATATTCCAAATCGATTCCGCCGCCCTTATGAATTGCCGAATTGTTTCCTATTACACAATTTATGATAGCTGGATTCGAGTCATAGCACGCGATACCGCCACCAACGTTATTAGCGAAATTATTGCTTATAATACAGTCGGTAATTGTCGGTGATGACTGCTCACAATTCACTCCGCCGCCTATACCGGTGATTGATGCGGTTCGGTTGTCGATAATCGTACAGTTTTTGATTGTCGGTGAACTCTCAGCGCAATCGATACCGGCGCCATAAAAATTCGCGAAATTATTGCTTATAATACAGTCGGTAATTGTCGGTGATGCTCTGAAGCACCTAATGCCACCGCCGTAATCGGCACTGCCCCAACTGATAGTAAATCCCTGGATAACAGTATCAGCGCCTTCATTATTCTGGAACGTTACTACAGAATCCTCATTTAATATGCCTAAAATCAATGTGTCTTCAGGACTGATGTTCGGATCGTCAGGATTTGTAATATCACCGCTGCGAAGCGTTATCGCCTTGCCCTTAAAATCAATAATCTCCAGAAACAGCGAATTGGACTCTGCAATCAGCACGTCACCGTCATTGGCATCGTCTATAGCGTCCTGGATGGTGGGATAAAGATTGGCAGAATCCGCCGGATCATCTTTGCTGTTGAGAACTTTTCCTGCCTTTCCCTGGGGAACTAATGTTAATACCTTATGCAAATTAATACGTCCGCCAGAAAGATTAAGCCGGGGTGACGTGAATATCGGATCAACAGCTTTCAGCAGAATGCCCTTTACAGTGCTGTGTGCCAGTGTCGGGTACTGGGACCAAATCAGTGCACAGGCGCCAGATGCGTAAGGAGCTGACAACGATGTTCCGCTTAAGGTTGCGTAATTCGTCGGGACACCAAAAACGAGCATCGCAAAATTTTGAGTCGTTGGAGATGTACTCAGGATTTCCGTGCCCGGCTCGGCTATATCAACCGATGTTGCTCCATAATTGGAGAAACCCGACCTCTCGTCATTGGGATCCGATGCCATTACTGTAATAATATTATCTAGGTCAAAACTTGCAGGATAGACAGGAATCTCGTCATTATCGCTGCCAAAATCGTTACCTGCCGCAGTTACGAAAAGAACTCCAGCATCTCCGGCTTCTTTGATGGCATCATAAAGAGACTGCGAGAAAAAATCACCTCCCCACGAGGCGTTGATAATCTTGGCGCCATTATCAATGGCATATTGAATAGCTTCAACCGCTTCACTGGAAAAAACCTCTGGCTCTACGCGATAATCATCAGAGAACACTTTCAATGACATCAATTTGACATTCCAACAAATGCCCACAACGCCTTTACCATTATTACCAACTGCGCCGGCGACCCCGGCTACATGAGTACCGTGAAAATGATTATCAATGGGGTCACTATCGGCATCATCAGGATCTCCTGCGACGGCGCCGGCAAAATCATAACCATAAATATCGTCTATATAGCCATTATTATCATCGTCAACATCCGGGGCACCGCGCAGCTCTGCATCGTTAACCCACATATTATCTGCCAGGTCAGGATGAGTATAGTCAATTCCTGTATCGGCAACGGCTATGATTATCTCCGGATCGCCCGTCTCAAAGTCCCATGCTTCAGGTGCGTCAACGTCGGCATCTTCAGTTCCACCGGTTTGGCCGGTGTTATCAAAACCCCACAAGTCAGAAAACATAGGATCGTTGGGAACGGCAAACAATTTATACTTATAGTTCGGCTCGGCGTACAAAACGTTGGCCGATTGATTGAACAGGACAAAGGCCTCCGTAACCGTCGTGCCATCAGGCAGCCTTACAACTGCAAGGCCAGGCGAAACCTCACCATATTCTTTTTCTATCTCGGACCCGGTAAGGATAAAATCTGAAAGTGCTCCTTTGACCGCCTGTGTTGTCAACGGCCCCATTAACAGAGGACCCTCCGACAACTGGGAAAAAGCATCCACGTCTGCAAAACGAACAATCAGTTCCCCCTGCTTATAAGCCGCGGAATCATTTCCAGATGAGTAATCAAACCCTAAACCCGGTATATTTTCTGCCCATGCAAAACCTGCTATGGACAACAAAATCAATGCGATAATCAAAATTTGCTGCTTCATTATTCCGCTTCTAAACTTTCGTTTATCATTCCTTAAACTGTAAGTACTTTGGATAATTAATCAGCTAAGGCAGTAATTAAGTGCCGCTGTTTATGCTAAATGTAACGTTCTTTTCAGTAAGATACTCCACAAGCCAAAAATGTTATGGAGCAGGCCATACAACTACTACAAAGGTTAAAATCTGCTTTCCATTCCGGCAATGGCTTGAGCTTCACCTTCCTCCTGCAGCATGATGACTGGTTTTACTAATATCAGCAGTATCTTATGGTCTTTTATTATGCTGCGGTTACTAAACAGTCTGCCAATAAGAGGTATCTTGCTCAATATCGGGACACCCGATTCCTTTTCAATTTCTGATGTTATTTTCTGGCCGCCTAACAGCAATGTCCCGCCGTCCGGTATGCTCACGCGAGTCATGACACTCGATGTTTCCGTCTCGGGAACAGTTACTTCGTATTCCTGGGTTGACGCTGTCGTGCCTGTTGTTACGACCTGTTCAACCTTATGCGTTCTCAATCTGAGCAGGTCCGTCAGGGTAGTAACTATATTCAGCAATACGTACTTCTTATCATGAGAAATAACCGGAGTAATACTGAGCATACTACCAATTGATATAGCACCTATCTGTTGTTGTGCACCCTGTTGCGTAGTAGCGGTACCAACACCGGTCCCCGTTACGTTGGTTTGAGTATTAGGCGGAAGTGCATACGAAACTAAGTCCTGAACAGAGAATGCTGAAGACTCTCCGCTCAATACCGTACTTTTCGGAGCAACTAAAGCCTTGGAGTCCGTATGGGCCTGAACAGCTCGCAGAAGGAACGAAACCTGCAAATCGTCAAGTATCGAACCATAACCTCCCCCAATCGTAGCTGATGCTGCAATACCGCCAAGGCTGCCTCCTACCTTTGTTGATGTATCCGCTGCCGTAGCATCTGCAGAGCCTTGTTCGAAACTAAGCTGACCCCATTTACTGCCAAGGTTAAGCGCAAAATCTACATCCAGCCCGACATCTTGAAGGTAATTCTCGCTTACCACTAAGAATACCGCCTCGACAGAAACCTGATTTCCAAGCGATTTACGCATCGCATTCAATAGCTTTTCTATTTCCACATGAACTTCGTGGGTCTGCATCACGGCAAGTTTCTGTGGCGACTGAAGCGGGTAAGTCATTATTGTTCCCTCTCCCGTGTCACTAAGGTCATACCAGCTATCCGGCTCAATGGTCTCCTGAATAAGCTGCACCAGGCTCAGTGCCTGTTGATAGCCGCCCTGGCCGCCGCCGCCAAAACCGCCGCCGCCGCCAAGACCACCGCCGCCAAAACCACCGCCGCCGCCGCCA
>VRUK01000197.1 GCA_019456195.1 Planctomycetota bacterium | reverse complement strand
GCCTGAGTTCCAAAACTCACGACAAAAGGTATTTTATCCAAATCAATAACTATTCTGCCATTTCCTAAAGAATCCCGGTTTTTCTACAAATCTCTCTCAAAAAACTAAAATTACCACCAAAAATCAACAAAATCAACCACTTTTTCACCAAAATCTCCTTTAATGCGCTGCCTGCGGTTCGCACTAATTTCAATCACTCCGGCACTTCGTGCCTGCGTCACTGTATGATGCTCTTGCTGGCCTGTCTTTAGCTTGTCCCCGGGAACTACTTACCTGACTCGCAACAGGGGAGCTAAGCACAAATAACTAACAAAAAACATCCAAAATCGAGTATTTTTCAGTCAAAAACGCTCACTCTCAAAAACAAAAATAAAATATTTCAAAAATTTTTATCTCCTTTTCTTAAAAAGACTTACGAACAAAGAGCCACAAAAAATGGCTGTTTTTTCGGCTCAAAACTGCACACTCGTCTAATTATAGAGGGAGTCTTTTTTTACTCCCTGAGTTTACCCCCGAGAAGAGCTCCCTTGGCATATAACAGGGGGCCTAAGCCCACAATATGAAATCTGAGATATGAGATACCAAACTTTAGCTCACTTTAGTCACTTTAGGCACTCTATCAATTATAACATATTTCCAGATACACCCTTTTTATGCAAAACAAACCCAATGTCAAGTAGGCCAAAATCAGCATAAATACTTCTGTAACAATGAGATACGAAAATTTGGACATTTGGTTATTCAGACAAACAAACCCAATTCAAAGCCAATTCAAACCCAATTTAACCCAAAACAAAGCCAATTAAAGCCAAAACAAACCCAATTCAAACCCAATTTCTTTTGGGGGTCCCCATTTAGGCAAAAATAAATGCGCAGAAACTCTCCGTCAGCTATATTTTAAGAATATGCGCCCGTTTGAAGTGAAGATTTACTATTTTTTCTTCTTCTTCTTCTTTTCTTTTTTAGGCTTCGGAGCTTTAGGTGGTTTCTCTTTCTTGGGCTTCTTCTCTTTTTTGGCTTTCGGCATTTTCTTAGCTTTGGGCTTCTTTACTTTTTTAACCTTAGCAGAACCGTCGCCCCCGGTCATAAAAGCCACACCGGCAACCAGCAAGGCCACCACAGCGGCCCCACCCATAATAAACCAGATGAAAGCCTGTATGCCCGAAAGAATAGAAGGCATCACACCCCGCTGGCCTGAGACAGCCACGACCGCGGTGTATATGATAACAAGCAAAGGTAAAAACAGCAGCATTCCCAAAGTATTACTTGACATATCCGGTGCCGCTGACATATACGGCCGAGATACTGCCATCGAAACATCCGGAACCGCCTGGGGAATCATTGGCTTCTCTTCGTCATGCATTTCCCCTGCTTCAGCAGCTACTACCGCAGCAGAATCGCCCCCGACTTCCTCGAAAGCCGGTTCGGCGCCTTCGACCTCATCCGTGTATATTTCGTCAAGAATACCGCCTAATGAAGTGTCATCAGCCTGCAGTGAAAGGTCCAGCAAACCAGAGCCGCTTCCGAAACTATCCAGATTTACATCTCCTTCGATCTCTTCCAACGGCATTTCAGGCCCTGTTCCTGTAGTACTCATTGGTATTGCAGTCTCGGCCAGCGTATCATCCGTTATCTCAAAATCACCGTCGCTTTCACCGAGAACGCTGATTCCTTCACCTGCCAGAGCCGTGTCCGCGTTTGTCAATTCACTCGGAGCTACGGGAGCACCCGTTTCCGGCGCCAACAAAATCTCACTTGTGCCCGAGGCCTCTTCCGCTGGTGCCAGCATCTCCGCTTCCAGAGCCTCCAGCTCAGGGTTTTCATCGGCCGGAATATCAAGCTCAAATTCTTCGGCTTCCGGAATCTCCGCTTCCAATTCTTCTATCTCCGGAATTTCAGGTTCTGATTCTTCAAGCTCCGGGACTTCCAGTCCCAATGCTTCCGGTTCCAGTTCTACGGCTTCCAGTGCTTCTTCAGATGCTTGGGGCATCAATGCTTCGACTTCCTCAACCTTGAAGAGCAAATTAGGGCCATCGCGAAACTCACGCAAGTTGCCTTCCTGGACAATCTGTTTTATTTCCTCTTCTGTCTTATTGAGCTTCTCGGCGGCTTCCTGTAATGAATAAAACATCCCAGACATAATCACCTATCTCCTACATGAAACATCGTGTCTTACCACGGCTTGTGCAAGCTAAAACAAACTCTATTATCAGTCATTGTATCCGGAACTCATGCAATATGCAACCTTTTTTTTGATGAAAATACAGTAAATCGACTGTCCGAAGGCTATTTTATGAAATTTCTGTCTGCAAAAACGTAACTATCTCAAAATCTACGCCGCAAATTTTGCCCACAACATGATATGAGCAGAACCAGCCAAGAGGGCACAATGAATTAGTTTCTAAAAAAAACAACAAAAATTATAGGACCATCAAATATTCTTTCCTTGACGGGAAAGCGGCTGATTTGGTATAAATAATGTTAGTGAAACTTCTGTCCGCACATGTGGGTATTTACGGATTATGGTTCACTCAATCACGGATTCTTCTTAGTTTTGCAGATACAGATAGAGGAGGAGTTGTTATGAACGCTTTAAGGCGCGAAGTTAAAGCGGAAGCTTTGCCCCTGGCAACGAGCATTATTGCATTTCAATTCGCAACCTATATTCATTTTTAAGGAGGATTAATATGTCTATAAAATTGATTTATTTATTTTCTTTTGTTTTGCTGCCGGGTCTGGTTTTAACGAGCGCAGCAGAAGCTGCTGACCCATCGTTAGTGCTATATCTGCCATTTAACGAAGGAGCGGGAGAACCCAAAGACTTCTCGGCGTATGACAATGAAGTAGAACTCGTCAATGATCCTCTTTGGGTAGATGGGAAATATGGCAAAGCGCTGGAGTTCGATGGAACAAATTATGTCAGGATTCTCATCAATGAGACCTTGCAGTTGAGAGAGTCCTTCACAGTGGAGTTCTGGGTACAAAGGGAAGAACCTCAACCGGCAACCTGGAACTACATGGTCGCCGGCGGCACTCTTATGTGGGCTGTGATTGTCAATGCCGACCAAAATGTTTATGTTTGGACTCGATCAGGCGGGACGTGGGGACAACGATTGGTTACTACCGTACCACTTACCACAGACTGGACGCACGTAGCACTGACCTATGACGTAGGTAGTGGAGTAGCATTATACTTCAATGACGAGAAAGCGGGTGAAGGACAAACACCTCCCATTGTTGATGAACTCGATGACTCTATAATGGTTGGCGCGAGAACTCCGGGGCAAGAATTCTTTTCCGGTATTATTGACGAAGTTGCCCTTTATAATCGAATTCTAACGTTAGACGAAATCAGGACGGATATGGAAGCAGTAGGTGAACCATGGCCGTATGCCATTGGCCCAACCCCATCTGAAGGCACACTTCTTGAGGATACATGGGTTAGCCTTGCCTGGGGTGCAGGAGATTTCGCGATTTCGCACGATGTGTATATGGGTGAGAATTTTGATGATGTGGACGCCGGAGCCGAAGGTACATTCATTGGTAATCAAACAGCAACCTTTTTTGTTGCCGGCTTCCCAGGATTCGCTTTTCCGGATGGTCTTGTTCCGGGCACGACCTATTACTGGCGGATTGATGAAATCAATGACACCGAGCCGAACAGTCCGTGGAAAGGCGATATCTGGAGCTTTAGAGATCGGAAGAG
>VRUK01000196.1 GCA_019456195.1 Planctomycetota bacterium | reverse complement strand
ATAAGAGACCTTCGAGAAATACTGTACACCGTGTAAACCGGTCAGTCGGATAGCAAATCCAGGGCCGAACAGGATTGATGGTGTCCCCAGATATCCCCGTCTAATTTTATTGAGATATGCTCCACAGTATGCAGCCGTAGATAGCTGTCAATCCCAAGGCATACCCCGTGAGAACATAAAACCACCTTCCGGTAAACTTGGGCGTTCGGATGGGTGCTACATTCAAAGCAGCCATGCACATACACAGGGTATAAATCATGACTGAAAAAATCGTCTGGCTGAAAATACCGTCAAACAGAAAGACAAAAGCAAGAATGATGACATTGTTGTCAAGCGACAATCCCCTGTACGTCGAATCATCGATCAGGCCGAACACATTGAAATAACTCAACCGTATTGCACTGGTAGCGACAATCACAAACGCTCCCGGTATGAACCAGGGACTGAATTTTCCATAGCTCAAGAGAAGAACAGCGGGGCATATTCCAAAACTTACAATATCTATCAACGAGTCAAGCTGTCCCCCGAAAGCCCGATATTCATCCGTTCGCCCCTTCATCCGGCGGGCAATGATTCCGTCACCCCAGTCGAAAAAGACAGCCCAGATCATTCCAATTATTGCAACAGGAAAATTGCCCAAAATAGCGTAGTATATAGCGAGGACAGCACATAACAACCCTACAAGCGAACAGATATTTGGAAGATCACTGGCAAACGTAAGCATCCCGGTCTGATGTGATTGTTGATAGTGTGAATCTTTCATGAAGATAGTTCCATTTATTCTGATTACAGGTGTATCTGAGTCTTATATGGCTTTATCGAACGTGACCTGCTTGACTGTATCGATAGTGGCAGTATGCCCTGTATTGAGTAAAACATATCTATCACCTTTTTTCGCAACAGTGATTCCGGAGTCTCTTTGTTTGATTAACGGATAAATCCTTTCATGGGCTCTCGTCAGATGATTTTCGTTGTCTATCTCCGTCCACGCCAGGTCTTCAATATAGTGGTAATGGATGGCAATGTCATCACTTATGTCAGTAAGACAATTTTCGTAATGATATTGACGGTTATGTTTGCATTTCTTGGGGCAAATACTGATCATCCTCCTATATAGTTCCTGAGAGATCTTAGAGATACCTACCAGCTCGCCCCCCAGGCAGGTAATATCACTACGCTTTTTTGACATGTTAACGACTCTCTGACCGCTAACGCCAACGTAAACTTCGTCGCCCGATCCGGTTTCACCGGAAAGCAAGATGCAACTATCCAAAGGGGAACTCTGGAGTGTTTTAAGAGCTTCATACTCATAACTCAGGTCAGATTCTAAAAGCAGAAAATCACCATTAATGTACGGAGATGCGACACAAAAAGATCGCATACTGCCACTTCCGGCAAAATCCGGATTCCAGATTGTACGAACAACAGCGAACTTATCTGAAAGTCGTTCATAGAACTCCGGACAATAACCTGTCACAATCACAATGTCGGTTATATTGGCGTGAATAAGTTTGACAATCGATTCCTCGATAATCGTCCTTTCCCCCAGTTTTATGAATCCTTTGGGACGGTCATCTAGTATGCCTTTGAGACGGGTTCCAACCCCGGCCGCTAATATTACTGCTTGTCGAATATTAAACATCTTACTCCATTCATTATACGTCTAAATACACTAAAACATCTTTTACGGGCCTCTTAACAGTAGGCCTGTAATGTCTATGGTCCAGTGTCGAAGGAACACAATATTCCATCCAGTCCTCTGTGCCAAAGTAATCATTTAGTCCGGGATTTCCCATATACGCTTCACTGAATTACTCTTGCAAACTTTAAGTCTCATAATACCATAATCTCATCTCGATTCCAAGATGATTCCAACAGGTTGAGCATGCCGCACCGGAAGAGCCGCCAAAAAGTCACCGACCAAAACAAGGAGCAGGTCTTTGTTTTCCACAAAAAAAGATGGATTGTTTGCAGGTATTAAAGAGTTAGGATCCATTTCATTACTCCACTTTAATAGAGATTACTACATCATTTTAACGATTGTCGCCGGACTGTTCAAATAATTTTATTAGATCCGCGTTTTGATGCGACAATTTAAGGTGTGGTTAAATTGTTCGTCTTAAACTGCTTGACACCCGTCTACATTTTGCGTATTCTACTCATCAATGGAAGAAGCAACCGTGACTTATTATACATGCAGAAACCGTCTGTGTTGCAGTAGGAAATTGATATAGGATAGGAGAAAATCATGTTCGATTTTATTGCTCAAGCCGCCGAACCAGTGATTACCGGTCTCGATGTAGTGGAGGCCGTAGATGCTTTTTATCAAAACGCTTGGCTCATGCTGTTTGGTATGGTCGTTTTACTTGGTTCAATAATAGGTATAGTCATGCCTCTCATCATTCAACGTAAACAATTGTCATCTTTCGATAAAACTGAAAAGCGTCTTAAAGACGAAATCGAACAAATTAAGAATGCAACTCAGGAGAGTATTCAGGGAGAGGTCGAGGCCTTGAGGGGTAAATTCGATGAAATACGAAAAACATGGAGAAGCAAATTGATGAAAGGACACGGTCAAACCGTGCCGAGTTCTATACCCAACTGGCACTGAATTTTGCGTTTGACAGCAGGCGAAAATTTAGCACGTTCTTTTTCCATATCATCGCTGCAAGAGAGCAAGCGACCTTGAAAGATTATGAATCCTTAACGGAATCGTTAAATGGAGCCATTTCCGCTTCCGCAGGAGGACTCCACCTATCCTCTGGAACATCGACGGCTAAATCAATAGAGCAGGCAAAGACAACTCAAACTATAACTTTAGAACAGGTTGATGGAATACGTAAAATACTGGAGGGTCAAAGTGTCATAAGCAGATACTCAGAGCAATTAGCAAAAGTTTATGAAGTCTGCAACAATTTAGTGACTGTTGCTGATAAACCAAAACCTCCTCTCGAAGAACTAAAACAGGCGTGATTTGAGCAGTTATCCGCCTTTTCCATAAATTTAACCAAGTGTTAAACTGTCAAGGCGGCGTTAAGTCATCCCCAAGCTTCGGATTGATGAATGATTATTGATTATTTCTGGATCCCTGCTTGCGCAGGAATGATAAGAAAGAAGATTGCCGCTTCGCTTCTATGAAAATAAACGGTTTTTCATGTTGTGAGGGTTGAGATTGCCGCAGTCGCTTCGCTCCTTCGCAATGATATTGTTGGCCCATTTTCTTTTGCGTACATCCTGAGAATCAGGTGAGGTGCTCGCAATGACAAGCTATATAGCATATCCGGGCAACCACACGGGGTTGCCCCTACGTTTCAATTGATAATCCCATGACAAGCGTATATGGTCCTTTTTTGGTTGACAAACTCAGAAGTTCTGATATTCTATTGGAGAAGCGGCTGGGCGGTGTCGTTGAGCGGCTGATTAAAGTTCACTTTTGTTTGGAGGCAAAATCATGAAGTCACTTCAGAGAGGTTCCGGATTCGTATCACTCGTATTCGTTGTGTTTCTTTGCGGGGGAGTATTGGCATCGCCCTCGGGCAGGGGATTGTTCGGCGAATGGGACATGAAGCTGGATTTCGACAACTGGCAGGCGAAGTCGATACTGACCTTCGGAAGGGACAAGGAGGGAGAACTCACCGCCCAATGGGTCAGCATTTTTGGAATCGGCGAAGTAAAGGAAATTAAACGCAAAGGTAAAGATATTACCTTTACCCTGACTAATGATATGGGCAATCAGGAATATATAGGCAATTTCATCGGGACGCTCGAGAAGAGGGAACTGGCCGGTGA
>VRUK01000021.1 GCA_019456195.1 Planctomycetota bacterium | reverse complement strand
TGAAGCTTTTACTCAACCTTTTTCGAAGTTCTTCCTCTGAAACGTTAACAGGTAACATTAAAGTGCGATAAGGTTTTATGCTACTAGCATGGGCAAATCCAGCCGCTCGCAATATCCTGACCAACGTCCGCCCTTCTTCATCATTACATGCATTAGGCACTACCCTCAAAACATCAACTTTGGTTCCAACATAGGCTTTGCGGAGGGCCTTTAATGCAGGACTGGAACACTTCAGTGTTCCATCTCTACCGCGAACCAGTGGACCCCATTGAACATAACCTATTTTTAGGGTAAGCAGCTTAATGTGCTTAATACGTACATGGCACATCGTTACTACTTTGCCATTTTCATCTCTGATTACAATCCTGCTGACTTCCTGATTGTCCATCTCGGCACGATTTCCCTGATATGCCTGGGTCTGGTATATGTTATAGTCGGCGAATTCGCGAGCGTATCGCTCCCATTCTTCCCTGTTAATATTGTCCACAATTACCTCATACGGCATATATAAATTCCCCACTACCTATGCAGGAATAAGCATTTTTTTCAGCATTTGAAGATACTGAACAACTTGGTATGCTCCACTAACTTTCAATCTGAATTTCAAAAGTCCATCTTTTGGAGATACGACAAAGCGTCCGATTCGCATATCATCTGTTGATTCATCAACTGCAAAAGGCTGAATGGTAAAAGCTTGTTTGTATCCCACCTCTTTTGCAGCCTCGCACACATTCGAATTGTAAGCTCCATGTGGGTAGCTAACTGCACGGACTTCACGGCTGAGAATTCTCTCTAATGCTTGCTTTGAATCTTTTAGCTCATATATTAGCATATCATGCTCGATTTCGGTTAACAAAGGATGTGAAATCGTATGGGAAAATATCTCAAAACCAGCTTTATCCAGCTCCACTATTTGTTGTTCGGTCATTACTATTTCTTTTGCGTCAGAACAGCCATCTTTCAACGCCCAAAGCGGAGTTTTCCCTAAATTTCCTGTGGGCACAAAAATTGCAGCAGGTAATTTATATTTTTTCAATACAGGTACGGCATTTTCAAGTACACTAACAAAAGCATCATCGAAAGTTATGGCAGTTAAAATCCTATCTTTATCCGAAGGCATGTTTTTCATCTTTGACAGCTTAACTACGGAACACTTGTTAGCTAAATAAGCCATTTGTTTCGAAAAACTGGGAATATCCGCTTTTTTCACGCCGTGGTAATATATCACCGTGTGTAAAGGTTTTTTATGCATAAGGAACAACAACGGCGCGTATAGTGCTGCACACATAAGCTCTAACAAGTCCTTTATGCCCTTCAACATGTAAACACGCATTAATATTAAACTTTCTCCGGTTCGGTGCCGAATGCACAGAACTTGAATGCGACCCAATGTTTTCTTAGTTTTTCTTTCTCTCTGTTGATATTGTTACCCAACACTCGTTTCAATGACACCACCAATATCCAGAAGCAACACCGCATTCCAAATGATACTATCAGCAGTAAACGGGCAGCAATACAATTTAGCCAGCCGTAATGCTTCCTAAAATATATGAGAAGGCTCTTTTGAAATTGAACAAACATCTTCAGTGCTTCTTGCTTACTACTGTTCCTACCTCCGTGCCAGTGAACTATTTTAGCTCCGGGCCAGAACAATATTTTCCATCCTGCTTTGTTGAATCTGTAGCACCAGTCGGTTTCTTCATAATAGAGAAAGTAATCTTCGTCCATTAACCCTACTGCATCTATAGCCTTGCGCCTCACAAGCATAAAAGATCCAGTAATAACGTCCACTTCGCGTTCATTATCCCTACCCCACCATAACATCCATTCGCGACCCATAATCTTATTATGCTTAAAAATCTTATTTAGCCAAAATGTAGATAAGAAAAGGTTTAGTACACTTGGAAAACGAAAACATGTCATTTGTATGGTCTCAGAGTTCTCACATACCTGACAACCTACAACTCCTGCTTCGGGATGTGCATCAGCAAAAGAGAGAGTCTTATCTATTGCGTTATCCAAAACGATTGTATCGGAGTTTAGTATTAACACGTATCTCCCTTTGGCAATTGCTATTCCCTGGTTATTAGCTGCCGCAAAACCACGATTTTCAGAATTCTCAATGAGGTTTACCTGCGGGAAGTTTTTCTTGACCATTCCGGCTGAGCCGTCGGTTGAGGCATTGTCTATGACAATCACTTCGAGAGAGATATCACCGTCCTGCTCATATATCGACTTAAGGCAGTTTCTGAGAATATCCTGTGTATTCCAATTGACTATAATGACTGACACATCAGTAATGCTCATATTTTACTTGTGTAATCCTTTAGAAAAGTGGCTTGCACAATGCCTCAGAATAAATACGTAAAAAATCCCAGTAAAGGATGCGATTCTATCGACTTTGGGATGTCATAAAACAAATCCACGTAATCATCATTACCAAAACAAAGAAACGAGATATCTTTGCTGTCTTTTACCATCATTTCGAGTTATCTGTTGAAGTGTTATTGCGAACGGCAAAATCTGCAACGACCATTCGGTTAGCATGCATGATTATTGTTACAGGATTTTCCATTCCACTGAGGTCTCCTGACCAACCTGCAAACTCATATCCGGGATCAGCAACAGCACTCAGTGTTACTTTTTGGCCAAGGGTATAAACTGTTTTATCAGGGGACTTTATTACTGAGCCGCCAGTTGCGGTAATATTCAGCGCCGGATACATCGCCCACACAGGTCCGTAATCTGCGCGGTAAGCATCCCACATACTCTCAATGAACCCGGACCATTGCCTTGTCCAATTACCTACTCCTGTCGATTCTTTTTCAACTTGCATATAACGGTCCATATAGTCAAATAGGACATCGTGATTCCACAGTTCTTTTGCACCCATAATATGCACAGCAAGAACAAAGCCCCCCCATGCGTTGGCCGTGCCAGCTCGTCTATAAGATGCATTCCAATCTAATCCATCTTGATTAGGATTTGTAATATGTTCAATTCCCCATTCAGGCATCGCTCGATGCTCTTGTGTATATTCAAGATAATCGCGTTTTTTATCTCCCTTGCCATGTCCATAATAAACAAATCCATCGTGCCACACATGTCTTTCATAGGGTGGTTCATAAATATCCTCATCGCCAACATAGAAAGTCTGGTCGTCTTCTCCGAAATGAACATACTCCTGGTGCGAATGGCCATAGCTTACATCGTCGATTCTACCTATATTTATCATATCCGGGTGATTGAGTACGAGACCCGCAAACAGAATCGGCCATTTGCGACCACCGGCATGGCCACCATTATTTGTCCAGTTGTGTCTCCCTCCATCTTGAACTATGCCATAAAGGTCGAGACCTAACTGTACATAACGGATAAGCAGCACTTCTTTCATTTGTTTGGTAAGATTAAGATTGAGCTTTATCGCCCCAATGCCTACTCGTGTAGCAATATCTCTTCCGTAGTCGGACATATTTTCCGCCGGATGATGATAACGGCCCATCCAGCCGGGAATGTGGTCTATCCATGGCCGTTCAAAATAGCGTTCTACCGCCATAATACCGGGTGCATTAGGCACAGGCTTTAAGTTTGCAAGCAAAGAGTAATCGAGTTGGTCTTTATTACACTTTATAGCCTTATCATTACCGCAGTATGGAGGTCTAAAGCTCCCTTCCGGAGCAGGTTCGGGGAGTACGGTCAATATTGCTGCCGTCTTAAGCTGGGGCCTATGCCCCCCCTCTGGAATGCTGATAGTGGTAACCAAAGAAGAGTGAGGCTGGAGAACAAAGCAATTTCTTGCACTAAGGTCCCTATTATTAGGTCGGCTAACATTGAGATTTGGATCGTAACGCGACCCATATCCTCCATACATTGCACTATCGTAACCCTGTATTTTGCCGATTTTCGGAGAAGGATTGACCATTGAACCATTTATAGTGCGGCCATTTGCTTCAGTTGACGGTGGGTCTATCCCTATTATGGTTACAGGCCCGAGAACCCAATAATCACCGTTTGCAAATTGCCCGACAGTATAATTTTTGTTGAAGGTCCATGTGATACCGAATTGGCTGATCTGCCGTTCAGCATAGGTAATTTGACAGAACATCACTATCACCAATAAAGAAAACGCAGCAAATCTTTTTACGTTTCTCCTGTACTCTGCAATTGTTTCCAACACATCTTTCATAAATACTCTCCGTTCTATGAATCAGTCCGGCCAAACAGTATATTCACAATGTAGCAAGTGGAGCAGCAACCTTGGACGTGTCCACTGAAACTACTTGGAGCCGCTCGGCTGCAAAGCTGACTATCGCCAGGGTAAAGTATAATAACATCATAATCTGGCCAAAATAGGATACTCCCCAAAAAGACACACAATGACCCAGAATAGACACACAAAAACCCCAATAAAGAATGCGAGTCTCACGATTTCGGGATGCCATAGAACAAATCCCTGTAATCCTCACAGCCTGAACAACCATAATAATAAATATTATGAGCGTCAATGCGCCACCTCTGACACCCTCGAGAACATACTGATTCGTAATATCGCCTTTATAAACACCCCAATGTTCCACGCCATGACATCCAATCAAGAACCATTCTCCTATATTCTTGACAAACTGATTGAACAAGTTATAACGGTGCCAACCTGTTGATCCGCTGAAAACATTGATTCTGCTTACGAGATGCCAAACCGGCGCCTCCATAACAACATGAAGAGCAAATATCATAGCCCCAAATCCCAGGGCGATTGTCCTTCCATAGCCACGATATTTCCAGAGTGCTCCAAAGAAAGCTATGGCAACTACAGCCATCAACGGGGTGCTGGAACCACTGAGAATTACACAAATCAAGGCACAAACCGATGCCAGGAAAAAAAGTGATTTCGACCGCCGAGCGGCAAAATACGAGACAAATATTGGTATCAAACTGGCCCAAAATAAACCCATCATGATGAAATGTGGAAAAGGACCTTCACACCTGAAACGACCCCGATGAAAAACGGTAAACGCACGCCCTAAATGCGCAAACGGATTATTATGCGTCACTCTTTCGTAGATAATCAGAGGCGCAGAGATAATCGCAGAGATCGCAAACATTTTAACAACACGATGAATATCATCCCAGGATATGATAGACATCCTGAATATCCAGTAGAGTCCCAGAGAATCGTACAGCACGCCACTTTTGTAGATAACAGCACGCATATCATGCCATTGCACACTGTAAACAACTGCGCCTACAATAACCCAGGTAAAAAATAGCTTGTCAAATGCATTCCATTTAATTCGCCGCACTTCGTTGCATAAATAGAGCCGCAATATTGCAAAAATGATACAGAAGCGAATGGTTGTAAAATCCAGATCAAATATAATGATTCGCTGATCCGGAGGGACTATACAGGCTCCCATAACAAATGGCAAAAGTATCCACTTCCGGGGTACTGTCACCGTAAGTATGACAAGAACAAATGTAACTAATAGTGTCTCAGGCTTCACTTCTGTACCCTATGTGTTCCAGTTGAAACTTCATATTTCCTGATTACACGGGCAGGATTTCCCGCTATCACTGGATTGGATGAAACGATGTAAGTTACCAAACTGTTCGGCATAACATTTCAAGGTCTATTCCAGAGCCAAATCGTTCTCCTGTCGATTATCAACCGCTGGTTATTGTCAATCGTTGTCAAGTCTACTTCTTGCGAGATTGCTTAAGGTTTCCTCTAATTTGTCAATCGAGCTTTCCCAGGAAAACTTCCTCAATGTCTCTTTGGAATTTTCCACAAATCGCTGACGTAATTCTCCATCATCCAAAAGCATTTTAACTCTATTGACTATTTGCTCCACATCACCAACTTTAACAAGAAAACCATTTTCACCATTTTTTATAATATCTTGTGGCCCACCGCAGCTTGTGCTTACCACCGCACACCCACAAGCCATAGCTTCAAGAACGGGAAGGCCAAATCCTTCGGAATAACTACCCAGGAACCAAACAAGACTCCGGGAATATATCTCTCTGGCTTTTTCCAGCGACGGCAGTCTATGATATATTTCGCGGGGTATATCCTTCGGCTTCCGGTGAGCACTGAAGACACGCTGAGGAGTCTCTGGACAACTCGTCTTCAGACGTTCTAAAATTCCAAGCACCGTCTCCGGATCTTTATGATAACTTTTGCCGAATATTGTTCCCACTCCATTTCTTTGACTCTCCGGTACTGAGGGATAGAATTCCTCAGCATCCATACCATCAGGGATTATTGCGCATACTTTTTGGCCACAAACTTGTTCAATAACCTCTTGCAGATAAGAAGCAACTACTATCTTCGGAACATTCTCACCCCATGCTGCTCTCATTTGATCAGGATTTTTTAACATACTTCGAACATGATGTACTTTTATAATTCCATTTTGGTTCAATCGACGTATCTCTGCACCTGCCCACCATCCTGAAGCAACAACGATTTCCTTATTTTCAAAAGTGTATTTCCGTATATCGGAAAATCTCTCCACCGGCCCTTTGAACAGATGAATCCAATCATTACTGCAGGTATAACGGGCCCTCAGCCATAAATTGCGAAGTTGCGTCCGAGGACTTCTTCCGCCCTTGTTAACCAGAAGACGAACCCTATGACCTTTCCGCAGCAAACCGTTAGCGACTTTTACCGTACATTTGACACCACCTGACCTACCACCTCCCGGCAAAACAAAGGTTATGTTCATTTAGGTACGTCCTCTTGAAATTGAATTAGTTATTAGCTTCTCAGATGCCTGATTCAGGATCAGTCTAATGCCGACATATGCTATCCAACAATTCCGCTAATTGGCCGGCTTGCCTTTCACGGGAATATTTCATAATCTGTTCATCTCGAGCATAGTACGATACAGTACCTGCTTGCTGCCACTCATGGTACCAACGCAGGAGTTGTGCGGCAACTTCCTCAGCATTCCGACAAATAACACCTGCCTGGGTTTCTTTCAATAAAGCATCCACGCAGTCATTGTCACCCGGGATACACAAAATAGGGCGCCGCGCCCCCAAATACTCAAATACCTTGCCTGTCATGATCCCTTTCTGGCCACCATGAGCCAAATGCAATAAAATACAAGCCTGCTTCTGAATTTTTATGGATTCTCTGAATGGAACACGAGGAAATATATGCACCACATTACTTAAAGCAGGATTATTTTTTATCAACTGGTCCAATATATGCTCTGACTCCGTGCCATAGAAGGAAACACTTATTTTCGAAGACTCTATCTTATGAGTGCTAATTAGAGTTTGTAAAGCTTGAAAAAGCGGTGATGGATCTGACAAAGGAAAGATTACCTTACCTGTGTAAACAATATCGAGAATATTTTGGTTTCGTTGAACCTCACCGTCGTAATCGGATGGATCGAAACCATTGGTAATCATATATACGGGTTTTTTATGGCGTGTTTGAAGAATTCTTCTCAAATGCTCTGAAACAGTTACAACAGCACTGGCCGAAGAGATCATTCTCGGTTCGACCTTTTTCAGGTACGATTGCCCTCGGCTATGCTCAGGTAAACCCTTCTGGTCGTAAATGTCACGAAAGTCTGCAACCCAGGGAATACCAAAATTCTCATGAATCCAATCCGCTAAAGTATAACATACCGGTTCAGTAGCCCAAACACTATCAATTCTGTTAGTTCGTAAATATTTTCGCAAAAAAGCAATCGCGCCATAATAGAACTCCGGAGGATGCTTCTCTAATAATAAGGTGAACCTCCGAAGAATACGTACTACCAGGATTCTTGGATCGGGGTTTGAAATGCATTTAGCCAAAAGCTTTCGGAAACGACTATGGCCCAAATTATTTTTATAATCTATTGCCTTAGCCACATTGCTCCTATCAAATTCAGCAACCATTTCCGCATCGAAATATTTTGAATTGTCCTTTGTCCACTTTGGACACACAATAATAGGATTCCATCCGTATTCGGGAAGATATTTCGCCATTTTTGCCGCGCGTAGTGAGGCGATATGATTACACGGGTAAAACATATAAGTTAGCATCAACACATTTTTCATATTATTTTTATCTGTAATTTTAACCCTGCACATCCTTTGATTTCGTCTATTTCAATAACTCAAGAGTACGCTTTGGGTTGTTACTACTGTAGAATCTTACAGATTTGATATCTTAAATTACACGCGTTTACAGTTTAAGCTCAACTTTTGTTCGATCCATGCGATATATCAAAGGGCTCATATGGCTTTTCGTTTTTTTCACCTACATAATTCAATTCCCGCAACAGTTTCTGAAAAAGTTTTGGATGATAATTGCTCTGTTCCGTAGAAAACACCGTATTATGCCACAACATAACAAACTCGCCTCCATGCTTACGCGTTTGATCGATAAGGCTCCGGCAGTAACTTAACGCCTCTTCTTCACTTAGATTCATGTAATTATCTCTGCTCAGCGTGCAATCCATGACGATCAAGGGATGCTCCTCAATTCCGAAAGGTTGCATCTTAATCGGATCGAACAGAGGTATAGGCCGACATACACCAAGTCGGAAACCCGCCACATCCGCATATCCTAAAGACGAGTCTCTGTTTATCCCTGCTTTTGCTAATGCCCAACCGTTTTCAATTTCACGCCAAGTCAGAAAATGATAACGATTACAATGAATTGGAAAACCACAAACATCCTCAAGTATCGCTTTCTCTTCCTCAATCAGTTCCGGACGAATGCCTGCCTCGTAGCTTGTGTGAAGTCCAATTTCCGCTCCGGATTCGTAAACCAGTTTAATTGTACTTTTTGCTACTTTGCTGTGAATATTATACATACCATCAAACTGGCTTTGTCCACCTGACATAAAGAAATAAACTACCTCTGCTCGAATACCGTTTCTTTCACTCAGCATCTTGTCGTGTTGCAACATTTGGTCGAAAGCATCAAATGGATCACTTTTTAATTTAAACCAAACAGCCAGATTCTCAGAGACTTCTCGCCATGGACGATTACCTAACGCAGCAGAAGCCATTGTTCGTACAGGATTGCCATACTTGAGAATAATATCGACATCGTGAGTCGATAAAACAGAGAATTTCCTACTGGATTCCGGTATGTTTATACCAGCTTCACGTAACCATTTTCGCAATAAAGCTGCATATTCATCGACTATCGGCCTATGGATAAATCCCGCACGACAGGGTAAGGACTCTTTGCCGGGAAATCGGCCGTGTTCATCTCGAACATCACGACGAACCATTTCCTCATAGCGGGTTACAAGGAAATATGTCGATGCAATGATGTCGGCATGAATAATCAGGCGGTCGCCTTCACGTCGAATTTGAGGTGTGCCATAAAGCAAAGGAACACCTTCAATTTCCTCTAAAGGGAGTCGAGGCAGCGAAGATAGTTTGCCATAATCCTCACCAAATAAACCGCTTGGAATGATACACAGGCGAACAGTATTTTCCGTCCGAGGCTCCGACTCAGAATAAGAAATATATTTTCTCAATACATCATTACTCTGGTCTCCGAGAAGAACTTTAAGAGTGTACTCTATGCAAGTATCTATTTCATTTTGTTCAATCACAATCTTATTTCCACAGACCAAGCTTGCGAACCAGCCTGTCCGTCATTCGCTTTGTTTTTGCAGCTATTTTTATCAAAAGTTTTCGTGAGTCCTTACTAACATAAAAGTAAGGTATTTGCCGGCCGCCGAATGCGCGGAAGAAACGCTCGACCGGTTTGATCATCGAACCTTCAAAATCGAATTCGTCCAGACCCAATTCAGTCTTAGTAAACTTAATCGCTTCCCACATAGCTATCGCCGACGCACCATGATGTCGTTCTTCAAAATCATATCCTCCGAGCAGGTAATAGCTTCTCTTTTCATCCCAAACTATGTACACCGCAGCTATCGCTTTTGCATCTCTATTTTTCGCTAAGAATGAATTGCATTGCCCTTTTTGACTGAGAACTTCATTGTATTTAAAAGCGGCGTTTCTAAAAATAGTTAGTATAAACTTTTTCTTTTGCCTTTCAAAAGTCTTCTCCACTAAGTCATACATTTGTTTGAAGTCATTACTTCTTTCCACATAGATCCCGTCTTTCTCAGCACGTGTTATATCGTTTCTTCGCTTTGCATCCATTCCCTTCCATACATTTTCTATGTCATCGAGTTTGAGCAGGTAAGTATATCTGACTCCACTCGAAAAGCCTTCCCACATAAACGGCTGCAAATCAGTAGAAAACGGCGTAAAATTAAAATGTATCAAATCGAAGTCCTTTTTGATCCTCGCAGCAATAGCCTTGCTCATTTCCTTTTCATCAGATATGCGCTTCACATATTTTGCTTCGTTCTCTTTAAATATAACACCGAGATATGGCGTCAGAGGGGGATGATGCGCATGCTTAATGCCAAACCTTGAAACGCAGTAGATTATCGGCAGACCGGCTGTTAATTCTTTGCCTTTGAAACATCCGTAGATTATAAAATCTTTGCCTGTAGCTCCCAACCAATAGGATCTGTGAAACACAGTCCCTTGAGGAGAATTTCGTACAAATTCATCCCATCTTTCATATTGGCATACTTCAAGTTTTCTGACAGTTAATTTTGGCAAAAGGAATCACCTCTTAAAGTTATTTAGCACAGTTGTGAGACTCTCTAACTCATTCTCCCTGACATAGTAATGTACGGGGAGATTGAGCAGCTGGCTTGCAATTCTTTCACTATTCTTTAATGAATCCCTATCGTATCGCAATATTCTATGATATGGACTGATTAGGTGAACAGTTTTTGGCCAATTGTAATTACTTATCTCGAAACCTTTTTCTTGGGCCATTTTAGATATTTCTGAAACAGATAATCCTGTCTGATTTAGAACGGTGTATCTTAGAAAAGCAGAGGACGTCCCATCTCTCATTTTAGGCAATCTATATAGATCTTTATTGAGCATTTCTGTCAAAAATGCTGCATTCCTATTTCTAACCTGACTGACTTGTGATTGATAGTTTAACTGTTCCAAACAAACCTGTGCTCGTAACGAGTTCATGAGTAAATCGACTCGATCAATTTTGGGTGTTTGCGGCAGACTTAAACGATAAAACTTTTTTGATGTAGCTTTTAATTTCGAGAATAACCTGTGAAATAGCGACTGGTATGCTTCCTGAGAGAAAACCTCGTTGACTTCAAGATAGTTGAGAATTTGCTTTCTGAGTTCGGGCTCAGAAAGATGCGACTCCAGTGCATTGTCAAAAATCGAAAACAACAATGGATTGCTTCTTATCAACGATTCTCCAAAGGTTGTCGGCAAGAATTGACTGTAAACATCTGTTTCGGTCAATAAGTGCTGTAACATGAAACCATAAGTTATACTCTTCTCTTCTTGCAGGTCTGTTCGCTCATATTGCTCAAGCACTTCTTCGACATTGTCCATCAGTGCAGCGTTGTTAACAATTAACATCCCACCATTGCCAATCGAAAGGGGCTTATCGAAGTTGAAGCTGAAATAAGCCATGTCACCATAAGTACCAACTTGCTTTCCGTCATATTGTGCGCCCAAGCTATGGGCACAATCTTCAATTAAGTAACAACCATTCTGTATTGTAATATCAAGTATTTCTTTGATCTGACAAGGAATTCCATACAAATGCGCAGCAATAACCGCTTTGGTTTTAGAAGTAATCTTTCTCTTGATTTCATCCGGCGAGACTTGATAGTCATCCGGCATGCTATCTACAAGAACAACCCTTGCCCCAACTTCCAGGATGGAATCTATCACTGCCTGGCATATTAAGGATTGTACAATAACCTCATCTCCATTTCCTATTTTCAGCGATTTTAAAGCTATCAATAGCGCCGATCGTCCTTGATTGATTGCTAAAGCATGCGGCGCACCAATGGTATTGGCAAATTTGTTTTGCATTTTCTCGACCAGAGTTGAGTCCTTCCAATTCCCTGATGCTAACAGAGAAATCACACTTGCCATATCGAGAAAAGGTCGTGCTCGGTTCAACATATGAATTCAACTTCCCCAATCTAAAGACTCAACAAGTTTGCTCAACCTGTTGTAAGTTTGCTTATCTATCCTTCTTTGTTGGGACAACCTTATTTTGGTCTCTGCCACTTCAGCTCTATATCCGGTTGAAACTCCATTTTGAGACAAAAAACTTCTGATATCCTCAATGATTGACTTAGGTAACTTGCAAAAATCTTCATACCATATCTCGATAAATTGTTTCTTCTCAAAGAAATCTGCGTCTTTCTCTATCTGTTTCTGGATGTAATATATTTGTTTTACCACCTGTTCACAGTAATCAAGCTTAAGTAATTTGTCATATTCCCTGGGCATAATTGACCACCAGGTTTGGCGGTTTTTATGGATTCTCTCACGACTTTCAATTATTGACTGCGCAGTGAAAAGAGGGTCACGCTTACAATAAATGAACAGAGCATTAGGAAAAATATTCTTTATGATCCTCAACCTCTGTCCACAATTCATGTTCTTGAAAAGAATTGGTTTATTATGCTTATTTATGATAGCTACGACAACTTCTCGAATCTGTGATATTTGTATATTGTCTAACTCGTCGGAATCTACGAAGTGCTTATCCCTGGGAAACCACCTATACCAAAACCCTCCACATTCACTGGGCGAATTCCACCCGTTAGTGGCCCCATGCTCTGAATCGAAACAGTTGTGCTGACCACCTCGAAATATAATCTTCGAGGCAACCGAGGCCAAATACAAGATTTTATTGAATCTGCACATAAAATTATTAATGTACATAATATCCAAATAATTTGTCATATATTCATATAGGATAGTGGACCCTGCCCTCGGAGCACCAATAATAAAAATTGGAGGGTACTTGGCCTCTTCTGTTGCGTAACGTCTTATTACAAATGCTTCAACAGGTGCAAGAATTCTCCTTACCAAGCCGGCTATAGTGTTAAATAACTTCCTCCGAATCTTCCAAAATATGATTTCACTTTCTATCTGACTAATCCTTTGTATAACTTTTGCAGCATTTCCCACTACCTCTCCCTATTATTGCTGAGGACGAAAAAGTTATGGCTGTTAAAATTCGAGACACAATGCTTTAATATTGTAAAACCAGACATTAAGAACATATCCTTTATTTTCTTAATAGAACATTCTTTAGAATAGTTGATCTCCCAGTGGTGATACTTGTTCGAAGATAAGTCTTTCCTAAGAAAACGCGGTAATCTATGATTAGGAACTTTTATCGAAAAGGAAACTGATGGAAGCAACGGAATTTTAATATTTACGTTAGTGATTAACCTACTCTCTGGTAAGCTCAGAAATAGATATTTCTCAGTATGATTACGGAGCATAGTTAATACGTTAGATAATTTTTCAAATGAAAAGTGCTCAAAGATCTCAAAGGCAAGAATGTGGTCGTAGCTGTTTTTTAGTTCAAATTCACATATATTGGCAACAATATCCGGTTTTTTTTCCTCGTCAATATCTAATGTAACAACTTCGTATCCCTTGCTTCTCAAATAGTTCGCACAAAAACCCGAACCAACTCCAATCTCCAAAATCTTATCCCCTTCCTCCAAATAATCGTGCATCATTTTTTGTTGCAGCCAGTAGGCTCTCCAATGGGCTTCTGCTTCCAATTTATGTATCCAAGTTGATTCAAAAGCTATATCCTTTTGAGCCAGCATTATCACACCTTTTTATATAATCATTTAGATGGTAATTTACTTTTTATGAAATAAAGAACTTCTGTTGCCTGTATCAGTTTAGAACGGTCAAACAATACCAGAACAAAAATAGTATAAGACAGACCTAAAATAGCAAGAGTTACTACATCCCCCAAAGGCCTGACAAAAGGAGCTAATAAGAAAACTACCCCGGAGCCTATTGAGACGATAAGTACCTTTATTAATATGCCAAAAGGTATTGTATTTCGAATATTCATTTTTAATATTCTTGAAATAAAAAAAAGACTATATGGCACTGACCACAAATACGTAATTAAGACAGTAGAAATTGCCGCACCTATACTCCCCAATACTTTAACAAGTATAATACTTAGAAACAAGTTTAGGATGAGACCTGTTGCAGCACGATAAACTATTAGTTTATTTCTCCCAGCAGCCATAAATATTGCCCCAAAAGTTGTAATCCGAATGGGGAGAAGCAATAAGTAAATCCGAAATGGATGTACACTTTCTACATACTTATCAGTGAAAAGGACTCGTATCACCTCAGGAGCCATTACAAAGAGAAAAACCATAATCGGCAGAATCAAAAGAGAGCACTTTACCATTGCCCTGTGCCACAGCGCCTTAAGGTCGTGGTGTTGGGTCGCCTTGTACATTTTGACAAGGTCCGGAAGAAGAATGGCAATAACCGAGCCGGTTAATACTCTGATTAAAGGTATCTCAATAGCACCATTTACATAAACAGCAAATTGTTCCGGAGAACACATTGAAGAAACAATCATCTTGTCTAATGACATGGAAATCGTTCCGATAAATCCAGCCAGTCCCAACGGAACAGAATATTTTAGCTGAGACCACATACCTCCCGTACTTGGCAACAACGAACCAATCTTGCAGGAAGCAAACATCAATTTCAATGCAGGCAGCAACACTATCCCTGCTCCAACGACTGTACCAATAATAGCAGCAACTGGGGTTCGCCAAATAAGGGTAGCAGTTAACACTATGGCAAGCATAAACAAGCGGCTTAATACATTATAAACGGCAACTTGTTTTACTCTGTCACGAGCTATAAGGCAGGCTCCAAGCGCTGAAGCCGGCAACATAAACAAAGGATAAGGAGTCAGTATTAACAGCGTTCGGGCCAAATCTGCATTTTTAAAACGCCAGGCCAAAAGTCGATTCCCTCCCAAAAGAAGGAAAAGGGTAAAAAGCCCGGCCATAAAACTAAGCAACAATAGATTTTCAACAAGGACCGTACGATGCTTTTTGTTTTCTCCCGGTAAAAAGTAGTACAAGGCTTGAGGTAATCCAAGCATTAGTAACGGAGACACGAATGCATACGCAAGCAGCGTCTGTCGGTACGTAGCATAATCATACATGCTCAGTACTCGCGAAAGGATAGCTGCACTAATAAGACTTACGCAAGTCGTCAGAAACGTACCTGATGCAAGAATACTAGCTTTGACTGTTCTGCTTTGTGACATGTTATTGAATGTTCAGGTTTTTGCGTTAGGGCATCTCAATTTCATACGAGGCAACTTATCTCTGAATTAGGAACAAAAAGACAAGATAACCTCACAGACATGAGCTTTCATTTCATCCGTAAGCTCTGGATAGATTGGAATGGCAAGAACTTCCTTTGCGGCTTTCTCCGCTTCCGGAAAATCGCCCATCTTATGACCGAGATATCCGAAGCATTCCTGCATGTGCATAGGAACCGGATAATAGATCGCACAGCCAATGCCTTTATCCTGCAGATGAGTTATCAACTCATCTCTTTTAAGAACCCTGATGACATATTGATTATATACGCTTACACAATCCGGATTGATATACGGTGTTTTGACCACTGTACCTGCAAACTTTTCATCATAAAAGGCAGCATTACTTCTACGAGCCTGCGACCAACTGTCCAGATGCCGGAGCTTGACTAAAAGAACCGCTGCTTGAATCGGGTCGAGCCGAAAGTTGCCGCCAACATATTTATGATAGTATTTGGGATGGGCGCCGTGGTTTCGCATTATTTTGAGCCGGTCGTGCAAATCCTCGTCGTTGGTGACAATCATACCACCATCACCTGCACAGCCAAGGTTCTTACTGGGAAAAAAGCTGAAACAGCCAACAGTTCCGATACTGCCTGCTTTCCTGTTTTTGTATGTACTCGTAATCGATTGCGCTGCATCCTCTATGACCGCAAGATTATATTTATTTGCAACTTCCATAATCGGGTTCATATCAGCCATTTGCCCGAACAAATGAACCGGCAAAACAGCTTTAGTCCTTTCCGTCACCGCCGATTCGATAAGCTCTGCTTTGATATTGAAAGTCTCCGGATCGATATCCACGAACACCGGTTTTGCGCCGGCACGGGCAATACAGCCAACCGTCGCAAAAAAAGTAAAAGGTGTAGTAATGACCTCATCACCGCTTCCAATATCCAAACTCATCAGACTGTTTAAAATTGCGTCTGTTCCGCTGGAAACGCCAACCGCAAATTTACAATTGCTGACAGCAGCTACTTTTTCTTCCAGCTCTGCGACTTTCGGGCCGCCTATACATCTCTGCGATTCGAGCACCCCCGAAACGGCATCCACAATCTCATCCTTGATTGTTGTATACTGGGCTTTCAAATCTAATAAAGGCACGTTCATTATGTCAGCTTTCACCGCTAAAGTCGGTATCGTCGCTTATTTCCCTTTAATATCTTTGTACGAAGCTTTGCCCATAGCTTTTTCCGGCGGCAGACAAGCATCTTCATCTAAATCCATGCATCTGAGCACCCCCGGCTCGACTTCTTTGTAACGATAGCCCCCTTCCGGACAAATCATAATGCCTTCGGTATCCGGCTTCGGAAGTGGAATACCGTGCCGGCTAATCCAGCCAGCCTGTTCTGCCGGTACCCCCATAACCAAAGCATAATCCGGCACATCTTTAGTCACCACCGCACCGGCTGCTATGAACGAATACCGCCCAAGTTCAATCCCACAGACGATGGTTGAATTCGCACCGACAGTTGCTCCACGGCGAAAAACCGTATGCTCGTATAAATCATGACGTACAATTTGCGACCGTGGGTTTGTAACATTTGTCAAAACGCAGCTCGGACCAAGAAAAACATCGTCCTCAATTACCACACCGGTGTAAATGGAAACATTATTTTGGACTTTTACATTGTTGCCGATAACTACGCCGCTCGCCACATTTACATTTTGGCCGAATATACAGTCCCTGCCGATTTCAGCGTTTTTCATTATGTGACAGAAATGCCAAATCTTTGTGCCGCTGCCAATCTCACACGGTTGATCCACATAGGCAGACTCGTGCACGAAATATTCTTTACTTTGTGACACCGGATTATCCGTCAATTCCTTCTTTGTCATTACGTATTCTTTCCTTACTACTCTTTCTTATTCGACATACTGCTCAGTATTTACATTAATGGAATATAATCATAACACAAAAACAACTAATCTTTGGAACGTTTCAATAATGGATGATAATCTCCTTTCAAGCCTATAGTTTTAGCTCGTCGAATTGTTGATACAATTTCAACTGAAGGTTTTGTTTCCTGCAAAGCAAATCCCCTGCCGTTGAGTATTTCCTGATAGCTCTTCGTGTGAAGATCAGTAAGACCGCATGAAAAGTTAATTTCTTCATCATTAATAGTCATAGAGCGATATGCCGCAGGTTTCCCGGGTTCAGGTTCTTGTGGCAAATCATCTCGTTTTATCGACAGAAACCATCTGACCCGAGCATGTTCAAGTTCAAGAAATCCCGCAGCTCTCTGTGGCTCATTCAAATGAACTACATTGCATTTGACTTCACCAAATATCCACTGCAAAATATCAAAAAAATGTACACCAATATTAGTTGCAACACCCCCGGATTTGGCAACATTACCTTTCCATGAAATCATGTACCAATGCCCGCGGGCGGTAATATAGGCCAGGTCAATGTCATACTTCTTTCCTTTTGGCGATTTATCAACGCGTTTCTTCAGATCTAATATAGCCGGATGCAGCCGAAGCTGCAGAATCGTATTGATCGTTTTCCCTGTCTCCTGGGCAATCTCATCGAGAGCATCCACATTCCACGGATTCAATACTAACGGCTTTTCACATATAGCATCCGCCCCTATTCGTAGAGCAAACCGAATATGAGCATCATGAAGATAGTTGGGAGAACAAATACTAATATAGTTAATACGCTGGTTATTTTCTCGGCGCAATTTTTCAAGGTGTCTGTCAAAACGCTCAAACTCTGTAAAAAAATCAGCATTTGGAAAATATGAATCAATGATACCCACAGAATCATTAGGGTCCAATGCTGCAATAAGAACGTTCCCGGTTTCTTTTATTGCTTTCATATGCCGTGGTGCGATATAGCCTCCCGCACCGATCAAAGCAAATTTTTTCATTGTTGTTTTCCCTATCAGACATCTATGTTAGCGTATTTAGCGGTTCAATATAAGTACACTATCTTTTGCGGCTTGCAACTATATTCTTTCTTTGCTTTCTCCGAGCTTAATCTTTGCGGTTGAATTCACTATCAGCAAAGGAAGATATGACTATATTATCGTGTCAGTATGTTTGTATGGTGTATATATAGAACCTGTTATTTGGTTTGCTTATACTCCGTCCCCGTCGGTTGCATTGAAAAATCAATGTAACTTCGAGTAATAATACAACTCATTATTGCCATCCGATTCCTGACTTTATCGGTTTCAAGATAGCCAATTTAAAAACACTATCTTCAGAGGTTGTTATCATCAACCGCACGGACTTTACCATCCTGGTCCGGGAGATAATCCAGAATCAAATCTACTACATCCTTTGCCATCATTCGGACGGAATTTTCCAGTACCGAGCTTATCTGTACTTGTGCCACGTATTGAGCTAAGTCACCGGCAATGTTAAGCCTTCGCCCAAGTAAGCCTGAAAAGTCCTTTTCGTTAGCGGTAAGCTTGCCGTTTAAGACATAGAAGTTCAAGACAACTGCCTGGTCAGCCGCTTTATGGAAACGATGTATCAGATAAGGTATTTTCTGGCCAGCCCGCGAGATAAACTGCTCATTTTCGGTACTATCGTGGGTCCAGCCATATCCGGGATAGCACACTCGAGGCCGATGACCTTTTATACCTCCTGGCCGGGACGAGCAATACACGACATAAACGTCAGCCCAGGCTCCAGAGTTAAAATATCGTCTGCTAAAATAATCGTCCGCAAAGTTCTTCTCCATATATTCCTTAGTAGTATTTGGAATGGACAAGTCTTTTCCGTCCCAATTGCCAATTTTCGTGGGGAAATCACTCAACGGCACTGGTAGCTTGATAGTTTTATTAACAAAGCGTTCCAGGCTGGACGCCAAAATACGGTAAGTCATGCCGGCAGACACCAAAAGCACTAAGGCCAGGATCCAAATGGACCAAAGCGGTATTCTACCTGATGCCTTATATGCCAAAGAAAGCGAACTATGCCTTAATAGCTTGTAGTTAGACCCAATAATGTACATAAAAGGCTATATTCCTAAAGTAGTATATTAATATCAAAAAAAGGATCCTTCCCCCGCAATGATACACCCCTCTATGGTGGAAAAAATAAGAAATACCTCCTCCTTGAGACCGACAATGATAGAGCATTCTTTTATCATAATAAAGGTGTTTCGTCAAGCCAATAGACCAAAAAAATAACAATCGACAGTTTTTTGCTAAGCCCCGATAATAGGGGGATAGACGGCATAATTGCACATTTTTGAACGTATAATGCTTATGGAGATAACTGCTTCTGTTCCGATAATAATCCCCCGAACTTCTCATTTTCAATTACAATGATGTGTTTGTTTTAGCCATCGCAGAAGAAGTGTTTTTCAGGGATTATGGATAAATTAATATCCCAGGGCTTACAAATTCAGGGAAGGATGGTCGGCATCGTTTAGGAAAGTGGATAACGGTTGCTTGTTTGGCGGTTACTCATATCATAGTTCAATGCAGGATAATATTAGTTCTGACATTTCTGCTATACATTCTTGTATCGAGCGAGAGCGACAAAAAAGCATGTCATAACTGATATTGCCAGAGCAAAGCTCCATCCAGGCGCAAGACCAAAAGCACTGGGAAGGTAAGCACAGAACAAAGCAAGCCCGGCGACAAACAGACTGTAGGGTAATTGCGTGCGAACGTGCTGCATAAGGTCACAGGAACTGGCAATAGAACTCATAATCGTCGTATCGGAGATGGGCGAACAATGGTCGCCGAAGATTGCACCGTCCAGGACTGCGCCGAGGCTTATCATTGTGGTCAGGCCGTAGGTGTCCCCATCGAGCGCAAATGCAACTGGAATGGCAGTGGGAATGAGTATGGCCATCGTTCCGTAGCTCGTGCCTGTGGCAAATGAGGTCACCGAGGCAACGAGGAAAACTGCCGGCGGAAACCAATGAGGTGAGACTCTACCGGCCAGAATGGCCGTCAGAAACTCTCCTGTTTTCAGGCTGTCACAGCAATTCTTGAGCGACCAGGCAAGAATAAGTATGACAAAGGGGATCATAGCCCGCTTGACACCTCGCTTGAAGCAATTGCTAATAACGGGCATACGCAGTGAACCGAAGAACTGCGAACATAGCAAGGCCAATGCCAGGCCGAAGAGTGCTGCGAAGTCGAGAATCAGGTGTGTATTTTCGGCGGCGCTAATAACGTCACGCCAGTAAATCCAACTGAGAAGCGAACCGCCTTGTCGAAGCATAGCAGGCCCGCCGCCATCGATCCAAAGCCCGGTTATATGAAACAATATTAGTCCGCCTAATGGGATAAGTGCCTTGATTGCCCGTGAGGATTGCTGCCCAACAGCTATTTGAGCAGAATCAGAAGCATTTTGAGACAGGGCGACTTGGTTATTTTCATCGGGTGCATTTTTGGCCAGGTCTTCAGCAGTTTTCATCGGACCGAAATCTCTGCCAAATATAATATGCAAAAAGACAAAAGCAATCATCAGCAGACAATAGAAACGAAAACTCAGTGCGTCGAAGAATAGTGAATATCCGCTTCTGTCAATGTTCAGTTCCTCTGCGATTTGGCTCAGAAGACCCACTTCATAGGCTATCCATGTGCTAATCACTGCGAGTCCTGCAATGGGTGCGCTGGTGGCGTCAACAAGAAAGGCAAGTTTTTCGCGGCTGACACGAAACCGGTCTGTGATTGGCTGCATCATTGAGCCAACGATTATGGCATTAGTATAGTCGTCAATGAAACACAGTATTCCCATCAGAGCGGTAGCCGTTTGTGTGGATTTCCTGCCTTTTACCCACTTCAAGAGCCATACAATGATTCCCTTAAAACCTCCGGAAGCTATGACTATCTCTATCATCACGAAGATTGGCGGCAGAAACGCAAGTATCTGCAAATTCGCTCTGCTTGTAACAGTACCCGCAACATAAGTACCTACTGATTTAAAACCCTCCAGCCAGGCAACTAAACTCAAGGGGCTTTGCGGAACCTTAGTCAGTAAACCTCCTGCTATAATGGCAATTCCCAGACTCAGAAAGACATGCCGCGTCAAAAAAGCCAGAAGAATTGCCAGTACAGGAGGAACTACACTATACCACATGCTTGTTTGCAAATCTTGTTCGCTATCCGGCGCAATGTAAGCAGTAAAAGCACATATTACACCAAAGATAATAACCGCTGCCGCACTTTTTGTTATTGTTTTTGATTTCAAATGACTGCTATCTTTGAAAGTAACTTGCCGGAAATATTGACATTATTTTGACAGGAGCAACTCAAAGCAAAGATTTTATGAACCTTAGACGTTCATATGCTTTGTCGGCCAGGGACTACCTACGGCAAAAGCGGGCGATGGGATTCGAACCCACGACATTCAGCTTGGGAAGCTGACATTCTACCACTGAATTACGCCCGCAAAGAGGCTCATATCTTCTTTTATCAAGTCTATATGATTTCCCTGCCTTCTGTCAATATCTTTGTTTTGGCTGAATTGTGTAAAAATAATACAAGTATATCCAGAAAACCTTCCCCTCCGTAATTCTCACTCTTTTCAAAAGTAATTTTAATCGGGGAGACAAGATTTGAACTTGCGACCTCTGCGTCCCGAACGCAGCGCTCTGGCCAAACTGAGCTACTCCCCGGTTAAAGCAAATCATAAAATAGCATATAAAGATTTAAATTGCAAGCTACAATAAATTAACAGGATCAATATCTATTGCGACTTTAACAGCAGGCCGTATTGGTCCGGCTGCCCGCAGGCAGGCAAACAACTTTTGTACAGTCGCCGCTTGTGGGGCCTGAATAATTATCTGCATTCTATGAAAACGTTGTATTCGACTTATCACGGCCGGAATCGGGCCACGAACTTTCGCCTCCAGCTTTTCACGCCCGATAATCATGTCTATTCTCTGGCGCATTTGCTTACACGCTATGCCAAGTTTATCAAAATTCCCGTCCCGCATAACGATAATCGCCAGTCGCCAAAACGGCGGCAGATTGCAGGCCTTGCGATGCTTTAATTCTTCTTTGACAAAGCCGTCAAAATCCCTGCCGACGGCAAACTGTATCGCCGGCTGATTCGGTAGAAATGTCTGGACAAAAACCACGCCCTTTTTCTCTGAACGCCCCGCCCGACCTGCAACTTGAGAAATCAATTGGAAGGTTCGTTCATTCGCTCTGAAGTCAGGCAAATAGAGCGATGTGTCAGCACTGATAATACCCACCAGCGTTACATTTGGAAAATGCAGCCCCTTAGCCAGCATCTGAGTACCGGCTAATATATCAATTCGACCCTCACCGAAATCTCTCAGAAGTCGATAATAGTCCCTGCTCGCCATAGAGTCACTGTCGATCCTCAACACGCGAGCCAATGGAAACTTATTGGCCAATTCCTCTTCAAGCCGTTGTGAGCCCAGCCCTATCATCGCCATCAGCTTGCCGCATAAAGGACATTTTTCTGGTACAAGCGTCTGGGCCAGACAATAATGACATACCGCATAGCCATAATTGATATGCTTTCCTGTAACCGTTTTCATTCTCTCACGGCGGCCAGTCTTTGATTTGTGAAAGGTCAGCGTTACATCACAGTTACGGCAATGCAGAGTATGTTTACAGGATGGACAAAATACAAAATTGCTGTAACCGCGCCTGTTCAGAAGCAAAATCACCTGCTCTTTTTTCGCGAGTGTCTCATGCAGACACTTTGCCAACGGCTCGCTTATCAGATTAATGCCCTTCTGGATTATCTGCCCGGCCCGCAAATCGACAAGTTTCATTTCCGGCATGGACAAATCCATTACCCTTTTGGGCAGATGCACAAGGCTGAAATATTTCTTACTTTGACAATTAGACAACGTTTCTAATGACGGAGTGGCACTGCCCAAAATACATTGTGCATTTGCCAGCTGCGCCCGCTTTATCGCTACATCTCTGCCGTTGTACCGCGGCACCGTGTCCTGCTTGTAGCTCGGCTCATGCTCTTCGTCAACAACGACAAGGCCGAGTTTTGGCAGCGGCGCAAAGACCGCCGAGCGAGCACCTATAACCACGTCGGCCTGGCCAGACTTTATCTTTTGCCACTGAACATTACGCTGAGCGGCGGTCAGGCCAGAATGCATTACAGCGATTTTTTTGAATCTCTCGTCGAACCGCTGAACAGTCTGCGTCGTAAGAGCGATTTCAGGCAGCAGCACAATCGCACCGGCTCCTTTTAACAAAACCGCCTCGATAGCCCTCATATAAATCTCGGTTTTACCACTGTCGGTAACACCGTATAAAAGCGTAACGCCGAATTCATCTGAATTTATCACTGTTTCAAAATGAGCCAATGCCTTTCGCTGGTCATCATTGAGGATTACCTGTTCTGTTTTTATTGACATCCCTTTTGGAATAACAGGTAAAGACTTCAATATTGTCTTGCAGGCTATTTTAACAATATCTTTTTCCGCTAATCTTTTTATCGGCTCATTGCCGCAGCCGACTGCCTCTAACAAACTTCGCACCTCCACGGCATCATTTACACTTGAAGCCCCCCTGCCATCCAGAAATTTAATGATCTGCTTTTGCTTTTTGCCTCTCAACTCCTTGATGTTCTTTTCAATATCAGCAGAACCGGCTCTCAGGTAAACATATCTTTGTGTTTTAACGCCAGCCCCTCTTTTTACCGCCGAAGGCACCATCGCAGCCAAAACCTGGCCAAGCGGACAAACATAATAACCGCTTATCCACCGTGCCAACTCCATCAGCTCGGAATCCAGCAACGGCTCTTTATCGATTAATCTGGTTACTCTTTTTAGCTTTCGCCCAACACCACGTGCAATAAAAGACTCTTCAGGCCGAACGTCCGATTGAGTACAAAACCCTGCTTCATATTTATTTTTCCTGCCGAAAGGAACTTCGACTCTCTGTCCCACCTCAACCGGCCAGATTTCATCCGGCACAAAATAGTCGAACTCCGCATCCGCCGCCGACTCAAACGCCACGCGAATAATGTGACTGCATGAGATTTCTTCCTCGACTTCTTCCGCTGCAAACAAACTGTTTGTTTGGTATTTACTCATTCAATCCATTAACTCAAAACCCTCTTGCCCTGATACAAACTCAATAAGACAAAGCAATAACAGCGCTACTTCTTAGGTTCGAAAAGCTGGAACTCGCAAATGGTTGGCCCGTCAGTGGCCTTGAGTATGTTTAGTCTAATATAACGGCCAGTAACAGGTTCAAATTGCTTAGAATAGTCATGCCCGAGCTTTGTGCCCCGAGCAAATGTTTTCCATCGGTCGCCATCTCTGCGTTGTAGTTCAAATTCCTTTACGCGATCGTAATCTTCTATGATTTTGACGCTGTTAAACGTAGTCGATTTTCCAAGGTCCACTTCGAGCCAGGCCTGCTGTGTGCCAGAGTCGGTAGCCCAGCGTGTGGCCGAGTCGTCATCCACGGCTTTAGAGGCGCCGTAGGATGCGTTTTTTTGGAAAATATTTGAGGCCCTGGCCCTTTTTTCCGCCGTTAATGAACTGGACAACAATGCTCGCGGGCTGATTGCCTTCGCAGTACCGTCAAGTTCCAACACAATGATTGTATCAATTTCACGACGGTAAGACTTCGGGACAGAAATTTCGATGGCTTTTTTTGTCTGCTTGACTGTTACAGTCCCGCCGGTCATAACAGAACTTGCGATGATTTTCTTCGGGATAGGCGGCAGTGTAAGAGTATCCTCCTGCCAATTAAGAACGTGAATGTAAATGGTATTACCTTTGTGTGTGCTGGCACCCCAACCACCCGGCTTAAATGGACCGCCGCGAGTCGCGTAAATACTCCTGCCATATTCATCCAGCCATTTCCCCATCTTCTTAAGTCGTTCGACCTGCCTCGGCTCGATTCTGCCGTCCGGCATAGGCCCAACATTGAAAAGAAGATTGCCGTCCCCGCCGACAACGCGAACAAGTGTGTCTATACACTGCTTAAGAGATTTCATCTGGTCGTTAGGTTTCCATGCCCACTGCCGACAAATTGTCATGCAGGTCTCCCAGGGCCGGTCGTTCTGGAATTTTCCGACTCTCTGTTCAGGCGTATCGTGGTCGCCGGGAAGACCGCCGCGGTTGTTGAGAATGATGTCCGGCTGCAACGTGCGCAGCATCTTGTAAGACTCCACCGGTGTATCACCCCACAGCTCACGCGGGCTGTCCAATCCATCAAACCACAGGATATCCAACTTGCCGTAGTTCGTGCACAACTCGCGTAACTGATTCATGTAGAATTTCAGGTACTTCTGGTGATTCTTCGTAGCGAAGTCCGGGTGGTACCAGTCGCGCGGTGAATAGTACCAACCCAGGCCCAAGCCGTGCCGGTGGCAGGCGTCGGCCAACTGCTTGCATACATCCTTGCCGTAGGGAGAATCCTTGCTGGTGATCTTGTAGTCGGTCTGCTGGGTGTCGAACATTGAGAAGCCATCATGATGTTTGCTCGTGAACACGAGGTACTTCATACCGGCATCTTTGGCGGTTTGTATCCATTCGTCCGCATCGAACTTGACCGGATTGAATTGCTTGTAGAGATTGTCATAAATCTCAATGGGAATGGAGCCTGTTTTTTTATCGTTTCGGCCTCGCCGCTCACCACCGCGGGACCAGCCGATTTCCGTACCCTTCAGACTAACCGGCCCCCAGTGAATAAACAGGCCGAATTTCATTTCCCGCCACCGTTGAACGTCCTGTTTGTCGGCTTTTAAGAAACTTGAGGACTGTGCTGAACTCCCGGCATTAACCTGTTCATTGGAACAGGCAGCCAACAAACAAACTACTAATCCCAGCCAGACTATGAGTGATTGTTTCCTCAATTTATTTTTTAACATTTTTCGGTCCCTTTCCTTTCAAAAACTATGTATTTACCTAAGAACAGTAATATAACGAAAAAAAAACAAAAAACGAAACTTAATGTTTGTTTTTTTACGGCAGACTAAGCAAAGCCTTAAATAAAAGAGGTTTGTTATTGTTTGATAATAGTCGTATGTCCAGCATCGAACATTCTTACGCCACCCGTGTCTAACTGCAGGATAAGGCCTTTTTCCGGGTCTATTCCGATGCAATTGCCGGAAAATTCATGGCTATTGTAGATAAGCTTAACTCTGTGGCCCAATTGAATGCTGAGGCTGTGCCATTGGTCTATCACTTTTTCGCCTTTTTGGGCCGCCACTTCAAGCCAGTATTCCATAGAAGTAAGCAGTCGTTTTGCCAGCGAGATACGGTCCGATACTGAGTGACTCTCAATATCTATACTTGTTGCGATTGGCTGTAGTTCAACAGGGAAGGAGTCTTTTTTTTGGTGACAGTTTATTCCAACGCCTATTATACAGGTGTTACCACCGCTGCCTGTTTTTGATTCGAGCAGAATACCGGCCACTTTTTTGCCGTTCAGCATTATATCGTTCGGCCATTTGATTTTTGCTTCGCCATTGGCTGATTTGCCGATGGCTTCAGCCACTGCCACCGCGCATGTCAGTGAAAGAAGCTCTGCGTTTAATTTGTTATCAGTCAGAATAATCGAACAAAGAATGCTCTCAGATCGGCTGCTGAGCCATTTGTTGTCGGCTCGCCCTTTGCCTTCAGTCTGTTCTTCAGCGAAAATTACAAGGCCGTCATTTCCTTTATTCCTTGCATACTCGGCGGCAATTTTCTGTGTACTTGATGTGCGATTATAGACGAGGATTTTCCTTCCGATGCGCTTGGTTCTCAGATTCGACTTTATCTTGTCAGGATCAAGAAGGTCGTTTATCGGCATAACTTTTTTACCTGTCAAGTCCAATATCGACAGCTTTGGCCGAGTGAGTGATTGCGCCTATGGCGATTCGGTCGATGCCGCACTGGGCGATAGCTGAAACATTGCTCAATGTAACATTGCCTGATGCCTCGAGTAACGGCTTTTTATTCCTGCCGCACATCTTGTTTCGCATATCCACAGCGTGCTTTAACTGCCACTGGCCCATATTGTCGAGCAGCACAATATCAATGCCGGGAATTTTTAGCACGTAATTGAGTTGGTCATCGACGTGATCAACCTCAACAGCAATGAATTTGACACCTTTTAGTTTTCCGGCCTGGAAAATTATTTTCTGCAGTTTCGCCTGGAAATTCCTGCCCAACTGGGCCAGATGGTTATCTTTAATCAGAACACCATCGTACAGCCCAAGTCGGTGATTATATCCCCCACCGCAGCGAACCGCGTACTTTTCGAGGATTCGCCACCCGGGAATTGTTTTACGAGTATCGTAAATCTTTGCTTTTGTGCCCTGAATAGCACGAACATACTTCTGAGTTGTTGTGGCTATTCCGCTGAGTCTCTGGAGGAAATTCAGCATAACCCGCTCAGCGGTGAGCATAGTGCGCAAAGGCCCTTCGACAGCCGCAATTTTGCTCCCTACGTGAGCCGTTTCACCGTCATTGATAGTTATTTTCAACTTGAGTCTCTCATCGTAGCACTTGAGAATCTCCCGAACTACCTCTATTCCGCTTACAACTATTTCTTCACGTGAGATAATATTTGCTTTATCAACAATATTGTCTTTGAAAAGAAGCTCACTCGTCACATCCCCCCTCCCGAGGTCCTCATCGATGGCCATTTGGATAAGAGGCCGAACTTTTGCAATGTTAAGTTTTCTCATCTTATTTCTTTTCCTTCTACAATCAACTTCATGATGAAGGTGTCTTTTTCTTAAATCTCTTCTGTTTCTTTGTCGCCAAAAAGTCTCTTTTCTTTTTCTTTGAGTTGACCAGAACCAGCTCCGGCAACTCTTTCAGCTCCCTAAGTTGGTCCCGCAAGAAAGCGGCCTGTTCAAAATCAAGGCTCTGGGCAGCTTCAAGCATTTCCTTCTCAATTTGAGAAGCTAATTCCACCTTTTCATATTCTGAGTCACCGAAACAAACCGCTTCTCGGGCGGTCCGCCTTGCTTTTATCTGCTCGGTCAGACTTTTACGAATCTCCTTCTTTATTGTTTCGGGTGTAATATTGTGCTCTTTGTTGTATTCTAACTGGATTTTACGGCGCCTGTTCGTTTCGTCAATAGCTTTTTGCATCGATTTGGTAACTCTGTCCCCATACAAAAAGACAGTAGCATTGATATTTCGCGCGGTTCTGCCGATTGTTTGTATAAGAGAGGTCTGACTTCGCAAAAAACCTTCCTTATCGGCATCAAGGATGGCGACTGCTGAAACCTCCGGCAAATCCAGACCTTCCCTCAGCAGGTTTACTCCTACCAGTACTTCAAATTCGCCCTTGCGCAAAGCCCGAAGTATCTCAATTCTTTCGAAAGTATCGATTTCACTGTGCAGGTAACGGCATTTGATACCTTTCTTTGCTATGAAACCGGACAGGTCCTCAGCCATCCTTTTTGTCAGCGTGGTAACGAGTGTTCGTTCCCCAACTTTGACCCGTTTTTTAATCTCGCCCAAAAGGTGCGAAATCTGATTTGCCGCCGGATATACATAGATTTCCGGGTCCAGAACTCCCGTCGGCCTGATGATTTGTTCGACAACTTCGTTATCACACTGTTCCATCTCAAATGGCGCAGGTGTAGCAGAAACAAAAATGACCTTAGCCCAGCTTTCCTGAAATTCCTCAAAACGCAGTGGCCTGTTATCCAATGCGCTGGGTAGTCTGAAGCCGTGCCCTACAAGAGTTTCTTTCCTGTGTCTGTCTCCCGCCCACATTGCCCGCACTTGCGGAATGGTAACGTGGGATTCGTCGATAAACAAAAGGAAATCTTCCGGAAAATAATCAATCAGAGTATAAGGTCTGGCATTGGGCTGCAGGCCCGCCAGATGCCGTGCATAATTCTCTATCCCGCTGCAATATCCGATTTCCTCCATCATTTCGATATCATACATCGTCCGTGCCTGCAGCCGTTGAGCTTCAAGAAGCTTGCCCTGCCCTCTAAACTCAGCTAATCGCTGCTCAAGCTCGGCCTTTATACTCTCTACCGCAGAGCCGATTCTCTCAGACGGCATAATGTAATGCTGCGCCGGATATACAAATAGCTGATCTTCGACTGCGAGGATTTCAGCGGACACCGGATTTATATAGCTTATCTTTTCTATTTCATCACCGAAAAATTCGACCCGGACGGCAAAAGATTCGTAAGAAGGATGAAGCTCTACCACATCACCGCGAACTCTGAACGTTCCTCTCTGAAAATCAATGTCATTTCTGGTGTACTGTATGTCGGCTAATTTGCCAAGCAGCTCATTTCTATTGCAACTATCCCCTGTTCGGATGCCAACAACGCTGGCTTTATAATCTTCGGGCGAGCCAAGACCGAAAATGCAGGAGACGGACGCGACGATAATACAATCATTCCTTGTTGAAAGACTGGTAGTTGTTGAAAGGCGGAGCCGGTCAAGGTCATTGTTCCTTGAGGCGTCCTTTTCTATATATATGTCCCGCTGGGGGATGTATGCTTCGGGCTGATAATAATCATAGTAGCTGACAAAATATTCAACGGCGTTTTCTGGAAACAACTCCTTAAATTCCTCATAAAGCTGAGCGGCTAACGTCTTATTGTGAGAGATAACAAGAGCCGGCATATTATGTTGAGCAATGACATTTGCCATCGTGAAGGTTTTACCGCTGCCGGTCACGCCCATCAGGGTTTGTAATTTTTTGCCGCAGCGCAATCCTTCTACGAGCCTTTCGATGGCTTGCGGTTGGTCGCCAGCAGGATTAAACTCATTGTTCATCTTGAATATACCCATTTTATAACTCTATCTTAGTCGGTTATTACATAAAACTCACGTCTTTTTATTGCCAAATCCAGTTAGGTAAGAATGTGGTTATTTCTTGCCAAACAAAAGTATAGAAGTATATTTTTCAACTTTTCCATATTTTCTGAGTTTTTTCTTGAAATTCAACTTTTAAGCTGGTATCATCCTATCAGAGGTTAAATTTGGAGAACCTACATACTTCTGATTTTCAGAGTATGTATTCCTACAGGGAAGCAGGGTAAATAAGCACTTTAGTGAGGTGTTTGCTGTTTTATTTATGTAAATACTTGCGTACCAGCAACTTTAGAAAAAGCCCTTAATAACGCGTTAAAACAGAGGAGGAAAGTTATGAAACGAACAGCGATACTATTAGGTATAGGTATTCTTTTAAGTTTGACCATCTTGAGTAACTTGGCTAACGCTAATGTAGCCGTTAGCAATATTAGCACATTGGGTTGGTCAAAAACACGTTTGATCACCGAAGGCTGGCAGTTTACACCCATTAGTCCCATCAACGTAACTCACTTAGGAATGTGGGATGATTATTTCTCGTCTTTGTCGGATAAAAGTCTCGGTTTTAAATACCAGATTCCAATCGGTATTTGGCGAGTTGCTGACGAAGCTCTTTTGACCTCAACTACTCTTGGGCTGGGAACAATAAACCCGGCACTCGACGAGTTTCGCTACGCCGAGATTACTCCAATTACTCTGAGTGCGGGAGAAATGTATGTCATAGGATTTCAATGGGCTGATAACTTTGCAGAATCTGATAATGTACAATCTCCACAACCCGGCAACTTTCAGGTCGATCCATTTATTACGATCGGTAATCATGTATTAAACTTCTCCCCTGATCCAGGATTCCGTTACCCTATTCAAGTTGATCTTGGAGGTGGAGGTATCGACTTTGGTCCAAATTTCCAGTTTACAACAATTCCCATCCCCGCACCGGGAGCTTTGTTGCTCGGCAGTATTGGAGCCGGTCTTGTCACATGGCTGCGCAGGCGCAGAACATTGTAAGATTTTCTAAACAATTAAGAATCAAAAGGCTGTGTGCAGTTTTGCATGCAGCCTTTTTTATTTGGGCAGCGAACAACTGTTACTTAACTGGCTTATGGCATAAGATATAAAAAAAAACGCACAATTGTATACAAACAAATACGTTTTCAGCCATCGAAGTCTTCTATTGGACTCGCTCCGGATAGACTATTGCCGCTACGAGGGCTTTTCCATATCGCTGCCACAGGGTATTTGAATCGAGCCCTGAGTCATTTTGCCGCATTTCAAAGGTAATAATGGGAATCCCCAGATCCACTCCAGCGTATGAACCGAGTGAGCCCGGCCTTGCACCCAGCTTTTTTACAGGTAAAGTGCAATATTGGGCCATTCGAACAGCCAGAGTCGTACCGGGACCGTCGTAGTCAATACAGGCCAATGGCTGATGAAGACTGATGATACGGTCAGGAGAGTATTGCTCGATGAGTTGCTTGATTACACGTGCCTCCGGTTCAGAAAGCGGGGTAGCTCCGGATTGCCTATTGTTATCACGGTTAGCCGCCGGAAAATTGCGGTTGAGATCCACGCCATTGGCATTGAAACGGCTTCTGTGCGCCATCCCGTCAGGATTAGCTACGGCCAAAAACACGACTCTGCGACCTTCCATAAGGTGCGATTCTTGCTGGAGATATTTTCCTAACCGGCGGACAAGAGTTGTGCCGGCCGGCTCATTACCGTGAATTGTCGATAGGACAAAAGTGACATCCGGACCTCGACCAAGCATAAAGGACAGAATAGGCAAACGCTGAACCGAAGTACCAACAATACGGTACTGGCCCGGAACTAAAAACGTTGACAGCTTTGGCACAGGTGGCGATGGCGCAGACGGCAGTGTTCCCGACAGTGCCAATGAAGACGTAACTAACTCGGGATAGGCTACGGGTTGATAGCAACCAGCCAAAGCAAAAAGAACCGATATAATGTAAATGTGCAAGACGACAGAACTCTTTTTATTCATTTCAGATATTCTTTCAAGATTCCTTTCTTTCCCACACAGTAGCTATACGGAGGTATTATAAGCTCATTCAGCAAAGAGTAAAAGCAAAACTCAGAAGTTCAGATAAAAAGATTGACCGAATGGTTGACTTTTCAGCAGTAATTAGGGAAAATACGCTTTTGATACAATTAAACAGCTCCGCAACAAAGGTATTAATGGAAGAGAAACGTAAAAAAACAAGCATAATGGCTTATATTGTAATCGGAATATGCCTTGTGCCTGTTGCATATCTGGGACGAGGGCTTTATTACGGGGCAAAAACAGTACATCAGCTCCTGGCTGAGAACAAACATCTCAAACAGGCCATAACAAATCTTACACACGAGGAACAAATAGGTTATGCAAAAGTAATTAGCCAGCAAACCACAGACGGTCGGCTTCTTACCACAATAAAATTTATTGAGACTGCCAGAGACGATAAACTAAAGAAAATTCTCGAGAAAGAATACATTATCGAAGGTGATATTATCCACTTTGATGCCTTGATTGTGAAGTTCGGTAATAAAATGGTCATGGACGGCACGACAAGGGCGCTGTACCTTTGGAGAAGAGTTTATGGCGAGAAAATGACTCCGGAAAAAGGCTTTGTAATAGAACAGCCCGGTACCGAACCTCAACGATACAGCGATCTGCTTAAAGCTTTGCCTATAAAACAGAGTCAAATGTTCTGGTCAAATATTTGGGACCTGGCAAATGACCCAAAGAAGTTAAAGGAATACGACATTGAAGCCGTCTATGGCAACGCCGTTTATACAAGACTTACAAAAGGGCTTATTTATATTTTTAAGATAAGTCCGACTGGCCAGGTTTATCCTGAAACCGTGCCCGATATGTAAACAGTGCAAGCCGCGAACAGGAGAAAAATGTTTTCAGAAGATAGGCCCTTAAAGCTTCTATTTTTTGTTGCTCAAGTCTAAACTTCCTCGCACTTCACAAGTTTGTTTAGTTTGATAGGAATAAGGTTCTTGATTGACGGCTTTGGGAGTGTCAGTTATTGTATAAGTTCGAAAATTTGACATAGGATTTTAGGATTTGCACCTAATGAAGGGAAATACTGATTTTGATATTATCGTGGTAGGAGGCGGGATTGTCGGCCTGGCATCGGCCTACAAGATTACGCTGGACCATCCTGATATTCGTATTGCCGTATTAGAAAAAGAAAACAGGTTAGCAGCTCATCAAACAGGCCATAACTCCGGCGTTATTCATTCGGGTCTGTACTATAAGCCCGGCTCAAATAAAGCAAAAACCTGCGCCACAGGACGAAAAGAGCTTGTTGCTTTTGCAAAAAGATATCGAATCCCTTACAAAATTTGCGGAAAAATAATAGTAGCAACAGAGGAAAAAGAGCTTCCCAGCCTCGAAAAGATTTTCCACAACGGCCAGAAGAACAACATAGAAGGCATTGAAAAAATCGGGCCTGACCAAATAAAACAAATTGAACCGTCCTGCTCCGGCATCGCTGGGATACAAGTGCCCTGCACTGGAGTTATTGATTTTGTACGGGTAGCAAACAAGCTGGGCGAGCTGATAGAGAAAAAGGGACAAAACAACAAAGTTCTGATTTCGCACAAGGTAATAGGCTTCGATAAGCACGATTTCTATACAAAAGTTCTAACAAACAGAAAGACATTCGATACAAAGTATATTATCAACTGTGCGGGACTTCAGTCTGACAGAATAGCAAAAATGGACGTCTTAGAGACCGCGATCAGAATAATTCCCTTCCGTGGTGATTATTACGAGCTGACGGAAGAGGCCTCAGAAAAAGTCAACAACCTGATATATCCCGTCCCAAACCCGGATTTCCCCTTTTTGGGCGTTCATTTTACGAAGATGATAAACGGCAAAGTCGAATGCGGCCCAAATGCTGTCTTTTCGTTTAAAAGAGAAGGTTACGACAAAACAGATTTTAGCCTGAGAGACACCTGGGATGCCCTGACTTATCCCGGTCTTTGGAAAATGCTTTTGGAGCACTGGAAATACGGGCTGGGAGAATACAAACGGGCGTTTTCAAAAAAATCATTCCTTCAGCAATTGCAAAGACTTATTCCTTCACTTGACCTCGATGATATAAAGCCCGGCAAGGCAGGTGTGCGGGCCCAGGCCCTTGGGCCGAACGGCGAATTGATCGATGATTTCAGAATTGAAAGACATAGAAATTGTATCCATGTTTTAAATGCACCCTCGCCGGCCGCGACTGCATCACTGGCTATCGGTGATTATATAAACCAGAAAGCAATAGAATATTTTAAGCTCTGAAAATAGTGTATTATTTTATTGAGCATGTCGGAAGGAGATTTTTATGAATCGCCGTGTTTTTTTGAAATCCATGGGATTAGGTGCCGCATCGCTGGCTTTGCCGAGCTGCATGGCCAACTCTAAACAACTATCAACCACTCATCAAGCATACCAAAAACCGAACATCGTTTTCATACTCATAGATGACATGGGCTGGATAGACGTAGGCTGCTATGGCAGTAAGTTTCACGAAACTCCCAATATCGACCGGTTAGCCAAAGAAGGAATGCGCTTTACTGATGCATATGCAGCCTGTCCCGTCTGCTCACCAACCCGCGTGAGCATCCTCGCCGGTCAGTATCCGGCACGGGTAGGCGTTACAGATTTTATACCGGGCCATTGGCGCCCCTGGGAAAAGCTCATTGTTCCACAGAACCGGCTGCAGTTGCCGCTCGAAGCGATAACTATCCCCGAGGCCCTTAAAGAACAGGGCTACGCCACAGCCCACATCGGAAAGTGGCATCTCGGCGGACGGGACTATTTCCCTGAACACCAGGGCTTCGATATGGCCATTCAAGGAGGCACCAATCGCAACGACAAACGAGTTACCTCTTTCACCGACAGCGCCATCGAATTCATCCAGACCAACTCAGATAAACCGTTTTTCATCCATCTGTCACACAACACTGTGCACATCCCATTGGAAGCTCCACAGGAACTTATCGACAAATACCAAAACAAAGCAAAGCCGCCAACCGGTGTCAATAATCCAACCTATGCAGCTATGGTCGAACACCTGGACAACAGTATTGGCCGGATAACAAAGAAGCTCGACGAATTGAATCTTACCGAAAAAACCATTGTTATCTTCTTCTCTGATAATGGCGGATTATATCAGGCCTATGGCGGCTATCGGGGCAAGAGAGAGCCTGTTTCAACTAACGAACCTCTTCGCGGCGAAAAGGGAACTCTTTACGAAGGCGGAATCCGCGAACCGCTGATTGTTCGCTGGCCCGGCGTAGTCAAACCCGGAACCACCTGCGCTGCACCTGTTACCAGTGTCGATTTCTATCCGACCTTCTTAGAGATTGTCGCAGCTAAAGGTAATCCATCGCATGTACTCGACGGGGAAAGCATCCTGCCTTTACTCAGGCGAACTGGTACACTCAAACGCAATGCGATATACTGGCACTACCCGCATTATCATCACTCAAGGCCAGCCGGTGTAATTCGAGAGGGGAACTTCAAGCTAATAGAGTTCTATGAGGATGGCCGGCTCGAACTTTATAATCTCAAACGCGACATCGCAGAAAAGTACAATCTCGCAACAAAACTGCCAAAAAAAGCTGCCCAGCTACAGAAAAAGCTCGCCGCATGGAGAGAATCGGTTGACGCCAAAATGCCCTTGCCGAATCCGGATTACGATCCGGCAAGGGCACACGAATGGGGCAGTCGGCAACGAAAATAATCTTGTAAGAGTAAATTCTTATGAAAAAAGACCATCTCAGGAGAAGGGAATTCCTGCAAGCCGCCGGACTGGGAGCCGCTTCGACGTTACTCGGTTGTAAGGCCGCTAAAACTAAAACCTATGACTCTACGAAACCTTTGCCGGATTCCCATTCATCTTCAAACTCCAACAAGCCTAACATTCTTTTCATTATGACAGACCAGCACCGAGCGGATCTGATGACCTGTGCCGGAAGAGACCTTGTCCCCACACCAAATATCGACCTCATTGCCTCGCGCGGTGTCAGGTTCACAAACGCTTATTGTCCTTACCCGGTCTGTGTCGCCTCAAGAATGGCTTTGCTGACCGGACTGTATGCACACAGCACCGGCGCAATAACCAATACCAACCAGCTTGACTGGCGCTACCGCACGATGGCTCATCATTTTGCCGAAAATGGTTATCTGACCGCTTTAATAGGCAAGATGCACTTTGGAAATGCCCACAATCACGGCTTTGAATATTATATGTCCATCAACGACTGGCTGATGTATTTGGGCCCAAAAGTACAGCACTACGCCAATGAGATTGCCAACCATCCGCTTGGACAGCACTTTTTCAAGACAGTGGATGATAGTGGTGCCGGCCTGCCTGATTTAGACGGATTGTGGCCAAAGGGCAGCCCATGGGTTGGCAATGTCGAAAAATATAACTTCGACAGCATGGCCTCAAAACTTGAAACTGAAGACCATCTGGATATGTTTATAGCTCGCGAGGCTGAAAAGTTTATAACCAGATATCGCCGGCAGCCCTTCTTTCTGCTAACCAGTTTTATGAAACCGCATTCCCCCTTCTATCCGCCGAGACAATGGGCCGAAAAATATCCCGTCGATAAGATGAAGCTCTCGGAAGTCGGCGATATATCCAAATATCCATCACACATCCAGCGGCGCATTAAAAATACAAGAGCACAGGGCCAAAAACGCCAGCGAGCACATCGAGCAGGTTACCTCGGCAACCTCGCCTTCGTTGACACATGCGTAGGATACGTGTACAAGGCTCTCGAAAAGGAAGGATTGCTGAATAATACCATAGTTATATATACTTCCGACCACGGCGAGATGGATGGTGATCACGGGCTTTACCAAAAGTTTTGTCTGTTTGAGTCATCTGTTAAAGTGCCTTTGATTGTAAGCTATCCGAACCATCTGCCGCAAAACAAAGTCACCGCTGCATTAACTGAGTACTTCGGCCTATACCCAACATTAGTTGACTTGACCGGTCTTAAAGCACCCGAAAAGACGACACTACACGACATACCGGACGTACCTGAAAAAATGGATGCGGCCAGCTTCGCTAACGTTCTGCGCAAACCTGACATACAAGGGCCGTCAGCGGCATTCAGTGAATATAATTTAAGGACCAGAACCTGTGAATATATGATTCGCACCCGGCGGTATAAGTACATTTTCAACCACGGCTCAACGCACGAATTGTACGACCACGAAACCGATCCAGGCGAATTCGTAAATCGTATCAACGACCCGAGTCTCAAAAAAGTCCGAAACCACTTGCACGACCGGCTCTTTGCATGGTATAATCCTCAAAATAATCCTTATCGTCCTGCTTAGACTATCCATTGATATTTCAAAAAAAATACTGTATTAAAAAGGAACTCAAATAATGGCTGGAAGTTTTGATGTTGTAGTAATCGGCAGCGGCCCTGGTGGTTACGCCGCCGCTATAAGATGCGCACAAAGGGGTGCTTCGGTAGCAGTAGTCGAAAAAAGTGATATTGGCGGCACATGCCTGAATCGCGGATGTATCCCATCGAAGACATTGCTTGCTTCGGCCCACACACTACTATTGATTAAACATGCTGCGATGATGGGTATTGACGTCAATGCAGCCACTGCCAACTGGCCTAAAATCCAGGCAAGAAAGGATGCCGTAGTAGGCGGCTTTCGAAAAGGTCTGACAGGATTAATAAAAAGCCACAAAGTGGAAATACTACAGGGCAGGGCAGTCATTACAGCACCGAACCAAATTAAAATCGAAACAGACGCCACACCAATGCAGATACAGGCCGGCAAAATAATCCTGGCAACCGGCTCGCAGCCAAGCCAAATCCCGACCGTTACTTTCGACGGCCAAACCATTATCAGCAGTAAAGAAGCCCTGGGCTTACAGCAGATACCAGGCTCAATGGTAATCATAGGCGGCGGAGTAATCGGCTGTGAAATGGCCTGTGTATATGCCGCGATGGGAACTAAAGTTACAATCGTAGAAGCGCTCTCAAGATTGATTCCGATGGAGGATCAATGGGTAGGCCGGCTCATTGAACGTGAATTTAAAAAGCTCGGTATTGATTCACTCACAGGCCAGAAGGTAACTTCAGTTGACTCAACCGGTACGCCGGCAAGAGTGTCGCTCGAAAGCAGCCAAACAATCGACGCCGAAAAAGTGCTCATCTCCGTGGGCCGAAGAGCGATTGTCGATGATGAAACCATCCAGGCTCTGAATCTACAGATGAACGGCCCTGCTATTGCTGTCAATAAAAAGTTAGAAACCAATGCCCCCGGCGTCTATGCGATAGGCGATGCCGTAGGCACCACCTATTTAGCCCACGGCGCCTTCGCAGAGGCCGAGGTTGCCGCAGTCAATGCAACGGGAGGTGATGAAACAATTGCCGACTACTCGCTTATACCACGCGCTGTTTATACGTTCCCGGAAATTGCATCCGTCGGCAAAAGTGAGCAAACCTGTTTAGATCAGGGCCTCGACGTCTCTGTCGGAAAGTCGTTCTTCAAAGCCAACGGCCGAAGTGTGTCGCACAATGAAACCATCGGCGAAATAAGAGTCGTACGGGACAACTCGACCAACAAAATCATCGGTGTTACAATGGTCGGCTCTATGGTAACAGAGATGATAGGCGCAGCAAGAACACTTATTGGCAGCACTGAAAAAATCACAGAGATAAGCTTCCCTCATCCGACCGTTTCAGAGGTGCTCAAGGAAGCCGTCGAAGACGCCTTCGGCCTGAGCCTCCACAATCCACCAAAGGCATAACCAAATACGCATGTTAGAACAATCTACAACTGAGATTTGTGAATCGAAATTCGTAAATTCTCTTCGTATTATTGACTGCGGGCTTGCTGATTATAGAGAAATCCTGCAACTACAGCACCAGTCGCAAGAGAAAAGACGTTTGTGTGAAATACAAAACACCGTCCTAATAGTTGAGCACCCCCCTGTCATTACTCTCGGCGCCCGGCAAAGCACCAACAAGCTTTTAGCTAATAGGGAAGACTTGGCACAAAAACATATCGACGTTGTTGATATCCGCAGGGGCGGCGGCACAACAGCACACAATCCGGGTCAGTTGATTTTCTATCCGATATTAAATTTGCAGGAACTTAACCTCGGAATCAGTGAATATATCAGAAAGCTGGAATCAATAGGTGCGGAATTATTAGAGCAATCCGGTATCCATGCCGAAATAAAGAAAGGCTTGCCGGGCCTGTGGGTCGGCTCAAAAAAAATTGCCTCAGTCGGCGTACGCGTATCTAAATTTATAACTTATCATGGTATGGCAATAAACATTAAAAACGACCTGAATATTTTCGAATTCATAACCCCCTGCGGCCTCGACGGCGTGGAAATGACATCGGTGCTGAAACAGACCGGCAAACACTGTTCAATGAGGCTGGCAAAAGAAAGATTATCTCAACTGCTAATAAGGCATTTCCCGTGAGACAGGAAGTAAAACATAACATACCAAATATGAAACCTGTCCTGAGCACAGTCGAAAATTCCAAGCGGCGAAAACTGCCCCCCTGGCTGCGCAGACCCCTGCCGGCGAACGCCACTTTCCATCATACTCGGAACATTATCGAGTCTCTGGGGCTGGAAACTATATGCAGTAGCGCAAACTGTCCGAATCAAGGCCAGTGTTGGACAAGAGGCACAGCAACTGTCCTTATTTTAGGCAAAGTCTGCACGCGAAACTGCAAATTTTGTTCCGTAGCCTGCGGCAAACCCGAACCGACGGATATTACCGAGCCGTTACGCCTGGCCCGGATGGTAAAGCAAATGAAATTGAAATACCTCGTGATTACCAGCGTAAACCGCGATGATTTACCGGATGGCGGTGCAGGCCACTTTCGCGATTGCATTAAAGAGGTAAGACAACAGTGCCCGGATATGAAATTTGAAATACTAACGCCCGACTTCCGTAACTGCCAAAGACAGGCGTTGAAAATCCTGTGTAAAGCTTCACCTTTTGTCTTCGCCCACAATGTTGAAACAGTTCCATCACTGTACAAAATCGCAAGGACAGGCGGAAACTATCAGCGGTCCCTGAATTTGCTCAAAATGGCAAAAGAATGCTCCGATAATATCCATACAAAATCCTCAATTATGCTCGGATTAGGAGAAACCGACGATGAGGTTGAGCAGGTCCTCAAAGACCTGTATAATGTCGGCTGTGAAAGAGTTACTATCGGTCAATATCTAAAACCATCAAAAAATTCACTCGATGTCGTTGAATACATAACACCCGACAAATTCGACTTCTGGAAGCAAAAGGCAATAGAGCTGGGATTCCGCTGGGTTATATCTTCACCGTTCGCCCGCAGTTCGTACTTTGCGGAACAGGAAAACACCTTAATAGCCTCTTTTTGACTTCAATATAGATGTTTATATCGGATATAAAAAATTGATTTTCAGCATCATTCTGGCAGCCATCTTGTCTTTATCTGTAACATTTCTTATACTTTAATCAGGTAATAGAGAGAGAAGTTTCTATATTTTCTTTAACACAGAGTGTTTTCCGGGGGGATGAAAAATGGCATCTGTAAAAAAGAAATCAGCACCGCAAGACCGCCAGGGCGCAGTACTCATCGTATCTATGATATTTGTGCTTATATTTTCTGCTTTAGCCGTCTCAATGGCCACTATGTCCGGCACCAACGTCCAGCTTGCCTCAAACCAGCACAAAGTTGGCAGTGCAATCTCCAGCACCGAATCCGGCCTGGAAACAATGAGATTTTGGCTTAACCGTGTCCAATTTCCAAGTTCGACTCTACCATCTGATTATCACGGCACAATAGTCAGTAACCTGCAAACCGACCTGTCTGCCAACAGTATTACAAATGTCACGGTTTATAATAATGGTACAATACCCCCTGTTCCACTGGACTCTGCAACTGGACAAGCATTTGAGGGTGAAATTCTTATTGATCCCAATAACGGAGATATTTTGCAGCTTTCATCCATAGGCGGTGCTGATATTACACGCACTATAAGAGTTCAATACGATATTCAACCCTACGAGTATCCTATCTTCGATTTCGGAATGGCGACAAAAGGACCTGTACACTTTCTCGGCAATCCAACCGTAACAGGTGTAAATTCCAATGACGAAGCAGATATCTTTATAGAAAGCAACAATAACAATCTTGCCATGCTTGTTACCGGCAATACAAACTTTGACGGTGATATCACTGTTAGCAACTCGATTGCCAATGTTTCCCTCATGGGCGCTATACAAATAGGCGGCGATACAGGCCCGACAGCAATAGATAACCACGTCAACATAGGCGCCGTATCTCCACAATTCCCTGTTCCCGACACCCAACAATTCCAGCAGTATGCAACTGGCAGTGTAATTGATTCATCGACTGACATCACCAATAGTATGACCTTAACTAACGCAACAATAGCCGCCGGAACTGATCCGAACTTTTTGGGCAATGTCATTATAGAGGGTATTCTGTATATCGAACAGCCTAATATAGTTACTTTCAGCCAAAACGTTGACTCCAGAGGCATGATAGTGGCTGAGGGCGATCCGAACTTTGCCGGGGCAAACAACAGCCTTTCCTTCCTCGGTAATTTTGCAACTAATCCAGTTCCTTCAGGAGTTCAGTTTGACGCAATTCGACAGGAAGAGGGCTCTTCAATACTGGCCCCGGCGTTTTCTGTAGCTTTTGACGGCAATTTCTCCGCCTTAAGCGGAGTTATGGCAGTTAGCGGTGTACACTTTTCCGGTAATGTAAATGCCATGATTGAAGGTACGATTCTTAATTACTCTGACAATCCGACAGTAATAGAAGGTAATGCAACACTGAATTTCGACCGGTCAGCAAATATCACGGTCCCGGCCGGCTTTGATACTCACCGCATACTATCGTATAACCCGGCCTCTTATGAAGAGATTCCACAATAAACTTTATTGACGGTTTATATTACAAGCTTGGCAGCAATTGACGGAACAAGTTTCATTGGCCCGGGCTCCACTCAGCCAAGATAAGGTTACCATTTAGACATCAATCAATAGGCATTCCTGTGAGATTGCTTTTTTTTCTGGTTTTTACCTTTTAGTTTTTACTTCCAATCGTGTACTATTTATAAAAGAAATATAATCGTAAAACAATATGGCAAACGACCTTAAAAACTTGTTACCTCTCGGAGGCAATTGGCTTGTTGAAGTAATTGAAGAAGATCCCGTAAACATTGAAACGTATCTACACAACGGAGACAGCCAATTAAATGAGAGCGACCACGGATTTAAACTGCCGGATGTGATCGGCATTCTGCCAATTCGAAACGCAGTTGCTTATCCCGGGACGATAACACCGTTGGCGATAGGCCGTCAGCGAAGCAAAGCCTTGCTCGCCGACGCCACACCAAACGAATCCATCATTGGACTTCTCACACAACGCAATCCTGATACCGATAAACCGAATTTTGAAAAGCTCTACTCGGTCGGAACCACCGCCTCTATCCTCAAGGTCATAAAACTTCCTCATGGTTCTATGCACGTCGTGGTGCACGGAATAACCCGCTTCAAGGTTGTTAAAAAGATTACCACAAAACCATACTTAAAGGCCAAAGTCAAGCCCCTTAATGTTAAAGTAAAAATGACAAAAAATCTTCAGGCACTAATCGTCGGCGTCCGCCATGCGGCCAACCGCGTCATTGAGCTAAGCCCCAACGTGCCTGAAGAAGCATCGGTACTGCTGGAAAATATCGAAAACCCTTCCGCATTAGCTGATTTTTTGGCAGCCAATCTCAGTATCGACATCGCAACTAAACAGAAATTACTCGAAGAGCTTGACGCCACCAAACGACTTAAACAAATTTCCGTTATCTTAGCTAATCAACTGGAAGTTCTTGAGCTAAGCAATAAAATCCAGGGCAGGGTCAGAGAATCCATAGATAAAAATCAGCGAGAATATTATCTTCAGGAACAGCTAAAAGCCATTCAGACCGAGCTTGGCCAAAAGGACCTCAGAACTGACGAGCTGAAACAAATCAATAAAAAAATTACAAAAGCTAAAATGCCCAAAAAGGTCGAACAAGAGGCCCTTCGAGAGCTGGACAGATTGAGTAAAATACCTCCCGCATCACCGGAGTATAGTGTCATCCGCACGTATCTGGATTGGGTCTGTGAACTGCCCTGGTCAATTCAAACCAGCGACCAGATCGACATCAACAAGGCACAGCGAATATTAAACACCGACCACTTTGGCTTGCGCAAAGTAAAAAAACGTATCCTCGAATTCCTGGCTGTTCGCAAACTAAATCCAACTGGCAAAAGCCCCATTCTTTGCTTTGTCGGCCCGCCCGGCGTAGGTAAAACTTCACTCGGCAAATCCATTGCACGAGCTATGGGAAGAAAATTCGTTCGTATATCGCTCGGTGGGATAAGAGATGAAGCCGATATCAGGGGACATCGGAGAACTTATATCGGCGCTCTACCCGGCAGAATACTACAGGAACTGAGAAAGTGCGGCAGCAAAAATCCCGTTTTTATGCTCGATGAATTAGATAAAATCGGAAGTGATTTCAGAGGCGACCCCGCGAGTGCGCTGCTGGAAGTCCTTGATCCGGAACAGAACTTCAGCTTTACAGATCATTACCTCGACCAGCCTTTTAATCTATCAACCGTAATGTTCATCGGCACTGCAAATTATACCGAGCCTGTCCCGCCGGCACTGCGTGATAGAATGGAAGTCATTGAACTTCCCGGCTACACAGAAAATGAAAAACTCAACATCGCAAAAAAATATCTGGTTCCTCGCCAGATTAAAGAGCACGGCCTGAGCAAAAACCGGTGCACCATAAAAGAGGATGCAATTCTCGCAATAATTCAGGGCTATTCACGCGAGGCGGGAGTCCGAAACCTCGAAAGAAATATCGCAGCTATCTGCAGGTCCGTCGCCACGGAAATTGCCAAAGCCAAAAAAAGACGAGCAACCATCGGCAAAAAGGACTTATTGAAAATCATGGGCCCTGTCCAATTCGAATCGGAACTGGCACTTAGAACCGGAATACCGGGCGTCGCTACCGCTCTGGCTTATACCCCTTTTGGCGGCGAGCTGCTTTTTATCGAATCGGCCTCTATGCCGGGCCAGGGTAAGCTGCAACTTACGGGACAAATCGGCGACGTTATGAAGGAAAGCGCACAGGCCGCTTTTTCCATCGTAAAAGCAAATGCAAAAAAACTAAATATTGACGCCGACCAATTTAAAAAGTTCGACTATCACATTCACGTCCCCGCAGGAGCAATTCCCAAAGATGGTCCAAGTGCCGGCGCAGCAATATTTACATCACTGGTTAGTTTGCTTCTCGGCAAACCAATCCGGCCGGACGTAGCAATGACAGGTGAAATAACTTTACGTGGACTGGTCTTGCCCATTGGCGGTCTGAAGGAAAAAATCTTAGCAGCTCAACAGGCCGGCATAAAAACAGTCATAATCCCTGCAAGAAACAAAAAAGACCTCCCCGATGTCCCCAAAGAAGCCAAAAAGAACCTAAAGTTCAAATTTGCTAAAAATACCAACGATGCGCTCAAATTCGCTCTGGGCACCGATTAAACATAATTATCATTATTTCCTTAAACCTCTATTCTCGTTCTTTCGATAATCGCTACCGCATTGGCAATTCCATCTTCATGGCGGATTTTTTTACCCAACGCTTCGGCATTTTGCCGAATCGTCTGATCCATCGTTACTTCGCAGATGGCGGTAGCCAGCTTTTCAACCGTCATTTTTTTCTGCGGAATGGGTTTGCTACCCACACCAAGCGAGTGAACACGCCGCCCCCAATAGGGTTGGTCGCCAAAGAAAGGGCAAATAATGGTGGGACGACCTGCCCGTAATCCTGCGGCTGTTGTACCGGCACCTCCATGATGCACCACTGCCGCCATACGCGGGAAAAGCCAATCGTGCGGGACTTTGTCAATTTTTAAAATCATCTCTGGCAAATCACCCAAAGCCAATCCGCCCCACCCTGTAGCAATAATACCCCGCGCATTCGCTTGTTGCAGAGCCTCAATCACAATGTTTGCTATCCGTCGAGGATTGCGCCCGGCCATACTGCCAAAGCCAACATAGACGGGAGCTTCACCTTCATCGAGAAAAGCTTTCAATTCAGCCGAAGGTTCCCATTCGTCCAATCGATTCAAAAACCAATACCCCGTTATATACGCATTGTCAGGCCAATCATTTGGGCGTGGCACGACATGTGTGCTGAAAGGGTGCAGCACGGGAATCGACCGACCATCAGCCATGTGCAGCACACCGGAAGATTTAGGAAATTTATGAAGGTCGAGTATATCCTGTCGGAATTTATTTACCGTCCCATTATACATACGAAAACCCATGCGTACTAACGCATAAGTGAGCTTGTTGTACCAACCGCCAATATTCCAATTCGGAAAACCAATAGTAGGAGATTCGGATGTCGGCACAATCATAGGCAAGGGAATCGCCATCATCACGGGCACACCGAGCTTTTCTGCGATGTGCACTCCACCTAACGCTTTGGGGTGGAAAAGCACAATGTCAGGCTCAACCGCTTGCGCCGCATCCCATGAATCTTTGAGCATTTGCCTATTGATCGGTTTGGCTTTCTTAGCCAACCTTATCATTGTTTTGATTGAAACTAATATGCCGTTTGTATTTTCCATTGCATCACGGCCTGCGTCGGAGTCCATCAGTTTGAGTAGTTCATCCGTCATGTGGCCATAGCCGAGTCCGTGGGAGCGAATAAACGGCTCAAAGCTGGAACTGGTACAGAGTGTGACTTTATGCCCTGCCGCTGTTAAGCCTTTGCCTAATGCCACAAACGGTTGGACATCACCGCGTGAACCGATAGTGATGATAAATACATTCATTATGAACTTCCCAGATGACCTTATAAATGTATTTTTCACATGGATTTTTGGATATTACAAAAATGACCCAGGCACATCTTAGTTGATTCGAACGCAAATTTGTCAATGGGAATCTCTGATGGATTTACCAAAATCAATTCCTCTATTTCAGCTTTGTCAATATCGGTGGGAAGTGTATTAATTCTCGAAAAAAAGAACAAGTCACAAACGTTATAAACCACATCTTTATATTCATAAATATTTGGGAAAGAGCCTAAATATTGAAGATCTCCAATCTCAATGTTTAATTCCTCTCTTATCTCTCTTTTTATCGCATCTTCTGCGGATTCTTTTGGATCTACAAATCCTCCCGGCAAGTCCAGTTTTCCCCTACCCGGCTCTTCACCTCTTTTGGTTAAAAGTATCTTCTTGTCATACTCCAATATGACGGCAACTGCTGTAGCTATATTTTGAAAAAATATAAAGGAGCATTTTTTACAATTGATTTTTTTAACACCATCGAAAAGTATGTCTCCCATCCCGCAGGAAGGACAATAGTTAAATGTTTTCATATCCCTAAAATGCCCCATAATATAATACATTCATTTGAGTTTATTCGATACCTTCACCACATCCACCATTTCAGCTACATCATGCACGCGTACGATTGAAACGCCCGCCGCAACGCAAAGAGCAACCGTTGCGGCCGTACCGAATATTCTCTCTGATGGCTTCTCTCTGCCAGTGAGCTTTCCAATAAAGCTTTTCCGGCTTGTCCCTGCCAGAACTCGATAACCCGTAGCGATGAAGTTATTGATATTTCTCAATAGTAAAAGGTTATGCTCTAACGTCTTGCCGAAGCCGATTCCGGGGTCTATAAAAATCATATTTTTTGTAATGCCGAGATATTCCGCTCGTTTGGCCCGGCCTACCAGATATTCCATAACCTCACCAACCACATCCTCGTACTTCGGTTCTACCTGCATTGTTGCAGGCGTACCCTGCATATGCATCAAGACAACCGGCACATTGTGTTTGGCCACCAGTTCAGCTATACGCTCATCACTCAAAGCAGTTATATCATTAAGCATACCCGCCCCTGCTTCCAGGGCAGCCTTGGCAACTTCATACTTGCAGGTATCAATGCTGATCGGCACACTTATCTTTTCACACAGCGCCTTTATCACAGGAACTACGCGTTCTATCTGCCCTTCATCCGAAACCGATGCAGAACCTGGCCGGGTCGATTCGCCGCCTACATCTATTATTGCAGCACCTTCGGCCGCCATTTGAATACCACGCTCAACCGCCCTTTCAAAATCAAAGAACTTACCACCGTCACTGAATGAATCCGGCGTAACATTCAACACTCCCATAACAACACAACCAGCCGAAAAATCCAGCCTTCCTCTCGGCCACTCAACAACATTATCGCAACAACTTTTCATATTTGCGTTTTCACTTTTCACTTGTTTTGAATCCAATCCCTTTGAGCTTTTTAGCTAAAGCGCCGTTCCCGTTTTCAACAAATACCTTCGTATTTTGAAATTCTCTGCGGATTGGATAATTCTTCCGCAAGCCGTCAAAATATCCACCCCTCTTTTCCACGGGCTTCTCAGAAACCTGCCGTAGCCGGTTATCATCTTCTCTAATATCGTAAATCTTCCGAACAGCTTCAAGCAACACAGCCTGCTCGTTATCTATACTCGGTTCTATCCTCAACTGACGAACGACAGGTTCGGGCAAAAAATCTTCTATACCATACTTGGGACTAAGTCCAAAATATTCACAGGCCGCCTTATAAATCATAATCATACCGGAAATCTTGCCGTCCAGCGAATAGCCTGCAATATGCGGCGTGCCGATGTCAACCATTTCCAGAAGTTCCATATCGATATTCGGCTCATTCTCCCAGACATCAAGCACCACAGCCTTCAATCGCCCCGGCCGTATCACCGTTTTCAATGCCTCACTGTCAACCACTCCACCGCGCGAAGCATTAACAAATACACACCTTTTATTAAGAGATTTGAAAAATCTCTCATCAGCCAAATGATACGTCTTATCAATACTCTCAAACGTCAATGGCGTATGGAACGTTATAAAATCACAATCATAAAGTTCTTGTAACGGCAGATATTTCGCCTCGCCTGTTTGCCTCTGCAAAGGCGGATCATTCAGATATATCCGCATCCCTAAAGCCGCACACTTTTTCGCCACCCTGTTTCCGACATTGCCAACACCTATAATGCCTATCGACTTGCCTTCGAGATTAATATCACATTTCTGAGACGCTTCAAGCAGTCCGGCAACAACATATTCCGCCGCCGAGTTGGCATTCGACCCAGGCGCCGACGTAAAACCTATATGGTTCCGCTTCAGAAAGTCAATATCGACATGGTCAAAACCGATAGTGGCTGTAGCTACAAAACGCACCTTGCTGCCGGACAGCAAATCCGCATTAACCTGCGTAATACTGCGAACCAAAAGAACGTCGGCATCACCAACAACGCCCGGCGTTATCTCTCGACCGCCAACAGTTATAACCTCACCGATAGAGGAAAAGCACTCTGCCACAAACGGAATATTCGCATCTGCAATTATCTTCATTTAATGAAATTACCTTATTTACGGATTTCTCATTTAATTTCATTCACAAAAATGTCTTATCGAAAAGTATATTGAATTCAATACGAATAGCAAGAAAACTGTAGTATCAGACACGTCCATTTGAAAAACATGGAAATCTCCTCTTGACGAGAAGGTATATAATATAGTATATATATTATTAGTGTTTATGGTTTTGTGGGCTTCTAAACAGTGTGATTTTTTGTCGTTTTTGGTAGAGGATTAGTTATTCAGCAAGGTACGGAGTGTTATCCACTTTGTGCTTCGAAATTGAGTTTTTTAACATTTCAAATCACTACTAAAGATATCTCTTTAGATGGAGGGAAACAGTAACAAGTCGTAAGATATTTCTGGACTTCTGTTTCAGTTAGTAGGAAAATAATTATGTACAGCAAATTATTAATTATAGTTGTAGTAGTGTCCGCCTTGCTATTTAGTACAATAACACAGGCAGATCCGGTTGACATCACTAAACCAGGGGATCCGGTCAAAGGTGTTCCGAACGATTCGGATTGGCCCGGTGGCGAAGCACCCCCTTTGGCGATTGATGATAACACCGCAACAAAGTATCTGCATTTCAAAGGGGAGGAAGGTATTACCGGATTCCAGGTTACACTATCGGCTGGCCCGAGCATTACTACTGGACTAACTTTCACCACAGCGAATGATTGTGCAGGTCGTGATCCGATTGCATTTGAACTCTATGGCTCAAATGAAAGTATAGATGGACCTTATACGTTGATTGCCAGTGGTGATATCGTTGATTTTGCACAAGAGGAGGAGTGGCCTCGCTTCACAAAGAACGCAACGCCGATTTTGCTTGATAATGTTGTGGCATATAACCACTATCAGATTATCTTCACGGCCATTCGAGGCCCGGTAGGCGGATGTGTAGATCATATGCAGATCGCCGAAGTTGAACTATTAGGGATGACACCGAACCCCTACAGCCCCACTCCAACTGACGGTGTATATCATGAGGATACGTGGGCGAACCTTGTCTGGGCACCGGGAGATACGGCAGCTTCGCACGATGTGTACTTCGGCGATAATTTCGATGATGTGAACCTCGGCGCCGAAGGCACCTTCCAGGGCAACCAGGCCCACTCATCTTTTGTTGTCGGCTTTCCCGGATTTCTTTTACCGGATGGTCTTGCTTCGGAAACAACTTATTACTGGCGCATAGATGAGGTTGAAGCCAACGGTACTACGACACACAAAGGTACAGTCTGGAGCTTCACTATTCCACCCAAAATAGCTTATGAGCCAATCCCGGCTGATAACGCAGAGTTATTAGACCTGAATGTGGACCTTGGCTGGAGGCCAGGTGTCGGTGCAAAATTGCACATCGTATATTTCGGCGAGAATTTTGATGACGTAAACAATGCCGAAGGAGGAATCCCACAATCACATACAACCTATACCTTCAATACTCTTGAATCAGATAAGACTTACTACTGGCGGGTCGATGAGCTTGATGCCATCACCACACATAAAGGCGATATATGGAGCTTCAAAACACTACACGCTATCCCCGTTACCGACTCCAGCCTTATTGGCTGGTGGAAATTCGATGAAGGTTCCGGCACCATTGCCCTTGATAATTCCGGCTACGGCAATCATGGCACTTTTACCGGTGATCCACAATGGGTAACCGGATATGACGGATATGCTCTGGAATTTGACGGTTCCGGTGATTTTCTCGATTGCGGGGCTAATCCAAGTTTAAAGATTTCAGACGCAGTCTCGATCACGGCGTGGATCAAAGTTGGTAATGTGGGTATTGACCACAAGATTGGAGGCAACCAGGATGGTGCCAATGGTGGTTATAAGATGAGCATGTATAGTAACAACAGGGTCGAATTTGAAATTCGCACTTCCGGCAACTCGGCCACTCTCAACAGAGATGTTAGTGGCGGAACAGAGATCATGGAGGATGTTTGGTATCATGTTGCCGGTGTCTATTCTCAAGGGGATGGCTATATCAGGACATACGTTAATGGAAACCTGGATAGACAATTAGCTACAACAGAGGAACTCGGTGCTTCACCAGGAACTTTTTACATTGGTTGCGAGCCTTCCAACACTGGCTCGGCCAATTTTAATGGCGTCATGGATGACGTCCGTCTTTATAACAAGGCGATTACACAAGATGAGATTATGGAGGCTATGTGGGGTGATCCATTACTTGCCGGAATCCCGAATCCTGCTAACGGCTCAACACCATATATCAGGGAGGCAATACCTCTAAGCTGGTCGCCGGGAGAAAAGGCATCTCAGCATGATGTTTATTTCGGCATCGATAAAGACACCGTTGCCGAAGCAAATGCATCCGATACGACCGGTGTCTATCGAGACCGACAGAATGCCACTTTTTACACTCCCCCCGAAGGCGTTGAATGGGGCGGCGGACCTTACTACTGGCGTATCGACGAATATAATAACGACATGACAATCAACAAAGGCAAAGTCTGGAGCTTCACAGTAGCCGACTTCATTCTCGTGGACGACTTTGAGCTCTACAATAACCTTAATCCCGAGGACCCCGCGAGCAACAGGATATTTAATGCCTGGTTGGATGGATTCGACAAGCCGGCAATAAACGGCTCCATTGTTGGTTATGCCACATCTCCTTTTGCCGAGCAAACTATCGTTCACGGTGGTTCTCAGTCGATGCCTTTTTCCTATGACAACGGTGTTGGGAAATCTGAGGCTACTTTAACATTGACTTATCCGCGTGACTGGACAGAAGAAGGTGTTGGAGTATTGTCGCTGTGGTTCCGCGGAGATACGTCTAACGTTCCTGAACCGATGTACGTCACTCTCAATAGCACCATGGCCGTCAATCATAATAATCCTAATGCGGCACAAATAGATGAGTGGACCGAATGGAATATCGATTTGCAGGCGTTCGGCGTGAATCTTGCTAATGTCTATACGATTACCCTTGGCTTCGGCAACAGAAACAATCCAGTAGCCGGTGGCTCAGGTATAGTATATTTCGACGACATTCGGCTGTATCGGCCGACACCCTAAATCGGAATTGATATGACAGATTCGTATGGGGCTTATACCAAATTGATATAAGCCCCTTTTTATTTACTATCAATATAAACTTCAACCGCTGATCATTCACCATCTTTCAGAACATGTCTAAATGCGAATATAAAAATTTATGATTTCGCGTCTCTTTTTCGTGTAGATAGAAGTATCAAGTTCCTTAATCCCTGAGTGTCTCTTGCTGCTAACCATTGCTGCTCAAACCGCTTTTCCTGGGCAATCTGAGCTATGGCCATCAGGGCTCTGAGGTGATAATTACGCTCGTCTTTACTGCCCGCCAGAACGAACATTATCTTGACCGGATCTGAAGCATGAGAAAAAAGAATGCCATCACGAGCACGGACAAGCAGAATATCAAATTTATTTTCACCTTCCACAACTATATGTGGTATAGCAAAGCCCGGCTGAACTACCGTACCGCCCTCTGCTTCACGATGTATAAACTTCTCGAAAAGTACGTACTCGTCTGTCTCCAGCCTCTTGGCCAAAATGGCCGAAACCTGCCGAAAGATTGTTTCAGCTTTTTTCTTGCCCTGAATATCCAGGACTTCACATCCTCTTATAAGCTCATCGAATCTGTCCTCGATTATCTCGTCTCTTTCGAGCAGAATATCCCGAAGCTCGTCCTCGAGTGTAACGGTTTTAAGCTCTCTGTCGGTAACCCGCTCTACCACGTGCATAACCGCAGAGGCCCTGCTGACCCGTCTGCAAACATAAAGCCAATACCAGGCGGCGCTCAAACCGATAAAACCGGCGGTAATCAGTAACGGCACGCTTCCCATATCTATTATTAAGGCACTATAAGCAACGATGGCGGCAATGTGAATATAGGGATATAATGGTGATTTGAACCTCGGCCGATAGCTTTGTATTTTGCTCTCGCGCATTATAATCACACTGGCGTTGACTAAAATGAAAAGTATTAACATTAAGGTCGAGGCGGTTTTCACCAATACTTCAAGTTCGAGAAAAACAATCGCTATAACCATAAATCCGCCCGTGAGCAGTATGCTGATATGTGGTGTCTTGAATCTTACGCTTACGCGCGACAAAAGCGGCGGAAGCAATTGGTCCCTGCTCATAGCCATAGGCGACCGAGACGCGGCAAAGATACCTCCGTTTGCAGTGGTCACAAAAGCGGCCACAGCAGCGAGACCCAAAATTACAAAACCCGGCAGACCCATAAATTTACTGGCTGTCAGGGATATCGGCGCATAGTTACCGGCCAGCTCATCACCATCCACAACACCGACCATAATTATGATTACACTTATGTAAAATACTGTTACCACAAACCAGGCCATGACCATTCCGAAAGGAATGTTCCTGCCGGGATGTTTGACTTCCTCGGCAATACTGGCAACTTTAGTCAGACCGCCAAAGCTTATAAAAACCAGACCCGCAGTTGCAAACACTGCCGACCAGCCTTTTTCCAGAAACCCCTTGAATCTAACAGCTTCAACTGACCCGGCGCCAAAAAGTACAAAAAAGGCCAGTATCGTCAGTAATATTCCAACAAGCAAAACTTGAAATCTGCTTGTAAGTTTGACGCTTACAATATTAAGTACGGTAAAGCCGACACAGCAAAAGGCCGCTATCGCTTTGAGGTGCCAAGCCTCAAATTGTGTGGGAAATACCATTTGCAGAACAATCTCAATGAGAACAGCCATTCCGACAACAGCAAAAGCGCTCTTCAGGGCTAACGAAAACCAGCCCGCCAAACCGCTGAACACCCCCCAGATCGGGCCTAAACTCCGTTCAACAAAAAAATACGTCCCCCCCGCTCTCGGCATTGCCGTGGAAAGTTCGGCTTTGCTGAGAAGACTGGGAATTATCATAATTGATGCGAAAAGATAGGATAAGATTACCGCAGGGCCCGCCTTTGCATAAGCCAACGCAGGCAAAATAAACAAACCCGAGCTTATCATTGCCCCGGCCGCTATGGCAAATACATCAAGACCACCAAGCTGTTTACTGAGCTTTATCACCTTAAAACATCCCTGTTACTGTTCATATCTTATATCAACACTACATAAATTATAAGGGCATAAGTTACTCATGCTCTTTTCTGCTATTATACCAGCACTGCGTAGTTTTCAACAGAAATACTAATCATTGGACAAAGTCATTCACTTTTTTTATTATAATTCATAAATCCGATTTATGGTATAGTTTCAAGGTATTGACATTAAAACCGAATTTGGCTTGAGAGGGCAAGTAAAATGGTTAACAGAAGAGACTTCATTCGTTCTGTTGCATCAGGTGCCTTAGCTTTGACTTTACCCCAGGCTCTCTTTTCAAAAACCAACAAGACAGAAAAGCCTAACATTATCCTGTGCATGGCGGATGACATGGGCTGGGGTGACACGGGATTCAACGGCAATAAGATTATCAAAACCCACAATCTGGATGTAATGGCCAAAGCCGGAATGCGATTTACGCGTTTTTATTCCGGTGCACCGGTATGCTCACCTACCCGCGGAAGCTGCCTTACCGGTCGGCATCCATATCGATACGGAATATTTTTTGCAAACACCGGACATATACGCAAAGAGGAAATTACCTTAGCCGAAGCTTTGAAAACACAAGGATACACAACAGGCCATTTCGGCAAATGGCACCTTGGAACACTTACTACAAAAGAAAAGGATTCCAACCGTGGCGGCCCGAAAGGTGCCAGGCACTACTCACCACCATGGAAGAATGGATTCGACGTATGCTTTTCTACAGAAGCAAAAGTTCCCACGTGGAATCCAATGAAAAAGCCGGATGCAAACGAGCCTTATGGAACCTACTATTGGAGACAAGATGGTACAAAAGTAACCGAGAATCTCCAGGGCGATGACTGCCGGGTCATAATGGATCGTGCTGTTCCATTTATCCAAAATGCCGCGGACAAAAGTAAGCCTTTCTTCACAGTTATCTGGTTTCATACACCACACCTACCGGTTGTGACAGGTCCAAAATACAGAAAGATATATTCACAATACAGCGAAGATGAGCAGCACTACTACGGATGTATTACTGCTCTGGATGAACAAATTGGCCGGCTTCGCACTCAATTGAGAGAGCTTGGAATAGCTGATAACACAATGTTTTGGTTTTGCAGCGACAACGGCCCTGAAGGAAAAGACGGCAAACACGGCCGAACTCGCGGCTCAGCCGGGCCATTCCGAGGACGCAAGCGCAGTTTGCTCGAAGGCGGCGTGAGAGTACCGGGCCTGCTCGAGTGGCCGGCCAGCACCAAAGCCGGACAGGTAACCGATATTCCATGCTCAACCTCCGACTATTTCCCAACAGTTATGGACATACTCGGATTCAAGATGAAAGGCCAGCCTGACCCTATTGACGGCGTAAGCCTTCTGCCGTTGATTAACGGTAAAATGCAAAGGCGCCCGATGCCAATAGGATTCGAATCCGGCAGCCAGATTTCACTGACGGACAACCGTTTCAAAATATACAGCAGCAATAAGGGCAAAACCTACAAGCTATTCGACCTGCTCGAAGACCCCGGCGAAACAAAAGATTTAGCAGCAGAAAAACCTCAGATTATGCAATCAATGAAATCAATGTTGTTCAAGTGGCGTAAATCATGCCAGAACAGTCTTGCGAGAAAAGATTATAAATAACAATTACAAATATTTAAAAGTGATACCGGCAAAACTAAAAATGTTGTCACAATTTCAGGATTTTTTGTATGATTAAACAGTCCATACAAAAATGTGCGAAAGGAACCAATATGAAAAAACAAACAAGAAGAGAATTTCTCAAAACACTCGGCTTTATGGCGGGTTCAGCGTCAGCGCTATCGATACTGCCGGGCTGTGAGAGCATTGGTAAAACAGCAGGGACTGTTAAAAAACAGCCAAACATAATATTTATAATGACGGACGACCACGCCTCACATGCGATGAGCTGCTATGGAAGTAAAATCAATAAAACACCAAACCTCGACCGAATTGCTAAAGAAGGCATGCTATTTAACAATAGTTTCTGCACTAATTCAATCTGTGCCCCCTGCCGCGCTGTAATACTTACCGGCAAATACAGTCACATCAACGGAGTCATCGACAATAGACAAAAGTTTGACCCCAGCCAGCAGACCTTCCCAAAACTACTCCAAAATGTTGGTTACGAAACGGCCATGATAGGTAAATGGCACCTCAAAACCGATCCGACCGGTTTTGATTACTGGAATGTCCTGCCCGGACAGGGCAAATACTATAATCCCGATATGAAAGAGATGGGACAGAAAAGAAAATATACCGGTTACACCACTGATATTATTACCGACCACGCCCTCAAATGGCTCAAAGAACGCAACGGAGAAAAACCATTCTGCCTGATGTACCAACATAAAGCTCCGCACCGGGAATGGGAGCCGGGTCCCAAATATCTGACAATGTACGATGATGTTAAGATTCCTGAGCCGGAAAATTTGTTCGATGACTACTCCAACCGAGGAAGGGCCGCCAAGGAACAGGATATGAGCATCGAAAAAACGATGACCGAGAGAGACCTGAAACTCGTCCACCCGAGGAACCTTACAGCCGAGCAGAAGGAGCTTTGGGATGCTGCATACAACCCGAAAAATGAAGCATTCCGCAAAGCAAATCTCAAGGGCAAAGACCTGGTCCGCTGGAAATACCAGAGATATATCAAAGACTACCTGCGGTGTATCGCCTCTGTCGATGAGAATGTCGGCCGGGTATTGGATTATCTCGATGAGACCGGTCTGACAAAAAATACCGTAGTTTTTTACACTTCCGACCAGGGCTTTTACTTAGGCGACCACGGCTGGTTCGATAAGAGATTTATGTACGAGGAATCACTGCGTATGCCGTTACTTGTCCGTTACCCGCAGGAGGTAAAAGCCGGCTCTATCAAAAATGATATAGTATTGAATCTTGATTTCGGCGCAACGTTTTTGGACTTCGCCGGTGTTCCAACGCCACCGGATATGCAGGGACGTTCGATTCGCAAAATCCTACAGGGCAAAACACCCGGAGATTGGCGAAAATCAATGTACTACCACTACCACGAATATCCGGCAGTGCATAGTGTAAAACGGCATTACGGCATACGTACCAAACGGTACAAACTGATACACTTTTACAACGACATCGACGAATGGGAACTGTACGACCTGAAAAAAGACCCGAAGGAAATGAAAAATATCTATAACAAACCGGCAAACTCAAGTCTTATCAAAAAGTTAAAGGCAGAGTTGAAACTGCTGCGTAAAAAATATAAAGACAATATTGGCACACCGGTTTGAAAGTTGGCAATTACTTAATATTTATCAGGTGTGAAAATTTAAATAATATTTGAATGAGAGATTATCAGGTTTTGTACAGATTTGATGTTGGCTGTCATTCTTTTCTTATACAGCCCGCGTAATACGTGACCTGTGCAGGTTTATTTCTACTTCGCATTCGCAGTTATCGTCTGTCGGCTTGTGTTATAATAAAATTTACTACCTCTTGCTGACGGTCGGTCAAAAGAAGGATTTCATCTTTAGCTGCAAGGCGGCCACTGAAATCACCAACAATAAACAATATTGGACCGCCTCTGATAGATGCATTCCAAGAACGAAGAGCCACCCGGTCGGCGGCAACGTGAAGAGTTCCATTTGAAGGAATGACCGTTCCGCCATTGAAAGTAAACAGATGTTTGCCGGGCTCTGGCCCAATACTGAGTGTCCAGCCGGTAATATCTACAGCAAAATTATTGGGATTACGTAGTTGTACATACTGCTCATCAAGGTTACCACTGGCAGGACTTGTATCAATCGTACCGAAATCGATAACCGTACCGGCCGGTTGAATATCAGGTATTTCATTGGCCCCGGATGACAGGCCGTTGAATAGTTGGCGACGGCGCTCCGGCAGATAGGAGTATTTCAGTTCATCTACGGCTTCCTGCAACGATTGAGGACAGCAAGAACCAGTCGAACCATTACCCCAGGCATGTGAGCCCCACTTGTCAGCGTCTAAAGCAGCATCCGGAGCAATAATATCTGCCAACATATCAATAAACGGTTCAAAATACTGTTCCTCCTCCGGCGTATCTGGTGCCTTGAGAAAATCATCCATAAGTGTTCGTATCCGGCGTAAATACATTTGCCTCATTTCCGGAGTGCTAAAAATGGCTTGTGGCACACTGTTATTGTTGCCGACAAACAGACCCGTATTTGGAACAAGATTTTCGTTCCAGTAAGTCTCCGATGAATTCCATACTCGTCCAAAGCTCAAATCCACATCCCATGGCCACATCTGCCATTCATTACTGATGCCTGTATCACGATAAAAGTAGTAGTTTTTGTGACAGCAGTCGGTATCTCCTGTGATTGCGCGTGCAGCCAGAAAGTTGACAACCTGAGCAACATCCACATTGTCATAGAGATATCGACGACGTCTTTCACCCGTCAGGCGAACACCGTTGTAGAGGTCCACCAAATCCGCGTTGTTTTCATATTTTCGTGTCTTCTTTTCGGCACCACTATTGGCGCTACTGGCACTATCAAATCTGTTGTACATCTTGTAAAGAGCTCCATCGGCATTCAAGCCCATCCGAATCAGCCAATCTTCATCACCGTTCTCCATCACGTGAGCTGTGCCCCAAAAGGTCCCGTTTTGTTGGACTCGTACCGGAAAAACCCAGTGGTAGGGACACCCCGCATCCCGATATATCTCATAGGCCAGCATATTACGCATCTGTGCCTTATCCGGATAGGTTGTCATTAGGTTTATATCATCGGCACGTGGCTGGCCCGGCGCCCACTTGAAGTTAAAACCGGGATGAAAATCGATATCATAGCTCTTTTTCGGAAATCCGCGACTGGATTGGCCGTGAATATTGATCCCTACATTGTCGTAGAACTCCCCATCATAAAAGAGAGCGCAGCGGGTTCCGGCATCGGAGTTCGCGGCGTTCGGCGTTCGGATAAACCAATGCAGTACCGGTAACGGATTAGTCAGGTTCGGATCCTCTACTATTGTCCCGAAATACTGAGGAGAATTTAGCTCATCGATATAGGCTGGGAACCGTGATCTGCGTCCGGCAGTATCTGTGGCCGTAATGAACCAGCGGACCATCTCACCTGCTTTGAACCTGTAAGCCGGGATTCGCACAGTGTAAAGCCCGTCCCCACCTTCTCTATCGCCGCCCGTACCATCATCAAATAACGGTATGCTTACTTCGCGATTAAACATAGCGCGATAGAACAACTTGACGTCATCAATCGGATCGAAAGACGGCTGGATCCGGGCTACGATCTGAAGGTCCTCATTTTCAGTGGGTATGAGCGGATAATGGTCCGTATCGGAAATGATTGGCCCCAAAATATCAACACCCTCGTTGTTCGACTTGCCAGGTGTCGGTGTCGGGAAATACTGATGTGACGACCCATCCACTGTAACAAGTGTGGCCAGCAACTCTGGAACAATCAGCAGATCCGAACTACCGACCCGATGGTTCAGCCCCTGTACGGCCAGTAGATTAGCCCCAACATGGAGAAAATCGAATTGCGGAATAGCAAAATCAACCGGATTAACAGCGATGTTGTCGAGTCGGCTAACTAATGCTACGGAGTTCCATGTCTCTGTGCCCGCAGCGGGTACATTGTCACGTGCCACCTCCTGTCCATTGATATAGGCAATCATCCCATCGTCAAAACGCATGCGTAAAGTTAGGGCTTGGATCTCCGAGGGATTCTCCACCACGAAAGGCACGCGGATATACACTGTTTCGTTAACATTGCGCATCGCCGAGACATCCAGGCCAATCAGTCCCGGGTAATCATAGCCGACACCGGTGGTACCCGTCTGCCAGGTCAAATCATCTAAATCTTCTTGCGTCCAGGGACGCTGCATCTCCGAACGTTGTAAGTCAGGCTCCAGGGCATCGTTACCGGGCACCAGGGCCTTGGCCGGCGCCCCGGACATTAGGATTATTTTTTCCACGGTACTGCTGACTGGGCCATAAGAAATATCGGGGGCCTGTTTCGGATACTCCGGAAAGAACTCCCAGGCCACGGTTTCGCCATCCTGACGAACTAATCCCAAATACTCGCCACTGCCGTTCAGTCTAAAATTAGCGTGCAACACCCCAAGAGGATCTCTGCGATTTTTTCCCGAGGCAAAGACAATCAAGTAAGCATCGGGATCGAGTATTACCTCCGGAAATGCCCACTGCGTCAGGTTGTTGACGTCATCCGTCAGATACCACCCTTCCAGGTTGACCGGGTTCATTCCGGCATTGTATATCTCGATCCAGTCTGATTCATCCCGGTCCTCGTCATCAAGGCCATTATCGTTCACGGCCATGAACTCGTTTATCCGGATTAGCTCCA
>VRUK01000195.1 GCA_019456195.1 Planctomycetota bacterium | reverse complement strand
TAGTTTACTCGGTCCAAATTCGACCACAGCACAGAGGCGATTGCTCTATGCTCGTTATCTGGCGGCCCTAACCGAATTCTGGCGGGGCCATCGCCAATGCGCCGGTGTGCTGCATTTCTGCGGGTTGGGGTATTCCCGGGCCGGTGACAAGCCTCGGCCTGAAGGCGGCGCAACGAGCGACCACTTCATTGACCTGGAAAAGCTCACTTTTGAGCCGAACTTCGAGCGGTATGTTCGTGACTCTTTTTCTCCGGTGGGATTGATGATTGATTTCTGGGATGAGGAGATTTCCGGTGGGACAGAGCGCAGGTTGAAAGTCTTTGTCATAAATGACCTGCATAAAGAATGGAAGGGAACTGTTCGCCTGCGGATTGTTCGTGGTAACGTTACCGTTACCGAGCAAACAAAGGATTGCACCGTTGGTTCCCTCGGAAGAGAGATATTGACATTCGTACAAAAGTTTCCACAGCAGGCTGGAGAGTATCAGATTATCGGAGAATTGATTAAGGTTGATGGTTCTGTGGTTCGCAGCCTGCGAGACTTTAAGATAGTATCGGCGGGTAATTAGTGTTGAATTTATCAACATAATTTTGGAGGAATAAAAAAATGAGCACGAACAAAAGTACGCGTCGCGATTTCCTTAAAGCGATGGGATTATGCGCATCAGGCGTTGCCGTTTCCGGGTGCGGCGCCACGGTCAGACGCACGGTATATAGAGCACCTGCCGAAAAACCGAATATCCTCTGGATTACGTGCGAAGACGTCAGCAGTCCTTACTTAGGCTGTTATGGTGACATTTTCGCCAAAACGCCGAATATAGACAGACTGGCTGAGGCAAGCGTGCTATATACAAAAGCATTTGCGGCCGCCCCGGTATGTGCGCCGTCGCGCTCGTGCCTGGTAACCGGGATTTATGCAACTTCTACGGGCACGCAGCATCTGCGTTCGGATGTAAAATTGCCGAGAGAAATAAAGTGTTTTCCGGAATATCTTCGGGCGGCGGGCTATTACTGCTCGAACAATTACAAAAAGGATTATAACTTCACAGATGTAAATGTGTGGGACGAATCGAGCCATACTGCTCATTGGCGCAGGCGTAAACCCGGTCAGCCGTTTTTCAGTGTGTTCAACTTTACCTCTACGCACCAGGGGCAGATTAACGGTGAAGATGAGGAGTTCTTTGAAAAGTACACATCGAAATTAAAACCCGAAGAACGCCATGGCGGCAAAAAAATACCTCTTCCGCCATACTATCCTGATACTCCGTTTGTACGGAAAATATGGACGCGTTATTACAACCTGATTACTTTTATGGACAAGCAGGTTGGTGATTTGCTCAGCCAGCTTAAAGCCGACGGTTTGGCTGATAATACGATAGTTTTCTTTTTCTCAGATCACGGCCTGGGTCTTCCTCGATTCAAAAGAACACTTTACGATTCCGGCCTTCATGTGCCGTTAATTATTCGTTTTCCCCGACGGTATCAACACCACTCTCCGCTTCGGGCGGGTAGGAGAACCGACAGATTAGTCAGCTTTGTCGATTTCGCTCCGACTGTGTTAAGCCTGACCGGTTTGCCCGTTCCCGGTTACATGCAGGGTAATGCGTTCCTTGGCGGAATGGCGGGGCCGTCGCGGGAATATATCTTCGGGGCATCCAGCCGGGTAGATGAGGCCTATGAGATGTCACGTTGTGTGCGTGATAAGCGATACAAGTATATTCGCAATTATATGCCGCATTTGCCTTATATACAGCCGAGCGAATATCCGGACAGGGCCGAGATTATGCAGGAGCTGCATAGAGCGGTTGCCGAAGAAAATCTCACGAATGTGCAAAAACTGCACTGGATGCCGAACAAACCGCTTGAGGAGCTTTACGATACATTGGCCGACCGGCATGAAATAAACAACCTGGCTGAAATGCCCAAAGCCCGCAAAATTCTTGAGAGAATGCGCAGAGTGCACCGCAGTTGGATGGTCGAGACGCATGATACTGGGTTACTGCCGGAAGCAGAGATGCATATTCGTTCGGAAGGTTCTACGCCCTATGAAATGGCGCAGCAAATTAGTAAATATCCTCAATGGCGCATTCTGGATGCAGCGGATTTGGTTGGCAGAGGGCCGAGTAATATTCCGAAACTGATAAGGTTGTCGAGTAGTTCGGACAGTGTGGTCCGCTACTGGTGTGTTGTAGCTTTGAGTGTTCTCGGTTCCGGGGCACCGCAAACGGTAAAGTCGCTGCGAAAACGGCTGGGAGATTCGAGCCCGAATGTGCGGTTTGCGGCGGCCGGTGCATTGTGCAAGCTGGGTCTGTGCGAAAATGCTTTGGGTGTGTTAGCTGAAGGTCTGGAGGAACAGCGGGAGGAAACTGTCCTGTACGCCGCACGCGAGATACAAGGTCTTGGCAGTAAAGCCCGGCCGATTGTTCAGCAGATAAAAGACGCCCGGCAACGATGCAGAAATGCGGACGGGGCATATATAAATAATAATCATGCAACGTTTATCGACTGGGCTCTAAAGTATGCCCAGGAGAATTGCGGAGAATAATCAGATTAGCACATTTTGAAAATGAATATTATGAACGATACGCTTATCGATGAAGAAAAAGGCAGTGTTGTTTATGTGTTGCTCGTATGTATGGTCGCCGCGCTGGGGGGGCTTTTATTCGGCTATGATACGGGAGTAATTAACGGCGCGATAGGGCCTTTGAAAGCACACTTTAGTCTTGATGCGAACTGGGCAGGCTGGGCGACGGGCTGTGCCCTGGTCGGCTGCGCCATCGGGGCTGCCGCCGCCGGGGTGCTAAGCGACTGGCTTGGCCGGAAAAAGGTGCTTATTCTTTCTGCAATTTTATTTTTCATCTCGGCGGTTGGAACCGCCCTGCCTAAAAGTATTACGGCTTTCATTATTTTCCGGATAATCGGCGGTCTGGGTGTTGGGGCGGCGTCGATGTCCTCACCTATGTATATTGCTGAGATAAGCCCTGCGAGGATTCGCGGGCGGATGGTATCGGTCAATCAGTTTGCGATTGTAAGCGGTTTTCTGGTTGTATATTTTGTGAATTATTTTATCTCTCTTCAGGGCGACCAAATGTGGAACCAGCAGTCCGGCTGGCGGTGGATGTTTGGTTCGGAGACGCTGCCGGCGTTATTGTTGCTGGTGCTGCTGTTCTTTGTGCCGGAGAGTCCCCGCTGGCTGACCAAACAAAAGCGCAGTGACGAGGCGCTGGAAATTCTTGCCCGTGTTAATGGTGCCCAATATGCTCAAACCGAGCTGCTGGAAATCAAGGATGCAATTGCCCACGAGAGCGGGTCGATAAAACAACTGTTTCAGCCGGGGATGAAGATTGTATTGGTCATTGGCATCGTCCTGGCGGTCCTGCAGCAGGTTACGGGTATTAATGTTTTCCTTTACTTCGGGACTGAGATTTTCAAAAAGATGGGGTCCGGAACCAATGCCGCTCTTCTTCAAACCGTAGTGGTTGGTGTGGTGAACCTGAGCTTTACTATTATAGCCATCTGGATGGTGGACAAAGTGGGCCGAAAGCCTTTGATGATTATAGGTTCGGCGGGGATGGGGCTTTCGCTGTTAGGGATGGGCTTGATGGCATACTGCCAAAAGACAGATTTGTGGGTTCTGCTGTTCATGCTTAGCTATATAGCCTGTTTTGCGCTTTCGGTCGGGCCTGTAACATGGGTAATCCTGTCGGAGATATTCCCGACCCGTATCCGCGGGCGGGCAATGGCCATTGCCACAGTGTGTCTGTGGGTGGCGAATTACTTTGTTTCTCAGACGTTTCCTATGATGGACGAAAATACCTGGCTGCTCGATAAGTTTCATCATGCTTTTCCTTTCTGGCTGTATGGGATTTTCTGCGTTGTTCTGGTTGCTTTTGTCTGGCGGTTCCTGCCGGAGACCAAGGGCAAGACATTGGAAGAGATAGAAAAACACTGGATGAACCTGTAGATCAAACGGTGAGAGAAAATTTAGTGATATTTATAGTATAGTAGGATTTAAGATGGATTTTCCA
>VRUK01000194.1 GCA_019456195.1 Planctomycetota bacterium | reverse complement strand
CTCTTTCGATAGATTATACAGCAAAAAATATATGAGTATGCTTTACAATATTTTTATATTTTGACAACATTTGAGGCTTTGCTACCCTTTTCGCCCTGTTCGACTTCAAACTCTACCTGGTCCCCTTCTGAAAGGCTTTTATAGCCTTCAGACTGGATTGCGGTATGATGAACAAAGACATCGTCTCCGTTTTCCTGAGAAATAAAGCCAAAGCCCTTTGAGTCGTTAAACCACTTAACTGCTCCTTTTTCCATAATGAAAATCACCCCCTTTAAATAATAAAAATGTAAACAAACAAAAAAAGGCCACAAGATTGGAAACCTTGCAGCCTTCATATATACATATATATACTGAACAACATAACATCCAACTAAGTAAGACACTATCACACATTACTCATTAAAGCAAGAGAAAACAATATTTTAATTTTCAGGCATGATGCCAAAGATAATTCTTGTAAATCAAAGGAATTTATAGTAGTTTTTATATTCAGAAAACACGATTTTTAATTATTATGATATTGAAATTTATTTAAAGAAAGGAGACGACATGAAAAAATTACTAACTCTTATTTTTGTTGCCGCCATTGTGACTCTATACCTCATGAATTGCAAGGTTCAGGGAGGCGAACATCCAAAGGCTGAAGCGCCGAAGGCTGATGTTTCTAAAGAAGAGCATCCTAAGGCAGAAGAAGCTAAGGCAGAAGAATCTAAGGCAGAAGAATCCAAGGCAGAAGAATCCAAGGATGAACATCCTAAGGCAGAAGAATCTAAGGCAGAAGAATCCGAGGAAGAGCACCCAAAATAAGAGCAGCACGATCACAAGGCTGAGCATCCCAGGTAAAAGCATAGGAATTTCAAAGATGCTACAAAGTAGGGGCGTATGGTCGTGCCTTAGGCAGATTCGCCGTGGCGAACAATACGCCCGTACATTTAATTATTGTTTAAATACCACGAATGAGTAAATAACACGGATAAGAAGGCAAATGATGATATGCCGTATTTCTTTTATTGTATTCCTGACACTGGGCACCTTCAGTATAACTCAAACCACTGGTTTTACCGGAACCTCTACTGTTCCTAATGTGGTCACTGCGGATATCGAGGCCGGAATACAACACTATATTGAGGAGCAAACCCGCTTAGGGGGTGGTTTTTTTAAACTTTCCTTCAATGAGAAGGAACTCAGACTTAAACTGGTTCGTGTTCACACCGAATACCTGGCAAATCTGGGTCCGCGTTACCACTTTGCCTGTGTAGATGTCGCAGACATTGAAGGTGATTTATATGATGTCGATTTTTTTCTTGCAGGCGACCCCGGTTCGATGACGGTTACTGAAACAACAGTCCACAAGATTAACGGCCAGCCTTTTTACGCATGGGAACAAAAAGAAGACAAGACCTGGCACCGGGTTTCAGTTGAAGAAGCATCCCAAAACCTTTTAGGGGTGCTCAGCGGTCATGACGAATTCGATTTTTTATACATGGTCACATTGCCTGAAATAACGGAATCCGCTCGTATGTGGCTTCCCCTGCCGACTTCGGATGCCTTTCAAACGGTCGAGGTAAGCTCCATGGAGATTCCCGGAAAAAGACAAATCTTAAAAGATAAGAAATACGGCAACCAGATTCTTTTAGTCAATCTTGACCAGGAAGACAGCAGGAAAAATGTCGAGCTTCTTTTTCATGTCCGAAGAATTGAAAAGGACGCTTATGCCGAACCTCTGCCAGCTCCGGAGGAATATTTAAGACCGGATCGTCTGGTACCTCTCAATGAAGATTTCAAAAGCATTGCTGAGGAAGTTGTTGAAGGGAAGGATGGAGATCTCGTGCGTGCTCGAGCCTTATACGACTACGTCATCGACAATATGCAATATATTAGAAACGGCGAGGGCTGGGGGCAGGGTGATGCCGTCTATGCCTGTAATGTGAAAACAGGAAACTGTGCTGATTTTCACTCTTACTTCATAGCTCTCTCGAGAAGTATCTCTATCCCGGCACGTTTTGCCACCGGAGCGGCAATCCCTTCTTCCCGGGATGAAGGAGGAATCCACAGTTATCATTGCTGCGCAGAGTTTTATGCGGAGGGGAAATGGTGGCCTGTTGACATCAGCGAAGCTGACAAGTACTCTAACCTGGCCAGTTATTATTTTGGCCGTCATCCGGCAAACCGCATTGAGTTAAGCCGGGGACGGGATCTTGTCGTCGAGCCGGGTCCGGCAACAGGACCGATCAACTTTCTTGCATACCCGGTGCTTGAGATCGGCGGAAAACCCGCAAAGGTTAAAGTTCAGTTTTCATTTAATAGAAAGGTTATCCATAAATAATTTTGATGAAGTGGAGATTAGGGATGCATCCTTAACCCCTGAAAAGGAAAAGGGTCAACCCTGCTGTTGGCTCAGCTATTTATCATAATCTGTTACCTTCCACGTCCTTCCCTGCGGCCGCCAGTATATCCTCCCTTGCCGCCACCATATCCTCCCTTACCGCCGCCATATCCTCCCTTGCCGCCGCCATATCCTCCCTTGCCGCCGCCATATCCTCCCTTGCCGCCGCCGTATCCGCCTCCCTTGTCGCCGCCGTATCCGCCTCCCTTGTCGCCGCCGTATCCGCCTGTGCTGCCTCCAAATTTTTCGGTGCGAGGACGTGCTTCATTCACGTTAAGTGTTCTTCCCTTTAACTCTTTACCATTCAGTCCATCAATTGCAGCCTGTCCTTCAGCTTTAGAGGACATCTCCACGAATCCAAATCCCTTTGACTCACCACTAAACTTGTCTTTTATGACTGTGGCAGATTCAACCTTACCGAATGCTTCGCAAGCGAGCCGTAAATCCTCTTCGGTAGTGTCGTATGACATATTTCCTACATAGATCTTCATCCTGTTTTCCTTTCTAATAATAAAGTTGCACTTAAACTGACATTACTTTTAGTGTATTCTACCAGTTTTCTTTATTCCCTGCATATATAAACAAAGCCCCCGATACCCTTTTATGGATATGGGGGACTTATACGTTATCATTATAATAATATTTTACAACTACTCTATATTAATTATTATATACAACTCTCTTTCGATAGATTATACAGCAAAAAATATATGAGTATGCTTTACAATATTTTTATATTTTGACAACATTTGAGGCCTTGCTACCCTTTTCGCCCTGTTCGACTTCAAACTCTACCTGGTCCCCTTCTGAAAGGCTTTTAAAGCCCTCAGACTGGATTGCGGTATGGTGAACAAAGACATCGTCTCCGTTTTCCTGAGAAATAAAGCCAAAGCCCTTTGAGTCGTTAAACCACTTAACTGTTCCTTTTGGCATACTGAAAATCACCCCCTTTAAATAGTAAAAAGGTAAAAAAATAAAAAAAGGCCACAAGATTGGAAACCTTGTAGCCTTTATATATACATATATATACTGAACAACTCAACGTCCAACGAAACAAAATAATATCACACATTACTCATTAAAGCAAGAGAAAACAATATTTTAATTTTCAGGCTTGCTTCTACCACATCTCCGAAAATAATTAGTAAACTTAAAAAAATTACCGAATTATTGAGCCAGTACAACAGCGGCTATTATCTCGTCAGGGTAAAGAAGTTACCTGGAGAGAGGACAGGGCTTCTCTAGACTATGGTGCCAAAGGTGGGAGTCGAACCCACACCCCCTTATCGAGGACCGGATTTTGAATCCGGCGCGTCTGCCAATTCCGCCACTCTGGCTACCGATTTAAATCTTCGGGAGTTAAGCTTTGGCCTTTTATTTCCTGCGTAGCGGAGGTCTTCAGACCTCCTCCCGTCATGGGATTAGTCCTAATTTAAACATTTACATAGCTAACATTGCCAACCAACCCATGAAGTTGGAAACCTAAAGGTTTCCGCTACTACTCAAATGAAGGTTGAAAAAAAGTTTTTATCTGCGGAAATCCCTGCCAGACAAATGCCGCCTGTTGGACGGACAGGGCAGGCAGGCATGTCTTCTTAATTAAAACAATCTATGGGTCTTTCTTTTGGAAATTGGTGGGCCAATTATCTCTGCAAATATTATGGCACTTCGAAGGTCTTTCTTTGAAATGGTACCCCATGGAAATTTTACCTGGTAACGTTCCTTCTTTTCAGGAATAACAGCC
>VRUK01000193.1 GCA_019456195.1 Planctomycetota bacterium | reverse complement strand
CACTACCACCATCAGATATAACTATGATGATTCCTCCAAGGTACTCGATGTTAATATGGCGAGGCGCCCTCGTTTTTCTGGTGTTGTTGATTATAGTCCTAATTCCTCTGCTTTGGCGTCAGCGTTCCGCACGGTTTTGGGCAACAGGGATGATTCTGTCCATCCTTCCAATCTGTGCAACTTTTCCTTCCGACCGCCTTCTTACGTTTGTCGGTATCGGAGCAATGGGGCTGGTTGCCCAATTTATCTATCTTGTCTTTGCCAAAACCGAAGGGCAACAGAAACGTACTTTTTGGCGAATCCCGCCTCTTGTGCTTGCCAGTATATTTATCTTAATTCACCTTATCATCGCTCCACTGGTTTTACCGGTTCGCGCAGCTCACGCCATGATACCCAAAGAATACTCAGACAAACTGATGTTAACCAAAGGGCTGGACGAATCCGTGAAAAATCAGGACCTTGTTATTGTTAATCCGCCTATAGCATTCCTTATGTTACAATCTCCAATGATGTGGGAATGTAATAATCAGCCGATGCCCCGCCATTTAAGAATTCTGACGTCAAGTCTATTTGAGCCGGTCGAAATCTATCGTCCTGATGCGAATACTCTGGTAGTCAGACCAGCTTATGGATTTTACGTGCATGTTTTGGATGCATTATTTCGTAATAAACAAAATCCGTTCTCTGTTGGTGATCGAGTTGAATTGACAGGAATGACTGTTGAAATACGAGAAGTAACAAGTAACGGGTATGTACCGGAAGCAGCTTTTATCTTCTCGGTTGCCCTCGAAGACCCTTCGCTACGATGGCTGCAACATAAAGACGGTGCCTTCGTATCATTCACCCCTCCCGAAATCGGCCAAAGAGTGGTCCTGCCGGGCGGAAACCTCTTCCGCCAATAAAATCAAACATTTAGCCTGTGAATTGGACAAAGATTGTTTGAGATGTCCGGCTGATTATTTAGCTTACCGAAATAGAATTGAAAATTGCCGGGGTATATACTATTATTTGTCACGCCCAAGCTACAGAAACTTGTTTTTCAAAGCGCACATACAGATTTGTAGGAGATTAAATAATGACAGACAAGCAAGAGGATTTGTCAGGTCCCGGTGATTATTCCGAATTGAAGAAAATTCTTCCACAGGATTACATTTCTTTACTGAATCCGAAGGAAACCCAGCTTGCCATCTTCGCCGCCAAAGACTACATTGAAGAAAACCTCTGCAAGGAATTAAATCTCATCCGTGTGACCGTTCCTCTTATTGTCGACAAAGAAAGTGGAGTCAATGATATGCTCGACCGGGATGGCTCAAAAACTCCGATCGGATTCCATATATCAAATGACAACGATAAAAATCCCATTAATGCTCAGGTCGTCCAGGCCGCTACAAAGTGGAAACGAATGGCCCTGAAGGAATTCGCAATTGACCCCGGCGAGGGTCTGATAACCGACATGCGAGCTATACGCAAGGACGAATTGCTCGACCACGATCACAGCATCTATGTTGACCAGTGGGATTGGGAACTCGCAATAACCGAAGAACAGCGTAATCTGAAATTGCTCAAGGTAGTTGTACAGAAAATATAGAAGGTCCTTAAGGGGGCTGAGAACCACGTTCAGAAGCTCTTTCCTAAATTGAAAACTGACAAATGCCCCAATTTACCAGAAGAAATAACATTCATCCATGCAGAGGATTTGCTGGACAGATTCCCTGACCTGCCGAACGGTCAGCGTGAGACAAAGATTTTACAGGAATACCCCGCAGTCTTCCTCTACGGTATCGGCTGGGTCCTCAAGAACGAGAAACCGCACGAAATGAGGACCGCAGACTACGACGACTGGGTAACAGAAACCACATCCGAAGATGGCCGGCCAATGCACGGATTAAACGGTGATATTCTCGTCTGGAATCCCGTAACCAGGTATCGGCACGAACTTAGCTCTATGGGCATCCGCGTCAACATCGAAACGCTCAAAAAACAACTCGAACTTTCAGGCCAGCAGGATTTTCTGCATTTTCCCTATCATCAGGCAATCATCAACAATGAAATTCCCCTCAGTATCGGCGGGGGATAGGTCAATCTCGTACTTTCATGCTTCTGTTGAAAAAAGCCCATATCGGCGAGGTCAGCGCGACCGTCTGGCCAAAAATATTAAAGGACATTTGCAAAAAGAAAAATATCTATGTAATAGAATAGACGAAGATATTCTATTGTCTTAGCCTTGAAACTTATATATTGCTATATATTGTCAAATAAACTCCTAATAATACGCAAAGTTTCTATGGAGGTTAAGTTATGGAAGACCAAAAACCTGATAACGTGGGCACAGGCAAAGCTGAAAAAGCAAAATCGATCAGCCCGCCTAAATTCGCCCATAAGCTACCTGCCGCAGGTTGGGGGTTGTTCTTCATCTGGATCGGAATTGCCATGCTGTTGCAACTCGGTACCGGGGTAATCCTGCTTGGCATCGGCGCTATTACCCTAATGGTGCAGGTAGCCCGTAAATATTTGAATTTGAGACTCGAGTTATTCAATGTTGTTATGGGCTTTCTCTTTATGATGGCCGGGTTCTGGGAAAATTACAAACCGGATTTGCCCCTAATACCCGTTTTCCTTATCGTCGTGGGTACCGGACTGCTCCTTTCTTTTATTAGGCATCTGATTAGTAAATAACTATATCCCATAATTTCCAACCTTAACTCGAAAACTAAATAATCGCCATTCAATGCTTTGTATTTCTCAATAAACACTTATATTGCTTTGTTAAGCCATACTATTCTTATCCAAAGAATGCCGAAAACAGGGCGAGTATTACAAAATATTATCCAAATTCAGCGAAGACGCGGCGGGCATATATTGAGCTTCGGCGGAAGGCCTCAACCGTTTTCATTGTCTTTGGTGTTCCTTTCTCCACGGCCTGTTCGAGAACGATGTGAGGAAGGACGTCGATATTCAGTAGGTGTTTTGCCAGACGTCGGTAGTTAATATCACCATCTTCAAAAGTTTCTGTCCAGATGTTTTCATTCGACTGGCGAAGATGAAGTTCGGTGATTCTTCGGCCGTAAAGCTTCAGGACATCAAAGAGCGCCACGGCTGAGTTGCCGGCCCCGCGGTAAACCCAATGGGCATCCAGACACAGAGTTACATAAGCCGGGTCGGTTCCGACCATCATGTGGTGAAATTCGCGTGCGGCGTTACGTAATTCTATATCGTGGTTGTGATATGTACAGTGTGAGTCCCATTGCTTTTAACTGCCGGCCAAGTTTGTTCATTGAGGCCGCCTGCACCTTTAGCTGGCTGTCATCTTTGTTCTGGGCTCCACCCCATTGAATGGGGCTTGGATTGGTTACAATGATTGTTGTACCAATGCTTTTTGCCTTTTCTGCGATGGCTAATACAGAATCGATGCTTTGATCGGCCTTTTGTCGGTCGTGAAGAGTACTGTTGACGTATAAAGATCGCATTTCCAGGCCGTGCTTCTTTAACAGCGGGCCGAGGCGGTCAATCTCCTGTGGATTATTGACGAGCGGTTCGTAGCCGTCCATGCCACTTGCAGCTAATTCGCCTAATCCCGTATCCAACTCCTCGTTGAAATTGCGATTCTCACGCTGATAGAAAACGAGCCAGGGATACTGGTTGCAGGCTAAGTGCAGCTTAGAAGGGTTTTTGCGTTTGGCGGCTTCGAGAGTTTTAGCTCCCATTACAATAGTTCCACCTGCCAATGCTAAGTTTTGGACGAATTTTCGGCGAGTGATTTTGTTCATGATATGATCCTTTTATCTATTTTAACATTTTTCCGCATCAAATTCAGAGAGATCAATATATCAATTCTATAAGTTATTGTCAAGCCGGATGAAATTGTGTTTGATTGGGTTTGCTTTGGCACCCTTAGGGTGATAAAATTCGCGAGTAGCATTTCTAATATAATTGTCAGGCTGCTTAACCACGCAAAAGCATTCATTTTAACCTCTGTACAATTGGGTTTGAATTGGCTTAAATTGGGTTTGTTTTGGGTTAAATTGGGTTTGTTTTGGGTTTGAATTGGGTTTGTTTGTCTGAATAACCAAATGTCAAAATTTTCGTATCTCATTGTTACAGAAGTATTTATGCTGATTTTGGCCTACTTGACATTGGGTTTGTTTTGCATAAA
>VRUK01000192.1 GCA_019456195.1 Planctomycetota bacterium | reverse complement strand
TCTTGTAATTGACAATCCACCGGGTTATAAACATGAAAAACTGCTTAAGGTAAATGATGCTCGTATTGCGGTTAGTATCGGCTCACTTTTAAAAGACACCGTCAATATAAAAGAAATCATGTTCGATGGTGTGAATGTTGTACTCGAACAAAAAGGAGTCACAAGCAATAATCTTCAGGACATTATCAATGCGCTCCCAAAGTCAGAAGAAGAGCCGGAAAACGAAACAAAGAAGGCCGCTAAAAAGCTTCACATTGATAAATTGGAACTTAGGAATATAGTGGTTCAGGCTAAGCTTTTACCTATTCCAGGGAAAAAAGATACCGTTACACTGAAACTGGACCCGATTGTCATGACAGACTTAGGCAGCGATGATAAGCTTGATGTGGCTACATTAACCGGAAAAATCCTCTTGGCTATCGCCACGGGCGTGGCAAAACAGGGAGCCGGGCTTTTGCCTGAGGGTCTTACAAATGCTATGAGCACAACATTGGGCATAACAGCCGATTTGGGAAAGGCCGCTGTCGAAGGAGGCATAAAGCTTTTGGAAGAAGGCGCCGATGCAGGCAAGGGGCTTATAGAAGGTGTTAAGGGATTATTCAAACCCAAAAAACAGGATTAAGTTGGGGCCGATTGTCTCGCTCGAATGTAAATACCTAATCCCCCAATGTAGTGGCAATCCCGTGTGGTTGCCCAAATATTTAGCCCCGCAATTTATTGTGGGGTAATCCCTTCACCCTGAGCGGAGACGAAGGGTAAGCGGGTAAGGTGCGATATTTCGCACCTTTGTCATCTCTTCGCCGTCAAAGCGGCATGAGTTTCTTCCAGCGATCTGTCGCATTCATTGCGCGAGCTTCAAGAGCTCATGACATCTATCGCGCTTAGACCGCCGTCGGTGAAACCGATTTAACCTCAGGTTCTTTATAATCTTCATTTCGTGTTAATACCCAAAAACTCGCCTCTGCCAAATGTCTGCCAACAGCACACACTGCTTTTCGCAAAGAAACTGTCCCTTTTTATTCTGCACACAAACCTGACTGTAGCGTTTATGAGCGTCCAATGCTATAATCTCCATACGCGTGTCACCTTTCTGCGGATAGTACCGCTAAAATGTTTCTGGTATCCGGGTAATTATACCCAACACCAGGAGACACGCTTTCATAAAATCATTGCGAGTAGGCCGGAGGCCGACGCGGTAATCTTCAATCAAATAGTAAGTAGCAAATTCAAATGCCTGCTCTTAAAAATGCCGTTAAGAAGATGCTGGAACAATAACTAAGGCCGGAGAGCTTTTCGGTGAGTTCGTGTATTTAAACTTCGGAATTCCCCATGTAGTACCTGAACTAACAGGTATTGGGGATCGAAGGAAGTGAATGGCTGCGATGTTATGATGTTGTACTTGCGAACTGGCAGGTGATAATTCTCAAGAGAAAGGCTGTGTCATCTGGCTTACTACATCGAAAGTCTTGCCAATTAGGCTTGAAATAGTCGTCAGAAGTCTATCTCTGAGAGAATCAGTGAGCCCTGGGTATTCTAACAACCGTTCTACTCTAAGGGACGTATCTTCAGTTCTAAAAGAAAACTCACTATCTGCCCCAAAGATGTTTGTCAATTTGGATTTCAAGTCGTCTATCTGCTTTTCTGTGACACCGTTTTGCAGTAAATGATCCTTTCTGATTTCAAGGAAAACGACCGCTTTGTTTTTGGAGTTTCTATCCTGAACCTTATCATTGTACAGCCATACCCTATAGCTCAAGCTCCAATTATCCCACAGTCCTTCATCGAACCAAAAATGATAGTATCTGAATCTGTAGTCACTTCCAGCCCATCTACTATATCTTGTAGGTTTCTTAGCATTGACGATCACTGTGTCGCCACTAATGAGCATGTCACGCATGGTCTCAAAGAAGCGAGTAACCTCATCGTCATTTCTGCTCCCATGACCACCTTTGCCAGTTCCAGCTTTCCCTGAAAAGGGCCTAATCAAATAATCATCTATACCGGGCAATGGTAAGATTGTATTACTCTGTAGGTAGTATGTTTCCTTATCTTCATCAAAGTATGGTATTAGTTGAACGCACTTTATATCCACTCCGTGGTTTTCAATGAGCCAGTCAACAGCAGTAATAACTTCTTTGGAAAAACGGTGAGAAATAAGAATTATTCTCTGCCTTTTGTTTATATTTTCCGCCGAGCCTTGCCCAATGAAGTCAATGATCTCTTGATTAGCATATTCTTCATCAACTTCTTCTTCTTCTTCTTTACCTCCATGTATATTGATGTAATCCGCATACACTCTTAGGATGTCAGGGACGGAAAATCGTGCCCAATAAGAGGTGTATTTTATGGCTTGCCAGTGAGCATCTGAACCAGAATCATCCCGTTTAAGTTCGATTATTACAATATTCCCGTCTTTATCTATCGCAATCAAATCAGGTCTCTCACGTGTACCTTCAAAATAGGTTTTTTCTTTGGCGATAATAAGCAGCTTCTCTCCGAGAATCGACGGTGTTGTCTCAAGCCATTCTTGTATATCGTAACGCTCTTGAAAACTGTGGTCGGAAAAGTCTATTTCTTTGACACTCTGAAGTGTCTTCGATTCTGGGTGTATTCTATACAGATTAGAATTTTTCATGGTTATCCCTCTAATTATCAATCAAATTGGTCTTCCACTTCCAACTATATTCTGGAAAATGAGAACATATTATCTCCTAATTAGATTTTTTAAAATCTAAATTAAATCCTTCTTTTTCACCTAAAATAAAAATATTTCTTTTATCCAGCTTTGAGTTATTTATTTATAGAGTATATTTAGCCCGATACTTTTCATTGCTCAGCATGACAATCTATGCTGGCTTATCTTCCAAAAGAGTCTTTGCAGCTTTTTCTGTCACATGTACCAGCTCTATGTCAACCTCAATGCCTTTCTCCTTCAACTTCACTATGCAATCAACGACTTCTCTAAGAGCGTGTATCCTCTCCTTGAATCTTTGTATTTCCAGTTCGCGCAAAGCTCTTTCAAGCTCGTGCTGTTCTCGCTTTAGTTCCATCTCAGCCTTACGCTCGGCCTCATCACGGTGCTGAATTAGGCGCTGTCTTTCTATCTCAAGTTGGCCTATCTTTTCAAAAACCCCCGCCTTGATTTCTTGAACCTTTGCAAGCTCCTGGTCACCCTTAGCTCGCAACCACTTATGCGCTGTCTTGCCGGTTTCAGGGACAAGCTTCTTGATGTCTTCGACGATTTGTTGGAGCAAGTCCGGCGGATTAGGACCATCCTCATGTTGATGAAGAACTATATCGTGACGCTCGGTCATTGTCCGACCTCCACAAGATCAGTTTGCCGAATGAACATCTGCCAATCGTCGATGGCAAGTCCCCGACCTCCGCATAGGATGTGGTATTTATTCAACGCACAATATAAATCGACCACACCATCTACAACATCATCGTCTTCGTTGATCTCGTCTACATATGTACACAGCAGGAGTTTTTGCCTTTGGGTAGTTTCTTCTATGCCTACAGTTCTACCTTTTGCTTTGAGCTTACTTGCTGACGCCTTCAAATATGGCTCGTTGTCCAATTCAACATACTCAGCTAAATCAATATTATTCTTAGCTTCAAATTCCTGCATTTTTTGTATTCGCTCGATATCGTCTTTTATTCGTTTTGCCAGCTTGAATATATAAGGCTTACTCAATAAGCGGTTTTCCAGGTCATCGAGCATCGGCTCCCACGTCCCCCCGTACAAGTGTGCCTTGAGAACAACTAGCATACGATCTTCATCATCCAAGTTACTGACAAAATCAATAACGACCTTATTAGTGGCAGCATCGCTACCTTTATCACTCTTTCCCATTCTCTTAGCCATTTAACATAACCTTAGTTAATAAGAAATAATCAGTTTCGTATCTTCCCGATGAGAAAGCTTCTCTATTTCACGGGGTAAATTCATTAGTAAAAAAAGCATATCTCGCGGGTATTTCATTCTGGACAGACAAAATATGGCAAAAAGAGGCAAAAGTCAACCCCGTGAGATAATTAATTTTTCTCTCACGATGAGAATTCCGGAGAATTCCGGGACACCATCAATCCTGTTCGGCACAAGGATTGCGGTGTTCTTTATGGTGGGAGAATTGCCCAATATTATTTTTCA
>VRUK01000191.1 GCA_019456195.1 Planctomycetota bacterium | reverse complement strand
CAGATTGTTGTAAAATAATCGGTATCGTACGGAGAAAAATATGCTTTTTAACCGTGTAAATGGGAAATGTCAGATTAAAGAGAATATTCTATTAGTCATTACGTACCCCGCTAACATTCTGGATTTATCATATTTTTTCGTACTTAAAAACAATTCTCCTTATCTTAAGTAAGGCAGAGGGAATCGAAGCCTTGCTCAAGACATATTGCAGTGAAAGCCGCCGGAGCCAAATAATTCAGGCTGCTATGCGGACGGCAATGATTGTAATCCATCCGTCAGCGATCTGCAACATATCTTAGCTCATCATTGCTCAAAAACAGCTCTCTATCGAGCAATTCATCTCTGAAGCTGCTGTTGAATAATTCTATCTCTGAGTGCTTCAGTGTCGGCTGAAAATAATCCCATTTTTGCGAAAGGATAGGGCCAGTATTTGTCGAAAACCGTCCCCGATGTTTCATAATTTCCGATGCAAGCGATAAATTCCCTTCGATAAACACGCTTTTCGCTGCACTTGCCCAGAAGTTATATCAACGAGGTATGCTAATACATAATCAAGGGATTTTCCTTGACGGCAAGGCAGGTATTTTGGTATAGATAATATTATGAAAAAACCAAGAGGGTTCACATTGATAGAACTGTTAGTGGTGATTGCCATTATTGCGGTATTGATGGCCATTTTGATGCCTGCACTAAATCGGGCCAGAGAGCAGGGCAAACGGGCAGCCTGTCTTAGCAATGTGAAGCAAATGGGACTGGCTTGGATTATGTATGCGGATGACAACGATGGCAAAATAGTTAGCGGTAATACAAGCCTTGGCGGCCATAACAAAGATGGCACCTGTTGGGTATATTGGCCGGGGCAGAGTACCTCAGAAGAAGAACGAATAAAAGACATGGTTCAATTTCCTATGCTCAAAGGTAACACTTTTTAAGCTGGTGCAATGGCCACGAACAATCATAACAGTCTATCAAAACAGGAGTTGCGGAGAAAATGGTAACTTGTGGGGTATAGAAAAGTGTTACCCTGTTCTGAACCATGCCGAATAAAAGGTGTCAAGAGGGGATTGTTATTTCCATACTGTCCGAGCTTAAATCTCTACAAGTGCCCGACCGGTGTGCGAGGAGAGGTGGTGACGTATGCCATAGTTGACGCTATGAATGGTCATGACGCTATACCCGGTGCTGAAGGGCAGATACTTAAAAGCAGGATGCAAATTCGCAGGCCAGGCGAAAGGGCTGTTTTTGTTGATGAGGGCCGATTGAGCCCATCGAGCTGGACTGTTAATTATGATAAGGAACAGTGGTGGGACGGGATTACGGTACGCCACGGCGATGGAACGAACTTCTCTTTTGCTGACGGGCACGGTGAATACTGGAAGTGGAAGGACCCGCGTACCATAAAGTTCGCGCGAGGTGAAATAAGTGCTTCGTCTTCGGTACCGAATAATGAGGATTTGTACAGAGTTCAGAAAGCTGTGTGGGGGAAATTAGGTTATACACCGAGCCGTTAGCGACAAGCGGCGCGAAGTATTGCATCCTACAAAAATGGCCGACCTAATCAAGGAAGAGTGCATAAGACAAAATGGCGAAGGGGGATGGACTTTTCGGAAGTGCTGTGCTACCATTTGGTGTTGTGCAGACTAATTGCACTGTTAATGTCCTGAAGCAACTTAACAAACCTGTCTTAGGTACGCCGGATGAGATATTCGGAAAGGAGGAGGGAAATTGATAGTGGATAGGTGTACAAACACAAGAACGGAGTGTAACAATGTACAAGGGGAAAAAGCGACGAGACTCCCGTCACTGGTGGCGCAGAATCCGGTCTCGTAAATACAAACGAGTGCTCATCAAAAAGAGCGTCTTAGTGGTGATGGTTACCGCAGGAATGTACCTGCTTGCGAGTCTGAACAGTGGTAGAAATGGCTTATGTTTACTCGCCTGGTGTCTCATCGTGTGTATAATCCTCATTCCTTTTAAGAAAATCCTGCGCGGTAAAGAATCTAAGGAGCCACCTCAAAGGCAACAAGTTTCGAGAAGAGTGTCAAAACCACAAGAAGTTAAAGCAACCTCACATCTGACTACCAAAGCGTCAACCTACCATATTGACGAAATACCGTCGAAGAGTATTAACACAGAATCACAGGAGACTTCACAAATATGACCTCCTTTAATCGCTTGAAAATGTAGTATTCACAGCTGAGCTAATTCATCTACTCTGTCAATCAGGATTGGGGGGATTTTCTCTAATCGTTCTACAGAAGGCCAAAGTCAGGCCGATGGGTAATCATCTAACTGATATGAGTATTCTATTATCTTCCGTCTTTTTAACCTCTGTATCTAAGGCTTCGCACATACTGCTAAAGCGATCGCAAATATTTCCTGCGATGTCACCGGTTGCGAAGTTAGTTGCCGTTCCTGTACGATAGATAGGGATGGCCTCTATGTATTGCACTTTTGTGCCTTTGAAATGAAGCACGAACATCAGATTCCGGTCGTTCCAGTAAGGTTCCACCGGGTAAAAATCCACGACGAAATTTCCGGCGTCATGAATAATGGGCTTGCCATTGTGGATTTCAACTCCCAAAAACTGATGTGCGCTGTGTGCGATAAACACATCATAACCCATATCCAGGATTTGTCGTGCGATTCGCCGCTGCTTATCCGTAGGTTCCAGGCGATAATTAGGCCCCCAATGGACGGTAAAGACTACCAGATCTGACTCTTTTCGAGCCTTAATCAATGCCGCCCTGACCGCAGCGAGGAAATGTTCGGATTCTTGATAGCGTAATGCGTTTACACCTGGGGTATCAGGTCCTGCATTCATCATTGTGTTTGTGGATTGAAAACCTACAAAACCGATGCGCAGGCCTGCCGCCTCAACGAATCCGGGAGCCGCGGCTTCTGTTACATTCCGTCCGCCGCCCACTATCTCTACCCCGTTCTTCCGGCACAGCTCAATAGTTTGCATCAGGGCCTCGGGTCCATAGTCCATACCATGATTGTTTGCGATTGTGACAATATCAACTCCGCTCTCTGCTAACGCTCTTACCATCTCAGGCTTCGCGCGAAAATGGTAAGGCTTTTCTTCGCCCTTATCCATTTTCCCGCCGACGTCGGCAATCTGACACTCTAAGTTGCAAAAAAACAAGTCGAGTTTTTTCATCAAAGGCGGCATATCTCCAAAAGCATACGTAAAATCATTTGATTTTAACGTGTCCCTCTCAACCCTCCTGCAGAGTAACGTATCGCCCCCGACACCCATAGACCATGCTTTCGTATTCCGGCGAATTGATATCTCTGATTTGTTATTTGTTTCTTTTGAAACATGCAGCCCGATTTGCCCGCATCCTGTGATAACTGTCGTCAGCAGTATGGCAAGGAATGTTCTTTTGACTTTCATATTGGTAGCGGGATTCATAGCGACTACTCTACAAAAAGGATGACCAACGTCAAGAAGTATCTTAGATATGGATAATGAGGAGGTTTAGGCTCACTTTGGGTGGTCAAGATTGAGAGGAAAGTCATCTTTGTTAATCATGTGCAGGTGTACTTTCTCATCGGTGGTAAGGGAGCTGAAGATTTCCGATGCTTGCTGGGCTATGTCAATGTCTCCGGCGGAGAGTAACACAAGTCTGAACCTGTTGAATTTCTTTTCGTCTCTCTTTTTTATGCCGGCGCTGACAAGTTTTGAAAGAATGGATTTCAGGGAATCGACTTCGTCTATTGCGGCGGCGAATACAAGCAGTCTGTTTCCGATATTTATCTCATAGACCGGTACAATATTTTCATCTATGTTTACGAGTGTTCGGCAATCGATGTATTGAAAGACTTCTTCAGGGCAGTTACAACCCAAAGTATTCCTGACGAATTCCTTTATCGCTTTATTGTCTGTCATTCTATGCCAGCCCGAAATAATCCTTTTACATTTTTCTTACAGTGAATCAGCCGCATTGAGTATATCTGAAACAGCATGTAAGGTGGTCATTGACAAGGCCTGCCGATTGCATGAAAGCGTAGCAGATTGTCGGGCCAACAAACTTGAAGCCGCGTTTTTTAAGGTCTTTACTCATGGCATCCGACTCGGGAGATGTGGCAGGGATATCTTTAAGCGTCTTCGATTTGTTGCGGATAGTGGTCCCATTAACAAACTGCCAGATATAGGTATCAAAAGAGCCGAATTCTTTCTGTATA
>VRUK01000190.1 GCA_019456195.1 Planctomycetota bacterium | reverse complement strand
TCCGATGGCGCCGTCATAGAAGGCACATGGGTGTCTCTGAACTGGTCACCCGGAGATTTTGCTCTCTCGCACGATGTGTATATCGGTGATAATTTTGATGCTGTGAACGATGGGGCCGAAGGTACGTTCCAGGGCAACCAGGCAGAGACGTTTATTGCTGTAGGCTTTCCCGGATTTGCTTTTCCGGACGGCTTTACCCCGGGCACAACTTACTATTGGCGAATCGATGAGGTCAATGACACCGAGCCGAACAGTCCATGGAAAGGCGATGTCTGGAGCTTTATGGTTCCACCAAAGACAGCATACTTTCCCGAACCGGCTGATGGGGGCGAATCTATAGCTCTGGATGTACAGCTTAGCTGGACACCAGGTTCCGGGGCGAAACTGCATACCGTTTACTTCGGCGACAATTTTGATGATGTCAACGATGCCGCCGTAGGACTGCCCCAGGGAACTGCAAAATACAGTCCCGGCCCGCTTGAATTAGCCAAGACCTACTACTGGCGCATTGATGAGTTTGATGGTATCGAAACATATAAAGGCAATGTCTGGAGCTTTACAACTGAAGGTGCTGTCGGCAGCCCGGAGCCGGCTAATAGCGCTGTGGATGTATCGCAGACACCAGTTCTTACCTGGTCACCGGGAGTCTATGCCGCTTCGCATCAAGTCTATTTCGGCTCAAACATAGAAGCGGTGAAAAATGCCGATACGAGTTCACCCGAGCATAAAGGTGCTGGAAATCTTGGCTCCGAGAGCTATGAACCCGGACAGCTTGAGTGGGATACGACTTACTACTGGCGTATCGATGAAGTCAATAACGCCAATGCAGACAGCCCGTGGACAGGTCCTCTCTGGAGCTTTACAACAGCCAACTTCCTTATTGTGGATGATTTTGAGAGCTATAATGACATTAGTGATATTGACATTGAAGGGAATATTGACCCGGCGAGCAACAATATTTTTATTGCATGGTTAGACGGATTCGACAACCCGGCTATAAACGGTTCAGTTGTTGGTTATTTGAATTCTCCTTATGCCGAGCAGACTATCGTACACAGCGGTAACCAGTCGATGCCGATGTCCTACGACAATGCTGTTGGGAAATCCGAAGCGACTTATGTCTTGACTTCCAATCGTAACTGGACAGTGAACGGTGTCAACACACTGACGATTTGGTTCAGAGGCGATGCGGCCAACGCTGCCGAACCGATGTATGCTGCCCTCAACAACAGTGCTGTGGTCACCCATGATAATCCTGACGCGGCGCAAACAGGTTCCTGGACCGAATGGAATCTCGACCTGACGCGCTTTGCCGACCAGGGCGTGAACCTTGCCAATGTCAATTCGATTACCCTTGGCCTTGGTAACAGGAATAATCCGGTTGCAGGTGGCGCAGGTATGATGTACTTCGACGATATTCGTCTTTATGCACCGGCACCGTAAGCCGGGATTGAGCTGTTAAGTAAAATTGTGTGGTTAATATATTAGATTTTGTCATTTTGGGGTTGATACTGAGTAAATTCGGTATCAGCCCTTTTTAATTGATACCTGATTCGGCCGCTATCGTGGTTATCAGTATTGATTTCATGAAAGTTTCTCGATAATCATGTAAGGATTTTCCTTGACGAGAATGTAGGTAATTTGGTATAGATAATATTAATGATACCTGTTCACGCACAGTCAGGCACCTGTGGCTTTTGAGTTCATTTTGCAGGCAAGTTTCTGATAGTTTTCATAGAGGAGGAATATTATGCAGGGCGCAGAGTTTTCTGTGAGAATTTTGTGCACTGGTGTTAGATTTTTTCATATCAACTGAAAATTCTTACTATTAATAAAAGATGTTTTGGTGTGTGGCCAAAGCATGGTCATTTTAACTTTTTTAAGGAGGATTATTATGTTTAGAAAAGTTGTTTATTTGGTTGCGTGTATTTTTGTGCTCGGTCTGGCTCTGGCAAGTACAGCTAACGCCGGCATTCCCGGCCTTGTTGCTCATTGGCGCTTAGATGAGGCATCCGGGACCGCCGTCGGAGACGCCAGCGGTAACGGCAATAATGGTACTCTGGAAGGAGGAACAAGAACACAGGGAAAACTGGATGGGGGCATCTACCTCGACGGAGTAGATGACTACATCACGGTTCCCAACGTGATAACTCAAGCAGGCTCTTTGGCTTTCTGGTTCAAGCCGGACTGGGACGGGTCAGACCCGGCGGATTACAGGCTTTTTGATGCGAGCCTGGGCGGGATATACTTCTTCATATCAAAGGGCGCAGACCATGCCGACATCAATCCGGAAGACTTCGGATTTTATCTGGAGGATGCCACTGACGCTGATTATCAAGGCATCGAGATTGATCCGACAGGTGTTATACTTGCCGATACATGGTTTCATCTCACTGCGACGTGGGAATTTGGCGGCGGCTCCGCTATCCTGTACATTGACGGCGAGGAAGTCTCAAGAGCGGATAATTTAGGTCCTTTACCGGCTCTTGATCCCAATCCACGTTTCGGTCTTGAGACTTTCGAATATATCGCGTCGGCAAATGGCGCAACGGGTGTCATCGACGACATTATGTTCTTCGACAAAGCCCTGACAGGCTAGGAGATTCCAGTTATTATGCAGGGCCTCGGAGCATTTCCATGGGCCTGGGGCCCCGACCCAAAGGATGGTACTCTTTACAGTGACACGTGGATCACTCTGGGCTGGTCGCCGGGAGATTTTGCAGTCTCACACGATGTGTACTTAGGCGACAACTTTGACGATGTGGACGCCGGCGCCGAAAGTACGTTTTTGGGCAACCAGGTCGCAACGTACACTATTGCCGGCTTTCCCGGATTCGCTTTTCCCGATGGCCTGATTCCGGGTACAACATACTACTGGCGGATTGATGAGGTAAATGACACCGAGCCGAACAGTCCCTGGAAAGGCCCTATCTGGAGTTTCAGTATTCCTCCAAAGACGGCCTACTTCCCGGAGCCGGCTGATAGTGCCGAGTCTGTAGATCCCGATGGCAATCTTAGCTGGACGCCGGGCTTCGGTGCGATATTACACAACGTGTACGTTGGCGACAATGTTGACGACGTTAGTAATGCCGCAGGTAATCCTCCGTCGGGATCTACAACCTATGATCCCGGACCGCTTGAAATGGCTAAGACTTACTATTGGCGTGTCGATGAGTTTGATTCCGTCGAAACGCATAAAGGCGATGTCTGGAGTTTCACGACCGAAGGTGCTGTCACAGCACTTAATCCGGTTAATGGCGCTGTGGATGTAACACAAACACCTGTCCTCACATGGGCACCAGGCTTGGGTGCTTCACATGAGGTCTATTTCGGTGCCGATGCAGCCTCTCTGGAGTTAAAAGGTAGTGGAAACCTTGGTTCCGAGAGCTTTGAACCCGGACAACTCGAATGGGATACGACTTACTACTGGCGTATCGATGAGGCTAATAATGCCAATGCTGACAGCCCATGGACAGGCCCCCTTTGGAGCTTCACCACCGCCAACTTCCTTATCATTGACGATTTTGAATCTTACAATGACCTTGACCCCGCCGACCCAGCGAGCAACAGGATATTCAATGTCTGGCTTGACGGATTCGACAATCCTGCATTAAACGGTTCTGTCGTTGGTAATGCTAATCCCCCATTTGCCGAGCAGACTATCGTCCACAGCGGCAATCAATCGATGCCGATGTCCTATGACAATGCTGTTGGTAAATCCGAGGCGACTTTGACATTGACTTCCTCTCGTGACTGGACAGTAAAAGGTGTCAACACACTGACAATCTGGTACAGAGGTAGTGCTGGTAACGCTGCTGAGAATATGTATGTTGCTCTCAACGGTAGCGCTGTGATTAATCATGATGATCCTGATGCAGCATCGAGAATTTCATGGACCCAATGGAATATCGACCTTCAGGCGTTTGCCGACCAGGGCGTGAACCTTGCAAATGTAACTTCGATTACTCTTGGCCTTGGCAACAAGAATAATCCGGTTGCCGGCAGCGCAGGTATGATGTACTACGATGATATTCGTCTTTATCCGCCTGCACCGTAAGCAGCAAGCTGCAATTAGTTGTGTGTATAAGATAGAAGATGTGCGTTAAATCGGGGCCTATACCAATTCGGTGTAGGCCCCTTTATTTGTGTGCCCGGCAGGGCACACTTACTTGGAGGTGCAAGTCCTCTATGGGCCCGACAGCGGGAACCATTAGCCGGACGGCAAGGGTGTCAGTCGTGAGGCTGAATCTGAAGGA
>VRUK01000189.1 GCA_019456195.1 Planctomycetota bacterium | reverse complement strand
CGCCAGCCTGGACATCACCGGTCCGATCTCCATAGCTCTCTGGATAAGACCTGACGCCGATGACCCGGAGGGAAAGTTGACAACGACGGCGCCGATGTGCAAGGCGTTGGCTGGGATGAGTCCCAGTTGGAGCTATCAGGTTCGATATGGGTGGGGCCAAGGCGCTCCTGAACCCTACATGTCGTTTACGTTCAATACGACGCCCAGGGCCTGGGCCCACGTCGGGAAAAACCTGGAGCGCTACGAGTGGGTCCACATTGCGTGCTCGCACGATGGCACGACGCTGAAATGCTATCTCAATGGAGAGCAAACCGATGAAACCCCAATGGGCGCAATTACCAGCAGCAGTACCCCTCTGCTCATCGGCTCTGACGGTTGGGGCTCTGACTGGATTGGCGCGATCGATGATGTCAGGCTTTACGACCATGCCTTGTCGGACTCCGAAATACTCGGCGCCATGGAAGGCGGAATACCAATGACCGCATGGGGACCAACGCCGAAGGATGGTGCTCTCTATCCGGATACGTGGGCAAATATTTCCTGGAGGCCAGGCCCCAAAGCGGTCTCGCACGATATATATTTTAGCAATAATTTTGACGATGTGAATGCCGGAGCCGAAAGCACGTTCCAGGGCAACCAGGCCGGGACGTTTATTGTTGTCGGTTTTCCCGGATTCCCTCTACCGGATGGTCTTGTTCCGGGCACAACATATTATTGGCGAATCGATGAGGTCAATGATACCGAGCCGAACAGCCCCTGGAAAGGCGATGTCTGGAGCTTTAGTATTCCTCCTAAAACCGCCTATGCACCCGTCCCGGCTAATGATGGGGATTCTGTAGCTGTGGATGCACAGCTTAGCTGGACGCCGGGTTTTGGCGCGAAACTGCATACCATCTATTTCGGCGACAATTTTGACGAAGTGGACAATGCAACCGGCGGTATTGCTCAGGGAACTGGGATTTATACTCCCGGCACACTTGAAATGGCTAAGACTTACTACTGGCGCGTCGATGAGTTTGATATTGCCGAAACACATAAAGGCGATGTCTGGAACTTCACCACTGAGGGCGCTGTGGGCAGCCCGGTTCCAGCCAAAGGTGCTGAGAACGTCACACAGACACCTGTTCTCACATGGGTACCGGGAGTTTTTGCCGATACACATGAAGTCTATTTCGGCGCAGATGCAGCCTCTCTGGAGCTTAAAGGCAGCGGAAACCTTGGCACCGAGAGCTTTGAGCCCGGACAACTTGAGTGGAATACTACATACTATTGGCGTGTCGATGAGGCCAATAATGCCAACGCCAACAGTCCGTGGACAGGCCCCCCATGGAGCTTTACCACGGCCAACTTCCTTGTCATTGACGATATGGAAAGCTACAATGACCTTGACTCCGCTGATCCGACAAGCAACAGGATATTTCTTGCCTGGCTGGATGGATTCGATAATCCGGCTACAAACGGTTCTATCGTTGGTTACGCTAATGCTCCATTTGCCGAGCAGACTATTGTTCACAGCGGTAATCAGTCGATGCCCCTTGAATACAATAACGCAGTTGGCAAATCTGAGGCGACTTTAACGTTAACTTCCAATCGTGACTGGACAGTGAATGGTGTCAACACATTGACAATTTGGCATAGAGGTGTTTCTTCTAATGCTGCCGAAACAATGTATGTCGCTCTCAATGACAGTGCGGTTGTCACTAATGATAATCCTGATGCGGCGCAGAAAGCTTCCTGGACACAATGGAATATAGACCTGCAGGCGTTTGCAGACCAGGGAGTGAACCTTGCCAATGTCAATTCTATTACTCTTGGTCTTGGCAGCAGGAGCAATCCGGTTGCCGGCGGTGCAGGTATGATGTACTTTGATGATATTCGTCTTTATCCAACGGCACCTTAAACCGGAACAGGCGGTTAAGATTCCATAGTTGATATTAAAGATTTGTATTAACTCGGGGCCTATACCAATTAGGTATAGGTCCCTTGATTTTTCAATAATACTATCAAAGGAGTGATGTCATTGATACATTTCATTTCATCCGGATACTTAAATCCTGTAAAAATGAATAAATCTTTGTTTTTATGCAAATATTTGAGATTTAGTGCTTCCATCAATCATCAAATTTAGCATTTGTGGTGACAAAATGGTAACAAAATGTCACCTGAAAATCAGGGTGTTTTCTGGCTCCTGGAAGAGGAAACTCAGCCGGTGATTTCAAGATAAGATTAGACCAGCGATGGACTGGTCGTTATGCACCAAATCAATCAATATTTATGCCCAGCATGCTGCCATTGGATCAAAAAGTAATGTATAATGGTTCAGGATGTAACTGCTTATTATCTAATAAGAGTATACATGATGTTATGCGGTCCTATTAGCCCTTGACAACTACACAGTGTTCCGAAGAATTAATTATCAAACGAAAGGATGATGAAGATGAAAAAAATGATGTATCTTTTTACTTTAATTATTTTGACTATTAGCTGCCATATTCAAGCGGAGAATCTGTTGTTACAGGAGTGGGACACACCATTTCAGACGCCTCCATTTAATGAAATTAAAGACGAACATTTTATGCCGGCATTTCTCGAAACAATGGAAGTTGAAAAATCGGAGGTTGAAGCGATTGTAAATAATGAAGAAGAGCCGACTTTTAAAAACACTATTGAAGCATTGGAAAAAAGCGGAGAGCTGCTCGATAGAGTAAGCAGAGTATTCGGCTGCCTTAACGGCGCTAACACAAATGATGAATTACAGAATATATCAAAAGAAGTCGCACCATTACGAGCTAAACATGATGACGATATCAACTTAAATGAAAAGCTTTTCGCAAAAATAAAGCAAATCTATGATAAGAAAGAAAGTCTTGGGCTTACCCCCGAACAAAACACACTACTGGAAAACTATTTTCTGGGTTTTGTCAGAAGTGGAGCTAATCTTAATGATGAAGATAAAGGAAAGTTAAGAAACATAAATGAAGAGTTGAGTAATCTTTACGTCAAGTTCAAGCAAAACCATCTGAAACAGACCAATGCTATTGGGCTGATAATTGATAAGGATGAGGATCTTGCCGGCCTGCCGGATGGAGTTGTTCAAGCTGCCGTTGAAATGGCAAATACAAGAGGTATGGAGCGCAAATGGGTCTTTACGCTCCAGAAACCAAGTTTTATTCCCTTTCTGATGAATTCGGAAAAACGCAGCCTGCGGGAGACTGTTTTCAAAGCGTATATCAATCGCGGCAATAACAACGACGAATTTGATAATAAGAAGCTAATATCCAGGATTGCTTCTCTCAGGATTAGCAAGGCGAATTTGTTGGGTTATAAAAACCATGCTGATTTCATTCTTGAAAGAAATATGGCAAAGAACTCGGTGAACGTTTACAAATTTCTATATGACCTCTGGAAACCCGCTTTAAAAAGATCGAAAATGGAAATTGCGGATATGCAGGCAATCATCAATAGGGAAGGCCATAATTTCAAACTGCAGGCCTGGGACTGGTGGTATTATGCCGAAAAAGTGAAAAAAGAAAAATATGCCCTGGATGATGCTATGCTTCGCCCTTATTTCAAAATGGAAAATGTTCGCAGGGGTGCCTTTGATGTAGCCAAAAAACTGTATGGAATTGAATTTGTTAAAAGGAATGATATTCAGATTTATAAACCGGACGTTGAAGTATTCGAGGTTCTCGAAGCTGATGGAAAACATCTGGGCATTTTCTATTCGGATTATTATCCGCGTGACGGCAAAAGAAGTGGCGCCTGGTCGAGCTCGTTCAGAAGCCAGTCCAACATTGACGGCAAATTCATTACGCCATTGGTTTACAACGTTGGTAATTTTGCAAAACCAACTGCCGATAAACCTTCCTTAATGAGTATGGATGAAGTGGAAACACTGTTCCATGAATTAGGCCATGGATTGAACAGTCTATTCGGAAATACGATATATAGAGGGTCGAGAAGAGTACCAAGAGATTTTGTTGAACTTCCTTCGCAAATTATGGAAAACTGGGCCAGGGACCCTGCCGTACTGAAAACCTATGCCTTTCATTATGAAACCGGAGGGCCGATTCCACAGGAACTGATCAGTAAACTTGAAAACGCCAAACTGTTTAATCAGGGCTTTGCGTTGGTTGAATACCTGGCTGCCTCTTTCCTGGATATGGATTGGCACGTACTCACAGATACAACTGAACAGGATGCTGCAAAATTTGAAAAAGAATCAATGGATAAAATTGGTTTGATATCTGAGATTGAA
>VRUK01000188.1 GCA_019456195.1 Planctomycetota bacterium | reverse complement strand
CCAAACTGGCAGGGATAAGCCCAGCGACATATCATGTCTGGATGAACAAGGCTAGAGAATTGACAACTGCAATATCTGAGGCAAACGAAAATGAAAATGCAATAGATATTGAAATAAATGAGACTGATTACTACTTGCTAGAGTTTCTAGAGGCTGTAATGGCTGCACAGGCGGAATTTATCTATGAAGCGACCCAAAGCATACGATCTGAAGGGCCAAGCGGCTTCAAATGGTTACTATCACGCTTATTTCGACAACAGTATGGAGAGAAAATCACCGTTGATAGTGATGAGGGAAATCAGCTTACTCTTGAATTACCTGGACTGATACCAACTGATGCTCAGAAAGAACCTGAGCAGATTGAACGCCCAAGCGATGAAGATTACTAGAGAACTTCGCTACGGCGGAAAGTGTGCCGGAAAGCAAAGGCCATTGCAGGAGGCTTGGAGGCACACCCGCCAATGCAGACCGCCGACGGGGCGGGATGCTTTAAAAGCAAAAGTATTTATTTTGCTATTGGCGGGAAGCTTAAAGACAGGCGGTGTTTTTAGGGCTGGTGCGAACAGCCCCCGCCAGAAACGCCGCAGACCCTGGGCGAAGCCGCAGGGGAACGGCGCTCACCTGGGCGCCCTAAGTATTTTGAGCGCTCAAAGGCAGCTCCGCTGCCTAAGTTTTTATATTTTAACACCCAACCAGGCGGGGGCGTGCGGCAAAGCCGCCGCCAAAAACCCCTGGTACAAAATTCTCCAAAGTACAGAACATTTAAAAAGAACCTTTCCGAAAAAACACAACAAAGTAAAACCAAAACAAAATTTATTTCCAATCAATAACCGTGGAAAAAATAAAAAAAATTCTAAAAATTCCAAAACTTCACCCTTTCCCCCCCTAAGGAACCCCCCCAATTATAAGTACAAAGAAACAAAAAACCCGACACAAGAACCGCCGAAGGCGTTCACCCCCAAAGAACTAAACAACCCCCAAAAACACCAACAACACCAAACCCCCCAACAAAAACCCACCACCAAGCTGAACCAACACCCACAAAACCCCCAAACCCACACGAACCCAGCCCCAAAACCCACCACACCCACAAAACCCACACCACAAACAACCCCAAACACCACCAACAACACCACACCACCCACAAACCCAACCACCAAACCACACCCAACCACACCCAAAAACCAACACAAACAACAACACCACCCAAACCAACACCAACAAACCCAACAACAAAACCAAAACCACAACACACCTCCAACACCCAAAAAAACAAAAACCAAGACGGGGGGCGAAGCCCGCCCCAGCGCGCTTCGAAGGAAGCCCCCGCACGCGCAGGGGCGCAGAGGAAAGGGTTGTCACCACAAATGATTTACCTAAAAAAAACAACCCGACCTTGCGCCCCGAGAACGGGGGCTATACTGAGAAAGCTGAGGCGGGCACACTGAATGGAAAGGTTTTAAACATGACTATTAATGTGACTAGCGAGGTGGCTGGGCGGCGGAAATATAAAAAATCCTTTGATAATAATTACCCAGCCTGCCCAAGCCAAGGCGAGCGATACTTGATAAACATCTTTTATCTTTTGCTTTTGGTTTTAGGCATGGTCTTCGAAGGAGTACTGACCTGTGCAGCCGACCGTGGCAGCCAGGCAAGGGGGAAAACAAAGCCTGTACTGCCATTCTCTAGGCTGTCGAAGTCTATGCCATATCTTCGTGGGGGTTATTTGCTGAGAGTGTTCTTCTCGCAAGCTATTTACACCCATGCTCCAACACCTGATAGCCCGCTACGTTCGTTAGCGGCCTTCCTGGTGCTTTCAAATCTGGAGGTATCATGACTATTCCCTATTCTCAAGCTGACAAGCTGGCAAGCCAGGTTGGGGACAAGATTGCTCCTTACTGTGACCAGGTGAAGGTGTGTGGCTCGATACGCAGACATGCTACTGATGTGAAGGATATCGATATCGTCTGCTTTCCTGTCATTACCAAGGATGTACTTACAATGAATCTCTTTAGTGAACCTGTTGATTACCAGGTGAACAACAAACTACTCAACCTGGTGCATGATGGCAAGCATATGGATAGGCTTGGGCTGGAGCTAGTAAGCGGGAAGGATAAGAAGATCAGCATCCGGCTATATGGTGAGGACATCAACATTGAACTGTACCTGGTTGAGCGTGTATCACAATTCGGTCTGGCTGTGCTGGTGCGTACTGGCCCTGCTGCTGCTACTAAGCGTATCATGCAGTATGCACTTGAACGTCACTGGCACATCACTGACTATGAACTACACACCCATGAGAAGGGAGGCAGGCCAGGGAGAAGGACTAAATGTAAACGTGGCAGTACATGTACTGCCATTGCTGACACCAGCACTGAACTGAAAGCATTCAATGCCCTTGGTCTTGACTACCCGCACCCTGCTGCTCGTGTGCCTCATCTAATAGAGAAGCTCATCAGCCAGACAGCTGAACACAGGCTGGTATCTGTTGGTGGTGGGGCTGGCCATGATGGTGGTGGGGCATATGGTGGGTAAATATTATTACTCCCTGGGTGTATATATATCATGAATAATCGTACCAAGTCTACATCCCTTCCCTCCTGGTATCTACCTGTGTGTGATAATTTGAATTCAAAATTATTTGGTTACACAAAATTACGATCGAGATCTAGATCTCGTCACCATGACGACTAAAAAAGGAATACTCAAATTACCAGCACTTCATCAGGGACAGTATGAAGCATTTAATCACCCTGCACGATATAAGATTTTAGTTTGCGGACGCAGATGGGGTAAATCTCTACTGGCTGCGGTTGCTCTAATTGAGTGTGCTGTTGGTGGTGGGATTGGATGGTGGGTTTATCCATCCTTCCCTATGGCTATGGTTGGATGGCGGAGATTATTGAAGCTGCTTTCTGTGGGCATCGCGAATGGTATTATAAAAATAGATCGCCAGGAAAGAATTATCACCTTCCCCGGTGGGGGACATATCCAGATGAAATCTGCCGAGCGTGCTAACTCACTACGTGGCGAGGGCTTGGATTTAGTGGTGATCGATGAATGGGCATTTGTGAGATATGGTAAGCGTGTTTGGGAAAGTGACCTCTCACCAGCACTTGCAGAAAAGCACGGAAAAGCTTACCTGATCACTACCCCGAACGGTATGGATCACGTTTATGAATATTATCACCGTGCGGAGCATGACGATCAATATAAAGCATGGAAATTTCCAACAGAAAATAATCCATTCATTCCTAAAAAATCAATTGAAGATGCACGGAAAAGCTTACCTCCAGATGTTTTCTCACAAGAATATATGGCTAATTTCTTAGAAGATGCTGCGGCCTTCTTCTATAATCTCAAAAATATAATGAAGGCAAAAATACAGCACGAGGCACAGCCAGGACATGATTACAGGGCTGGATTAGATATAGCACGATGGAATGATGAATCTGTATTAGCGATAGAAGATTACTCGATTGAACCTCATGAGATTTGCTGGGTTGAAGTAATGACTATTATGTCTTTCCGCATGCAGCGCAAAAAAGTATTGAATCTTGCTGACAGATATGATATAGATTCAATGAGTATAGATATTACTGGTAGTGGATATGGACTTGGAGAACAGATTGAAGATGATGCGAATTTTACTTGTGACCAAGTACATTATACAAATAAAATAAAAATTGATATGTTTACTTCTCTGCAAGCACAGTATGAAATGGAGAAATTATACATACCGGATTTAGAATGGCTGAAGGTTCAACATGAAATGATGATACCCCAAGTTTCACCAGGATCATTAGTAGTTACATTAAATGCCAGAGGTGGTTTTAGGGATGATGGCCCAAATGCAATTGCACTAGCGAACCGAGCAAGCCAAGGAATGAGAATAACACTTGCAATGTCAGGTGAAGATGAAGATGAACAAAATGGAAATTGAAAATTTGAAAAAAAAATATCCTGAACATAATATAATATGTGAACCACAAAAAGAATGCCAAGCATGTGAAGGAACTGGCGAGCATTTAAATGGAATGAAAGAAAAGACTTTATGTATTTGTACGTGTGTAGAATTAGAAGATATTGGAAAATTGTTTATGGGACATATATCTACAGAAATGCAGAAGATGAGGAATAAAAATGCTTAGAGATATTGGAAGTGGCATAAAGGCTCTAGTTACTATCCCAGGAATGAAAAGTAATAATGAACGTGTTGGATTTGGGCGTAATAACTCAAAAGAAACACAGGTGAGGGTTTATACAGCCAG
>VRUK01000020.1:46966-61316 GCA_019456195.1 Planctomycetota bacterium | reverse complement strand
GACGAGAACTTCGGGAAATACTGCACATCGTGTAAACCGGCCAGTCGGATAGCAAATCCAGGGCCGAACAGGATTGGTCGTGTCTGCGTATTTCATCAGGCTTAATACGAACCAGCGCATCTTCGTCAAAGGCCGAAAAGGCATTGAATGCCTGATCAGCTAAAATATTTCTATCTGCCAGAAACAAAATGCGGGGCCTTCGGCTTCCATCGCGCTTTAGGTTCCATCGGGTCTGAAAGAGCTTCCATGCAATCTGAAAGGCGATGAATGTCTTCCCCGTGCCGGTCGCCATGGTGAGCAGGATACGCTGCTTCTCTTCGGCAATGGCACTCATTGTATTATTGACGGCTATTTCCTGATAGTAACGTGTGCTCTTAGTGCCGCCCATATCCTCGAACGGCACATTACTGAATTTATCACGCCATTGGTTTTCCGTTGCGAAAGTCTTGTTCCACAGTTCATCCGGCGTGGGAAAACCTGCGATCAAACCTTCGGCGCATGTTTTCATACAAATCTGATAAATTTCTTTGCCGTTGCTGGAATATGTATAATCTAATTTCAGCTTTTCGGCATAGTTCTTGGCCTGAGCCACCCCTTCGCCAACTTCCTTTTCATCGCTTTTAGCTTCCATAGTAGCCAGCTTGCGCCCCTGATATACCAGCACATAATCGGCAATCAGTGGTTTGGCCCGTCCGCCGCCGGTTTGGATTTTGCCATCGGTAATTCTGTATTCCCGCAGGACTTTGGAACCGTCCACCACGCCCCAGCCGCTTGCCTTGAGCTTCGGGTCAATCAGTTCCGCTCTGGTTTCTGCTTCGTTCATAGGTTATTCTTCCAGTTCCAATTTGTTATCTTTGCCTAAAAAGTTTTTGGGAGAAATTATGCTTCTGTCGAGTTCTTTTTCCGTTTCTTTTCTGGCATTCCCTGCGACTTTCCCGCCTCTTTTTGCGACATCTTTATTTTTACCAAATGTTTTTGGTTTTTCTTTTTTGGAAATTTCCGTTGTAACACGCTCGCCCAGCATCGTAAAAATCAATTCCAAATCATCCATATGGTCACGCAAATTGGCTTTGGATTTTTCCGGTAGATTTTTATACTCTTTATACTCAGATGGTGTCATTCCAAAGGTGGCGTTGGAAATTTCAGCCGTTAAAATAGCAAACTCCCGCTGCTGCTTAATACCACGTCCTTTCCATTCATCGGTCAGGTTCTGCCGGATCGCAATACCACGCAGTCTTTTATCTATCCAGTTCTTAGGATAGCCTTTTTTCTCATAAATCTCCTTCATTCGCTCCTGAGCGAGTTCCGGGTTCTCTATTTCATCCAGCCGCTCCTGCCCCAACTGAGCCAGCCAACGCTTAAACGGTTCGGCTTTTTTGGATGGGATGGATTGGATAATTCGAAAAACTCCTTTTGTATTACTGCAATCTGTTACGCGCTTTTTGCCGTCTTGCGCTTCTATTTTCAACCCGTGACAAATTGTCACGACTTCACTTCCTTCTTGCTTCAGTCTTTGTTTTAGCTTCCGCCAGTACGCACCGGAATCAGCGCTATCGGTTAGAACGCCGCAAATGTCCACCACCGAATAATGCCATTCATTGTTATGCCAGGCCCTGCGAATCTTTTTGCCCTGAAAAACTATGAGTTTGTTGTTCTTATCAGTCATAGTTTTTCCCTGCTAATTTTAATCGTACACAAATTGGGGACAACTGAATTGAAAATTGATAATTATCCATTATAATTCGCCATTAAACGCCTTCTGCAATACCGATTTTTTCAGTTCTTCAAAATCATCTATTTTTTGCTGGTAGAGCGATTCGAGCTTCTTTTACTTTGCAACCTTCTATTTTAACATGATAAACTTTTATGCCCTTGACTTTAGCAAATTTTATTAGTTTCTCTTTGAACTTTATATATTCGGATAGACTCTCACTTTTTGTCTCAATCTCTCGTCTATTTGCGACATCTCCGTAAGGATTCCCAAAATACACTCCGGTAATTTTTCCTACTTTGTGAAAATTAATTTCAGACTTTTTCAGAAATCTGTATTCTGCTTCTTTTGTCCAGGGGGTTGATTTAGTCGTGAGAATCTTTACGATTTTATTATCAACTGGTAAGTCTTCTAAACTTGGAATCTCATTTACATAGTCTATTATTTTTACGTTACTCTTATTCACCTCAATCTTGATTGCCATACCCTTGAAACCATTTGCATAATATCCCCACATTGCGGGATCCTCAAAAGCTTCCTTATAGGAGAAAGAGCAAATTTTATACTTGTTCTTTTCGTTGTAGATAACACCAACATCTTCCTTTTGGCCATAGAATACTCCTTCCATGGGGTCATTGAGTTCTGGAAATGTTGAACACCAAAATTTGCCGGTTTCCAAAATGCCTTTTAGACGTTCATAATCTTCTTCATTTGCAAGCGGTCGAAATTTATAAAGCTTGATAATGTGTTTAGCTTTTGTTTTTGCTTTTTTCAATATTACACCTTAATTTAATTCGCCATTAAACGCCTTCTGCAATATCGACTTTTTCAATTCTTCCAAATCTGCCAATTTTTGCTGATATATCGCTTCGAGCTTCTTGGTCTCAGCGGAAAGCTCATCGAGCTTGGTAACGATGCGCCGTTGTTCCATAATGGTTGACGGGAAATAGATTTCTATTTTTTTCAATAACCGAGCCTTGATACCTTGGACTGTTGCGCCAGTTCCCTTTGCCAAAATCTTTTGTCTTATTGGGCTAGAAAGCAAAATGTATTTAAGAAACGTTTGATTGATTTTGTTTTCTTGAGGTTGCATCACTATGATGCGTTGTGCAAATGCCACCTTTTCCTTTGTATCAAGTTGCGCCACATTTGCAAGCGGAGCTTCTGTTGTAAATATCACATCGCCAAGCTTAGGAATGCCCCGAGTCATCCACGCATCATAAGCATCCGGATTGATAAATTCCTGAGGCTCCAATTGCAAATAGCCCCTTTTCACATTTTTAGCTGTTATAAGACGAAGCCCTGTTTCAGTCTTCTGCGGCGTTCTTCCTCGATAATCAATAAACTTGATATAGTCTTCTATGTTGCAAATTTCCCACCCATCGTCCGGATTGGCAAAAACGCCCTGCAAGTACGATTCAAAAAGCTCACGGGCGTTTTGCAGATTCTTTTCGGCGTTTGCTTTTGTTTTGTTGATAGCGTCAAAGGCTTTGTCCAGAATGGCAACGATGCGTTTTTGTTCTTCCTTTGATTTAGGGAATTGTAATAACACACCTTCTAACGATGAGTTAGAAATGACTGGCTGAGCTGCTTGCCTTGCATAACCACGAAGATTCTTAAAGTTTAATAAATATGCAAGAAAAGCATGATCAAAATCATATTTCCAATCGGTTATTTTGAAGGCGTTATCTGTAAGCCATATTTTATCTTTTATATACCTTACATTTCCGCATAAAGCCCCAACTCTGCCGACAATAATGTTGCTTCCGGATAAATTAAAGTTATCGTACATGCCAGCAATCCCATTACCGCCATATACAGGATATTTACCGTTTTCGGTCATCATTTTACTTGTTAAATTATTACCACTTTTAAGCTTAAAGCATTCCCCCAGCTTTTTTTCTTCCCACCCCTCCTTCATACCAACCCCTTGATTTGCTCGCTCATAAAACACCACGCCCACTCGTTTGATATGGTCCCGAAGCTTCGCGTGATTTAGCTCATCAAAAATCGATAGATCAATGACGTATGGCAGCAGCAAATCATCCAGTTCCGACGCTATCGTCGAGCGTAAATCGGACGTTAACGCCTCGCCACAGAGCGTCAAGTCAATGTCCGAGCCGGTTTTGAAGTTCCCCTTGGCGCGGGACCCATACAAAATCGCCTTTTCAATCTCGGGGAAACTCGCAAAAACAGCACAGATATTTTCGACCGTTTTTTCAGCTAACCCATATTTCATGAGTCCATAGTCCCCTGATCATTAAGTTCGGTGAATTTTTTAGCCATACTCTCGAAGGCAGGATAAAACCGTTCCAGGACATCCTCAGCAACTTCATGAGCAATATCGGGATTGTAGGTATGCGAGGTTTTATTGCGGGCCTCAATCATTTTCATCCAGTCCTCACCTTGCTCGATAAGGCCATTTTTGAACGCTGAACGCGTTGCGTCTTTAGAGCCGACCAGGCCCGCGATTCCTTTGTCCTCTAAATAATCTTTCAATACATTCCATGCCAGCTCATGAGTGAACTCAAAACTCTGAATCAAGCCCTGTTCTTCGAGCTTGGATAATTCACGCGTTTTCGCCAATTCCACTGCCTCAACGAGCGTCTGAAATGCCTTTAGGTAGTTGTTGAATCGCTGTTTCCATCTAATGTCATCCATAGATTGATCCTCCTTCATACCAGCCCCTTAATGGTTTTCAGTATCTCTGCGGTTTCTTTATCGAGAGTTTTCATCTCGTCCAATATCTCAGCGGGGCTTCTTAAAGCCGTTTCGTCCTTCTTGTGCGGATTCTTCACCGACAGGTCGAATGTGGTTTTATCCACATCGGCCGCTTTCACCGACCAGGAGTTTTCCGAATCACCCTTTTTCCTCTGCAATTTCACAAACTCCGCCAGATCGCTTTCATTGAGCGGATTTGTCTTGCCGAGGTTGCGGTCTAAATTGAGCTGATAAAACCAGACCTTGCGCGTGGGCGCCCCTTTGTCAAAAAACAGCACTACGGTTTTAACACCTGCGCCTGAGAATACACCGCCGGGCAAATCAAGTACCGTATGCAAATTGCAGCTTTCCAGTAATTGTTTACGCAGAGAAATGGATGCATTATCCGTATTGGATAGAAATGTATTTTTGATAATCACGCCCGCTCTGCCGCCTGCTTTGAGTTTTTTTATAAAATGCTGCAAAAACAAAAAAGCTGTTTCCCCGGTTTTAATAGGAAAGTTTTGCTGCACCTCCTTGCGTTCCTTGCCGCCAAACGGCGGATTGGCTAAAATAATATCAAAGCGGTCTTTTTCCTGAATATCGGAAATGTTCTCGGTCAGTGTATTGATATGCGCAATATTGGGCGCTTCGATGCCGTGCAGAATCATATTCATTATACCGATTATATAGGCTAATGATTTCTTTTCTTGACCGTAGAAGGATTTCTTCTGTAATGTCTTCGCATCTTTAGTGGTCAAATTTTTGCTTTTTTTAAGATATTCAAATGCCTCGCATAAAAATCCCGCCGAACCAACTGCGCCGTCATAAATCTTATTGCCGATTACCGGCGCGACTACTTTTACAATGGTTTTGATAAGTGGCCGGGGCGTATAATATTCTCCGCCGTTTCTGCCTGCGTTGCCCATATTTTTGATTTTAGCTTCATAGAGATGAGACATCTCATGTTTTTCTGCGCTGCTGCGGAAGCGAAGTTCGTCAACTAAATTGATGACTTCGCGCATTGTATAGCCGCTTTGTATTTTATTTTTCAGTTCGCTGAATATCTCTCCTATTTTATATTCTATGGTTGTTGCGTTTTCAGCCGATGCTTTGAACTTTTTTAGATAGGGAAAAAGCTTATGATCAACAAAGTCTCTCAGGTCATCCCCGCTTAGCGCTTTATGATGGTCGATCTTTCCTTCTTTATCTTTGGGAGTTGCCCACACATTCCAGCGGTATTCAGGGTTGATAATTTCTGTATAGGTTTTGCCCGCCAACTGGGCCGCGGTTTTCTTATCTTTCTCGAAATCATCCAGATACTTGAGAAAGAGAATCCACGAGGTTTGTTCTACGTAGTCCAGTTCGCTTGAGCACCCTGCGTCTTTCCAAAGTACGTCGTCTATATTCTTGAAGGTTTGCTCAAACAAGGTAATTTCTCCTATAATTTATTTCCTCAGTCTTTTCCTCTTACGATTCAAATTTCCGCCATTCTCTTTAAATATCCCTTTTCTATGCAAAATCTCTCAAAAACCTCTCAAAAACCAAAAAATACCACCAAAAACCAAAAATTTCCACCAAAATCCAACAAAAACTTGTCCTGAGCAGAGCCTGCACTGAGCAGAGCTTGCCCTGAGCGTAGCCGAATGGGTCGAAGTGTCGAACGGATCAAACATAAACTTGCCCCGTTTTTCACCTTTAACTTTAGTCACTTTAGCTCACTTTAGTTCACTTTGAACTTTCTCACTTTTCGTTAAAAAACGCTCACTCTCAAAAACAAAAATAAAATATTTCCAAAATTTATATCTCCTTTTATCATATACACTTATACTGATTCACTCATCATAATATCCCCAATTTTCGACTCAAACGTGCACACTCGTCTAATTATAGAGGGATGACTTTTTTCCCCTCCCTGATTTACCCCAGAGAGCTACTCACTTGGCCTACAACAGGGGGCCTAAGCCAACAAAATGAGATCTTAGATATGAAACACCAAACTTTAGCTCACTTTAGGCACTTTAGTCACTTTAGGCACTCTTTCAATTATAACATATTTCCAGATACACTCTTTTATGCAAAACAAACCCAATGTCAAGTGCGCCGAAATGAACGTAAACGCAATGATAACAATGAGATACGAAATTATGGACATTTGGTTATTCAGACAAACAAAGCCAAAACAAACCCAATTCAAACCCAATTCAAAGCCAATAAAGCCAAAAACAAACCCAATTCAAAGCCAATAAAGCCAAAAACAAACCCAATTCAAAGCCAAACAAACCCAAAACTAATGCTTATCCTTTACTTAATTCCGTGGCCGGTAAAGCCGAATATCATCGAACAGCATCTTACCAGAGCCACCTGCCGCAGGATTGCTTCTATTACCGACACCAAGAGCGATCCTGTCAACATTCGTCAGATTTAAGCCCTGGTCCGCTAAGCTGTGCAGAGGAATCACCCATTCCGTCCAGGTATCTATCGTTGCTGCATTGGAATCATCGTGGTACACCACCGCGGCCGAACCAGCAGCATTGGAAACCGCCACATACAGCCGTTCTGGAGCATTGGCCGCGTCACCGTGGAACCACAGTGACAATTCCCCTACGCCTCCTTCGGTCCAGTTGCGAATGGCGCTCAAAGTCAGCTCAGCCTCAGAATATTTGGCTGTATTTTGTTGATTATTATCATAGAACAACGGCATCGCTTGGGCACCGCCATGACGGTTATTCTCTTCAGTATAGGAGACTGTCATTTCGTCGCCTACAGCCGAACCTGTACCGTTACCGTCGTAGGCCGGCTCATTATCGTGCGCGACAAAGCCAAGGCCGTCTTTCCACGTCCACCATATCTGGTTTTCGTAGGCGTCATAATCCTCGAAATCGTCCACGATCAGGAAGTCCGCCGTAGTGAAGCTCCAGACCGAGCCCTTCCATGGACTGTCGGGATGTACTTCGTTGACTTCATCGATACGCCAGTAGTAGGTCGTGTTCCAATCAAGCGGCTGAGGTGAAAACCCGGTCTCAGACTGCCGGCCCTGGTAAACGCCTGGTGTGCCGGTGTCAGCGGCTCCAACAGCGGTGGCATCCGTACCTAAATACACATCGTGCTGCGCAGCATGGTCGCCGGCTGTCCACAGCAAATCAGGTTTTTGGGTTACATTAACAGCCTGATTCACCGGCTTGATTAGACCGGCCCGCAAAGGCGGCGAAAGAGCCACTGCCGGGATTATTTCCAGTGGGAACGAGTCGTGTCCCCAGCTCAGATCGGCCTGGGCGTTGCCCGTCGTGGCGAAGTACAACATCTTAATCGATGCGAATTCACCAGCGACCAAATCAATCGTGCTGGCTTGTTCTACTGCACTTTGTGTGCGCCACGCCTTGGCCATTTCCACGCCATTGACATAGAGAAGCACTCCGTCGTCGGTCGTGGTTGCGAAGGTATATCTACCGGTCAACGGCACCTCCAGTTCGCCCGTCCAGCGCACGGCGAAGTTGTCCGTATCGATCACGTCAGGCTCAGGTGAGCCATTGCCCCATTGGAAGTCGATACCGGGGTCAATACGAGTCAGTTTTACATTCTGGAAAGGTGATTCAGGCGGGTCCGGTACGCCGCCGCCATAGTTGGCATATTCACCAACGAGACCGCCTCCCGGTCTTGTCGTGGTGAAGTTCCAAACGTCACCCGTACTCCAGGCGGCACCATCAAACGAATCTACACGCCAGTAATAGGTCGTATTAAGTTCAAGAGTACCCGGATCAAAAGTCAATTTCCCGTCGGGGGCGGCCCCGGTGGCATTTTCCACCTCTGCCCGTTCGGTACCGAAGTAAATGCCGAACAGAGCGGCGCCCCATTTAGCGGTCCAGCTTAACTGTGTATTCGTCTTGACAAACTTCATTGTGTCGGCTGGAATTGGTTTGTATGCCCCGCGAGGAGGCAGTGTAAAGCTCCAAACAACACCCTTCCATGGGCTGTCCGGATTATCCGGGTTGACCTCATCCACACGCCAGTAGTATGTCATGCCGGGCTGAAGTCCTTCGGGAGCCGGGAAGCCGGGAAACCCGACCACCTGAAAGGTTGACGTGGTATTGCCGATAAATGTGCCTTCTGCACCCTGATCCACAGCGTCAGAATCAGTACCGAAGTACAGGTCGTGGGAGACGGCCCATGTTCCGGGCTGCCAGCCCAGGTTAGACCAGTTCTGCTCAATAGTCACGCCATCGGCAGGATCCGGTCCGGCTGCCAATGGGGCCGGCGGGCCTGCCATTACTTCAGCAAGCTCTGTTTCGGTCAAAGCCTTTGTGTAGATACGAACGTCATCGATTATGCCATCAAATGGTCTGTTCTCTGCTCCTATGGGTTGGTTGCCGATTGCGCCCTGGACCGCGGGATCGAGAGCAACAGAAGTGCCTCCCTTCGGCATGCTGCCGACTTCCTCTCCATTCTTGTAGATCTTCATGTCGGTGCCGTCCCACCAGATGGCCCCATGGATCCACTCACCGACTTCAAAGCTGCCGGCTTTTATCTCCGAGGTATCCTGTCCGTCGTTGGTCTTTAATCGAAGTCTCAGAAGCTTGTTTCCACTCTGACGGCTGGAACTGAACATCCATATATGGTCATTGTTTCCACCGCCAAACGCCTTGGAAACCATGCGGGGGTCCTGGCCGGGTGTGTCCAGATTGTTTGCCTTGAACCAGCAGGTGATGGTCATGGCTCCTGAGGGAATATCGAGTCCCCCGAGTGATACACGCTCGCCGCCCTGGCCGTCAAAGAGCAGACCGCTTCCGAACTTGCCTGCAACCCACTCGGGGTCCTGGATGAATACGCCGTCGTTACCGTTACCGCTCGAATCGACGGCAATGGTACCCGTGCCGTCGTCGAATTTCCACCAGGCCAGGATATCCGGGGCCTGTGCCTGAGTGCAGACAGCTACCGTGAGAAGTACTATTGAAGCTAACAAAACATGTGTTCGCTGCATGATAATCCTCCTTATAAGTGGATACAATAATTACGCCTTAGCCACTCATCAAATCAAAAAAACAAGAGTCTCTGGCCTGGTTACGTTTAACATTGCCCGCGCGAGATAATTCATTTGTGCTCTTTGAGTTTATCTCCTTCCTTTGAAAGCCTATGATGCCGCTGATTGAAAAGTGGACATCTGAAATAGATCATTGAAATTCCTGCTGCTTCGAGATCAAGGATCCACATACTCTGCAATTCTACTTATATCAGATTATTCCCTTTCCGTCAACGAGAATCTCTCGGTTAAGGGCCGAAAAGGGTGTACGTACAAAGGGAAGCCGAGTAGAATTTGACGAAGTAGTAAGGATACGATAAATCAACTGTGGACACGTATCAGGAATCATTAATGGGAGATTAACCATGGGACCGTGGCAACTCTCGGTGTCGGCTCTTGCCCAACCAGATAAAATAAGTCATTTGCCTTTACGTTGGATTCGTGGCTCTCGTGCAGTAATGGCTTTTACTGTGTCTGTGTTCCTTTCTTCTATCCTTTCAGTGATTACGGCTGCTAATCCTCCTTATCCACCCAGCACTGTCATCAGAAAGATAGTCTGGGCTCCGGTGGACACGATTACTCGCAAGGCGGCCGGCAGTGATAACTTGCCGGTTACGTGGGCTGATGATGAAGCGATATACACCACATGGGGAGACGGCTGGGGCTTCGAGCCCAGGGTGCCGAACAAGCTGAGTATGGGATTCGCCCGTATCGTCGGAGCACCCGGAAATTTTACAGGCACGAACATACGGTCTCCAGCGGAGCAACTCGGCGGGGGACGTTCCGGGCGAAAAGGCTGGGGCATTATCTCAGTCGATGGTGTGCTATATCTATTGATGGGACATGCTGATCGACAAGGTGGTCAGGCCCAACTGGCGTGGTCGCATGATCATGCTCGAACGTGGACCTTCGCGAACTGGAAGTTCTTGCAATTTGGCCTCATGGGATTTGTTAACTACGGCAAGGATTACAAGGGAGCCCGAGATAACTACATATACTCCTACTCACATGACGGCCCACTGGCCGATACCCCTGCTGACCGCTTTATACTTATGCGTGTACCAAAGAATCGAATCACCGAACGAGGATCCTGGGAGTTCTTTGAACGAATAGACGAAACCGGCCACGCAGTCTGGACGAGTGACTCTAAGCGCCGAGGAGCGGTTTTCTATCACACCGACGGCTGCCTTCGGTCTGCTATGACCTATAATGCCCCGCTGCATCGTTATCTTTGGTGGCAGCAGATCCCAGTACCGAAGGGCAGTGCCGACCGTGGTGACACCCGGTTCGAAGGTGGTTTTGCCGTGTACGACGCACCGGAACCGTGGGGTCCATGGTCAACAGCTTTCTACACTGAACGTTGGGATGTTGGCCCAGGAGAACACGGCGACTTCCCGGCCAAGTGGATGAGTGAGGACGGACGCGAGATATACCTTGTGTTTTCTGGTAACGATAGCTTTAGTGTCCGAAAGGCAACGCTCGTTCTTGCACAGAAGTACTAGAAGCTTTACGATTGTTTTTTGTGATTTTCTCGCGGAATTTACCACTCTAAAGGGTACCAAAACAAATCCAACTTTGGAGAGTATTATACCTGTCCCTCTCGAAAAACTCGGTCCTCCTTGTCGTCAAAGGACTTATTAACTTGCTGCATACAACTAATTATACTATTTGGGCTTGCCGGGGGGATTTATTTTTTTATCGAGCTGCTCAGCGAGACGTTTTATGTGCTCTTCGGAGTCCTTCTGGCCGGGAAGGATTTTGGTGGCTTTTTGCTGTGGATTAATAATCGGTTTGACCAGTATCAATAGCATCTTTTGCTCAGTGGCCGGTTCTTTTGTTGTTTGCTTGTTTATTTTCAAGCCGCCGATGAGCATTGTTTTGCCATCGGGAATTGTGCAGGGCATATTTAAGCTGATTACATCGACAATAGGTTTCTGGTATGGATATTTCCCCTTGTATTTAGCTTCTGTGATGCCTTTGAGTTGGCGTATCTCTAATTTGAGATCCAGGTTAACGTTTTTGTTGTCGTCAGTCAGCTCCGGCGTAATCCAAATATGGGTGCCTATTTTTACTTTATCGAGTTTTTGCTCTGGTTTTTCGGAAGGTTTGTTAGGCTCGTTATAGCCTTTGATATAGTAGTATTCTTCGGTCATGATTGCCATTTCCGCCGTTGTACCTGCCCGAGTTAGTACTCGTGGAGTAACGATAGCTTTTGAATCATGATGAGCCTTAACGGCTCTGAGAAGGAACCTGACGTGGAGGTCGTCAATGATAAGGCCATAAGGTTGACCGTTCGGCCCTGCGGGATACTTTGCGGCAAGATGTCTCGTCCAGCCATCGGAGAAGTTTGCGGTATTTGCATCGAGGCCGACGTCTTTTAGATAATCTTCGCTTACCGACAAGAATACTGTTTCAATCATGATTTCAGATTCGCTGATGCCGAGCTTTTTCAGCTTTTCAACCTTTTCAAAGCTGACATGGAAGTCGTTATAGAGTACATTAGTTCCTTTTCCTTTTGCCAGCACCTTTTTGTCGTAAGCTAGTACTGTATCGGGCCGATCTGCTAACATCTTTCCATGTGCCAAATACTCGACATTAGCCAATATCCATGTTAATTCTTCTACATTTAAATAGTCCGTTACATTTAAATAGCCCGTCAAATGATGCAGCGAATCCGGATATTTATCGTCGTAGTCGTTGGCATATTCAAAGAGTGCTTCACCGAGGTTGGATAGTTTCTTAGCAGATTCCATGCGTGTTTTAATTTCGAGCAGTTCTACTCCTCCTAAGGCAACCAGATAGTAATGTGGTGTTTTTTTCCAGACATAAGGAGTGCCGGCCAGAATGATGTCAAGCGCCTTTTCAACGGGAACATATTTTAATGTACAGGATATAATACCTTCGATGGTTCCATCGGGTATAATGGTAACGTCCGCCGTTGCGGCAATACTCTTAAGTGCATCGATGAGAGGGCAGTCGATGAAATTGTTACTAACAAGCGGCACTTTCGTAGCCGGAGGTAAGTTTGGTTCCTGCAACTCATCGGGGGAAGATAGTATACCATCTAATTTTGGTGGAAGCATTGCGACCGTTCCTATCAGAATTACTCCTCCGTCCACAACATAGGTTAGCTTTGGCAGTCCGGTAGAAGAGACGCTGGTTAAGAGAATCTCCAATGCCTTGCGAAGCTTAACCCTGGGCAGCGGGTCCATCCCTGCCGGTGTGGCTTGTTCGACCTCGGCATTATCGAGTAAATCCTTCCAGATGGGTTGTATTTGTAAAGGCGGCTCTACTGAATTCTCCAATTTCTCTACAACTTCACCGAAGGACATTCCCTGATCCAGGTCCGAAAGGTCAACAATCATCTCAAGTTGCTCATGGACAGCTTTGTCAATCGGGTCTAATCCCATTGTGGATTTTTTGATGTCGAGCTTTTTTATCCACTGGCTGATTTGCTTTATATTTTCAGCGGAGGCCTTTGCGATAATCCAATTGTAAGCAGGCTGCGGGATAAGAACAATCGGATGTTTGTCTTGCTCGATAATGGAGCCGTTACCTGGCTGTGCGCTTATAAGCGTCCTCAACGATTTGACAATCTCAGCCGGGTCGCCATAACGTATTTCAAAAATCTCTGTAACGGTTTCGTCGGCTTTGGGCACATCATACTCTGTGATAATCTTTTTGATACGAGTCAGATTTTCGGCCGTATCACTTACAAGAAGACTGTTTGTTCTTGTATCTGGGCTGACATGACCGGTCTTAGTAAGCAAGGGGCTAACAATACGAGCCATCTGAGATGTATCATGATATTTTAGACTGAAGATTTGAACTCGCTGGCTTTTATTAATAACCTGCATGAGAGAGTCATCAGAGGGAGGGGAAGATCTGCGTCTGCGTTCAGTTGGGGCTTTGGTTTTTTCCTGCTCTTTGTCCTTTGATCTTTCTGTTCTGGTTTGTATTATTTTCGGTTCAGTTACAGCCTGTTTCTTTGCCTGGACAGGTTTGTCCTGTTCGGAAGAGTCAATTGTGTGAGTTGTGATCAGGACAAGCAGATCTTTTTGTTCGGTTTGACCACCCCACTTATCTGCAATTTTGTGCCCTCCAAAAAGTAGTGTCTGACCATCTTTTGCTGTATAGCGAGTACTTTGAGTAGTTCTCTGTATCGTTGGGAGCTTGCACGGATATTTTCCCTTGTACATCTTTTCTTTAAAGCCGGAAATCTGGCTAAGATCTAATTTGAATTCCATGTCTATGTTTTTATTTGGTGTCAGTTTGGGCCTGAGTGACATGGTAATGCCTTCTTCTACCCTGTCGAGTTTTGGTTGAGGCTTTTCGGAAGGATGGTTCGGTTCAGTATAGTCCACGATGTAATACGTTTCTTTATTCATAACACTGATTTCGGCCGTTGTTCCTTCACGAGTCAGTACTTGTGGATGGGCGAGTATCTTAGAATCTTTCTGAATCTTCACGGCTGAAAGAACTAAGTTAACGTCGAGGTCGTCAAGTATGAGGCTCCCGGTTTTAGAAAAGCCCAGAGATTTGAGTTTTTCGGGTGTTAAATTGCTCTGAGCCATGTCCCAGGCTTCTACATCGAGGTTTATGTTTTTAAGAAAATCTTCACCGACCGACAGGAACCTTACATCTATCACGAATTCGGCACTTTTGAGAGCGAGATCGTTTAGTCTTTGAGGTGTTAAGAATTCCACGTGGCCGTCCATGAATAGCACATTAGCGCCGGATTGTTTTTCTTTCTGTGTTTTGTCGTATGCGACGGGGATATTCGGCCGGTTTGGAAAGTACTTTGTTACTTCTTCGTTGAGGGCGTATTCGACATTGTCCCGGAGCCAGAGGTAATTCTGTTTATTGGCAATGTAAGGCTTTAGTAGTTCCAAGGTGTCCGGCAGCTTGTTGTCATGGTCATT
>VRUK01000020.1:0-46956 GCA_019456195.1 Planctomycetota bacterium | reverse complement strand
ATTGGCATACATAGCTACAGCGAGGCCTATTTTTTTTAACTTATGAACCGATTCGGTCTTCTTTTTCGAGTCGTTGTCGGTGTTTACTATGGTGGGAGTTAAAATAAACAACACTTCTTTTGCCTGCTTTTCGGTGTTATTGACATTATTTCCGGGTGCAGGTGAATTTTCTGTTAGGTAGCTGATTATCAGGCTTTCGCCTGAGTTGGCGCGCACCTTAGTAGAAAGTTGCCTTAAGGATATGGGCGTCGTCGGTTCTTCAAATAAAGGTATGTCTATGTATTGCGAACCGAAGTCTGCTTCGACATCCAGGCTTATATGGCCATCTGCAAGAACGTGTGGAGTGATCTCAAGCGAGTCAGTTACATCCACATATTCTATTTCAGGTGTTACTTGGGTTTGTTGACCACCGCCACCAGGCGATGCCTTGGTTTTTTGCTGCAGTGGTACGTGTTGAGACGATATAACTTTTGCTGTTTTACCGTGTCGGGTTTCAATCATTGGGTTCATCAGGATTTTCATATAGCCTTTTGAGTCCAGCATTTTAACGAGAGCGTTGAACTTCTTCTCTGTTACTCGCTTATTCCTGTCGGATTCATTCTTGGCTGCGGCCGTGGCTTTGGCGGCTTGTCTTAATATGACATCAACCGTTGTGTTACGGAGACTTACTTTGCCGCCCAGAATTTTCTTGGCCTCTTTGAGTGTTTCTGTGTCTATTTTCGAATCGAGAGGAACTTCGACGACGAAGCAATTAATCCGAACATGTGCTTTATCCTTATCTGTAGGTGCGGGACTTGTTGCCAGTACAGGGGCGGGCGGAATGTTCTCTGTAAGGGATTCTATATCTAACGGAGTTTCGATTGCTATATCATCCTCAACCTGGATGTCGGTTTTTGTTTCAGTCAGCATGGAATCAGGTTTGTTAGTCAGAGCGAGGGTTGTTGGTATTGCCAGAGCGATTATGAGTAGAATGGCGGTTGCGGCTGGTACCCAGCTTAGGCCCGTGTTTTCGGTTGAGTCTTTGCCGAGGAGGCGGCATATACGCCTGAAAAGATTGCCTCCGGTTGCCGCTACGGCTAATTTACCGTGAGCGGCGCGGATTTCTTCCATTGAGGCCAAAGCCCCGGCGTAAGAGACGCGGTCGCCGGATATGCTAACGGCTATATCGTCGCAGCAGTTTTCTCTTTCGGCGCGAATCTTATGTGAGATCCACCACACAGCGGGGTGGTAGAAGCCGAGTATCTCGACGACGGTTTGCAGTATATTGATAAGATAATCGAATCTTTTAATGTGGGCCAGCTCGTGGGCTATGATGGCTTCTAATTGTTCGGAACTCAGGCCGGTAAGGGCGCTGGCGGGCAGTAGGATGACGGGCCTTAGCCAGCCGACGACGGTGGGTATCTGGACCAGGGCGGATTCCATAAGCTGTACTGTTTGTTTGACCTTTAGCTTTTGGGTCAATACTTTTAGTTTATTGAGTAGTGTGGAATCTACCTGTTTGACCATTCTTCGTTTGAGACGCTGCAACTGTGTCCAGCCGCCCAGATGCCAGATAGAAAGGCCGAATACGCCGATGAGCCATCCTGAGACTATGTAAGGCAAAGCGGGTTCGAGGGTATCGGCCGCATGCTGTTTTAAGGGGATTGCAGGAACCACATTAACACTTTCGGGCTGATACGGCTTTGCTATTAGGATAGTTTCTGGTGCGGGCATTTCTGCTATCGGCAGCACGGTCGGTGCGGGCGCCGGGGCGAAGTGCGGCGCCGTCAGTGGCTGAGAAACAGGTACCAACTTAATGGTTATAACGGGCAGTAGAACTATTAGCGCCAAGGCAAGGCAGGCAATTATGTAACGCAGGTTAGCCGTGGATTTTCGCAGTAATTTGAGAAGGATTGTTAGGATTAACGCGACTGCCGCGGCCTGCCAGATAAAATGAAGCAGGGTCCAGCCGAGCCTTTGCACAATTTCCTGTGAAAGGATGTTTTGTAGAATCAGCATGATTATTCCCTCCGGAATTCATCGAGCATTTTTCTTATTCTTGCAAGCTCATTAGCCGAGACCTTTTTGGCTGAAAGTGCCCGCATGACGAGTTTTTCCGCCGAGCCTGAGAAGGCCCTTTCGAGCAGGTCGCCTACCAACTGCTTTTGAGTTTTTTCCTCTGTAATCGCCGGCTTATAGACGTGCTTGAACTGAGAGTCATCTCGGCGCAGAAGACCTTTTTCTGACATTATCTGCATCAGCTTGAGAGTAGTGGTGTAGCCGGTATATTCATCCTTGTTCATTGCCTCGTTGACCTGGCGAACCGTGCTCGGCCCGTTATCCCATAATATTCTTAGGATTGTTACCTCTCTGTCGGTGGGTCGTGAATGTTTGCGTCTTGCCATATTAGTGCTCCTTTAATTTCCTTATTATCCTCTATCGGCATAGTGTACGAATACTTTCGTAGATGTCAACGAAAAAATTCGTAGATTTGAATATTTTTTTCAATATCCTCGTTTACGAGTTGAAAAAACGCATAAAAAAAGGCCTCTATGCTGATTTTGCATAGAGACCGTAAAATCGAACGGTTGAAGAAATTGAATGAAGCAATTAGTTCTCTTTATTCTCTGAAACAACCCATGTTTCGACAGGTTGTAGAGCAACTTCAAATTGCAATTCAGTTTGCTCAGTAAGATTGGCCAGAAACGGTTTTAGTTTCTCGGTTTTTTCGGGGCTACTTTCCATCCGTCTTAGGTCACGAGAGGAACGGTGAATATAGTAAGGAATATTGTTTTCTTCGGAAGGTTCGGTTCTGTCAACGACGTAAATGTTGGCTCGATTTCCTATTTTATGCAGTAACTCGGCAACCGAATGGGCTGTTCCACCGCCGCTGGTGCTAAGCTCATCCACATAGAGATGAACAACATCTTGTTTACGAGCTCCAGAGACGGGATGGAATTTAAAACGTCCTGCGGCCAGAATTACTTCTTGCTCGACGATGCGTTTTTCGAATTGGATGGAGCGGCCAAGTTCATCAGCCAAAAGCTGCTCCAATGCCTTTAGTTTCACCTCTTGCGATGCCTCATCACGCACAACCCAGTCGCCGGGCAGTTTCAGGCTTAGAAGTTCTTCGGGCCCTTCATATTCGAAGGTATTCATGCGAAGCACACTGCGTAATGTTGAATCAATATCTGGCGTGTTTATAAATCCAAGGCCCCAATTTTTCAACTTCCCATCCCAATGGAAGGTGAACCTGTCGGGTGACCTGGAAACATGTGATGCCTGCTGGCTATGTTCATTCAGATAATAATCTCTACGTTCTGGTATAAATGGTGGAGAAATACGTTTTATGACCTGTTTAGGATCTAAGCGATAAACCCGGTCAAACCGCTGTCTCCAAGTTGGCAGTGCGGGTTTAACGCCAAGCATCTCCTCCAATATCTCCTTTGCTTTGTGCAGGCTGAGCTTCCCAACAACCTTACCCTCCGGATCAATAAGCATCGTAGTCGGATCTATAGTAATATCATACGCTCCATAAGTAGCCCCGAGTCTCTTTTTATTGGTACCTTCGTAGAAGGTTGGCTCGCCGCCATCGATAGCCACTCGAAACGGAACGTCTGTTACACCACCGAATTTTTCATAGATCTCAACCCATTTATTTTCCAAATCTTCCATATCAGCACAGTTATAAAGAGCAATGATTACCAGCCCTTTATCTGCTAACTGTTCATGTAAATCAACGAACCGGGGGAGATCTCTTGAAGTATTAGGGGAATCACCATCGAAGTAGATTATGACTGCTTTGCTTTTTAGATCAGCCAGTTTGACAGGCGGGCCGTTCTTCCATGCCTTGATTGGACCGAACTCTATTGCCGGTTTGCCTATAAAGCTGGCCAGTTTCGTCGGAGGTAAATCTATCACTCCCAAGTCTAATTCAGACTGATTGGCTTTTACTTCAATTTCCGGATATAAGTGTTTGGAACTTGCGCCTTCTCCGGAGCCATAAGTATGCAATGTGTATCGGCCGGGTGGTACAAAGAAGTCAAATAGCTGTTTCTCCGACGCGTGGCTAAGTACGCCGAAACTGTCTCGATCCCAATACATGTAAACATTGGTCCCGATAAGAGGACGTCCAATTTTTTTCAACCCCTCACTGCCCAATTTGCCGTGTACGTGACAGACCGGCTCTAAGGTCAACTCAATTTCCTCTTTTTTGCCATCTTTAGATATCATACATTTTGATCCTATTTGCCGGTCCTCGTGCAATACATAAAGAGCGCGTTTTCTGTCCGCCGGCCAGGATGTAATGAAGAGCTTTTCTCGTGTTAGGGTGATTTCGCCTAATTCGTTGGAGATATTGTTTTCTTGGCTACGAAGAAACCATGACAACCTGCTGCCAAGCACTAATGCATCGCTGGTACTAACATTCGTTCCTACCTTGGCGCCAGCAACCGGCCGACCATTGGAATCAACAAGTCGAAGCACAATGACGTTACTTTCAACATTATTGGGATTATCTGGTTCTGCCAAAGTCATTGTTGGAACGATTATGTCCTGAACGGCGCTGGATTGTACTGCGGGTCGAGCCTGGGCAAGCGCGACTCCGATGGTAAGACATACCGCCACAATAGTCACTGTCAGTGCCCATACCGCACCGGTTCGGGGGTTGGGGCAGTTATTTTTCAGGATACGCTGGATCCTGCCGGCCAGTCCTTTTTTGCTGCTTACTACTGCGGGTACGAAGGCCATCTGGCCACAGGGGATCAAGTCGAGCAGTGACTCTGCATAGTTCGTGCAGGGCTGGCCAGTGGCTACGACCCAGTCGTCGCAGGCCTGCTCGCTTAATCCGATAAGCCGGGATTTTGCCCACCACAAAAGCGGATGCCAGGGCATGATGCACACGAGAAGCTCGGTCAATAACCCACTGATATGATCCCGGCGTTTGTAGTGCGCTAATTCGTGGCAAAGGACACCGGCCCAGTCAATTCTGTTGTCGGATTGTCCGGCTGCGCTCGGCAGAAGCAGGATTGGGCTGCGTTTCCAGCACCATATTACGGGGCTTTGAACGCCCCGGCTACTGTAAAAGCTTACATCTTTATCAATTCGGAGTTTCGCCTTGGCCAGATGTACTGCTTGTTCAATATTATCACAGTCCAGAGGAGTCGCCAGGCCAAGCAGGCGAACGCCTAATATAAATGTTATGAGTAACCTTGTGGCTAAAACAAGACTTGCCACAAGCCAGCCGTATAACACAACCGAACGCAGTGGGAATTTGCTGCTTTCCGGGGCAGTTATTACAGAAGTTAAATCCTTTTCAACAGTACCGAGCTTATGCTCAGGATTTTCTAAGGAAGTGGTTCCAGCCGTTTCGTATATAATTTGGTCTTCTGGTTGCGATTGGATTATAGCTGTTTTAGCGGCAAACAGACCCAGTTCATAGTGCTTTACTAATATGCTGATAACAGGTACAGTTACCGCCGCAATAATTGCCAGGAGCAGTACCTGATGTGCCCTTGCCGAGCGATGCCTGAGGATGAAGCTGCCGAGAAGGCCGGCCGCTATAAAAATCGTGCTCTGCCATAAACAGCTCCAAAAGAACGATTCTGCTGAGAATATCTCGCTTATCATTTTTAACTCTCCCTTCTTTTTTCATCAATCATTTTGCGAAGCTCTCTAAGCTCTTTATCACTGAGCCTGCTCTGTCGCATCAGATGCTGAAACATCAAAAGGGCATCGCCGTCAAACATCCGCTCCATAAACTTTCGGACCGAGTTTGCGCCGGCTTCTTCGCGAGTCCGCGTCGGTAGATAAACATATATTTTACCTTCATTGCGGTGCCGGAGCCAACCGGCCTTTTCAAGCTTCTGCAAAGCGGTCAGAACCGTCGTATAGGCGAGTTTTTTCTTGAGGGCAAGCTGTTTACGTACCTGATGGACACTTGCCTCGCCAAGCTCCCAGACCACCTCGATTACCGCACGCTGTAACTGGCCCAAATCATCAAGTAACTTACCGCTCATATTATTAACCTCCATAAATTAAAACTTATCTTGACAAACACTACTCTGGCACAAAGTACTACGCTGCATAGTATTTGTCAATACAAAAATAATATTTTTTGAAAAATTTTCACAAATCCCCGTTTATTATGCTGAAAACACATAAAAAAGACAAATAGATGAGGAAAAATTCAAAAAACTCGACGAGGCAGCATAAGGTTAAGTTTTTCCGGGATTATGGCTTAGGTCCAGCATAATTACCCGATGGCTTATCTCTGTTTTTTTAATATTGCGGGAATAACCCTTGGCCGAAATATCAGTAAGAAAAACGCCCATAATTGCTGATTTTGAGGCTATTTTTATGTATGTCTTTTACCTTATAAGGTTATGATTTAACTTAGGGTCATTTCTGGACGATTAATGGGAGGTAAGCACGCCCATATCCTTTAATTGGGTGAGATATTTAATATTTGCAGGTAGAAAAAACGTTACATTTGATATAACCAGTGGCACATAACAATATATAGGCTTTTTCGGATTAGTTTTCCTCAAGGAGGGGTAATATCAGTTTTGTAATTAGCATGCTGGAAATTTAGCAATTTTTGAAAGGGTAATTAGGATGAGAAGGATATTATTTGCATCAATATTAGTTTTCCTGATTAGTGGAGTCGCATCTGCAAATGGTCTTTCCGAGGCATTGGACACAGATTTGCTTTTCGAGACAGGCGGCGATGCGGATTGGTTTTCCCAGACCAGAATAACCCACTTTGATAATGACGCGGCCGCGAGCGGCGATATCTGGGATGGCCAGGTATCATGGATGCGAACGACGGTTGACGGCGTAGGAGCGTTGGGCTTTTACTGGAAGGTATCTTCCGAGCGCAATTACGACTATCTGGAATTTTATATTGACGGAGTCCGTCAGGACCGCATCAGTGGGAATACTGACTGGCAGCAGATGATTTACACAATCACCGATCCGGGTTCGCATACGCTGGAATGGCGATACGACAAGGACAGTGAGGTAAGTAATGGAAACGATCTTGGCCGGGTGGATCTTGTGGATTGGTCGGGTGGACCTCAAGTTCCCTCTGAACCTCTTTCCGAAGCTTTGGACACAAATTTGAGCTTTACAACAGACGGCGATTTGGGCTGGTTTGCCCAGACCGCGATAACTTTCTTCGATGGTGATGCAGTTCAGAGCGGAGATATCTTAGACGAGCAGAGTTCGTTGATACGGACGACCGTCAGCGGGGCGGGAACGGTGAGTTTCTTCTGGAAGGTATCTTCTGAGGATGGTTATGATTTCCTTGAATTTTTTATCGACGGTGTTCTTCAGGATCAGATAAGCGGGCTGGTGGACTGGCACCAGATGATGTACACGATCTCCGATCCGGGTTCGCATATTCTGGAGTGGCGATACCTCAAGGATTATAGCGTAAGTGGAGGAGACGACAGTGGCTGGATTGACCTAATGGAGTGGTCAAATGGAAATCAACCTCCTTCTGACCCACTTTCCGAGGCTTTGGATACGAATTTGAGTTTCACAACGGACGGCGATGCCGGCTGGTTTTCCCAAACTGCAATGGCTTTCTTTGATGGTGATGCGGCCCAGAGCGGTGAGCTATTGGACGAGCAGGAGTCGTTGATACAGACTACGGTCGATGGGGCGGGAACGTTGAACTTCTTCTGGAAGGTATCTTCTGAGGTCGGTTATGATTATCTTGAATTTTACATTGACGGTGTGCTTCAGGATAGAATAAGCGGTTCGATTGACTGGCATCAGATGGTTTATGCGATCACCGATCCAGGTTTGCATGTATTGGATTGGCGATATGTCAAGGATGAGGGCGTCAGTTCGGGCAGTGACAGCGGCTGGATAGATCAGGTGCAATGGTCGGGTGGAACTCAGCCACCCTCTGATGGTCCGCTTTCGCAGGCATTGGATACAGGTTTGAGTTTTACAACAGCCGGAGAGGCCGACTGGTTTGACCAGACTGCAGTAGCATTCTTTGATGGTGATGCAGCCCAGAGTGGAGTTATTTTAGACAACCAGGAATCATTGATGCAGACGACGGTCATCGGGGCGGGGACGTTTAGCTTTTACTGGAAGGTGTCTTCTGAGGGCGATTATGACTTTTTAGAATTTTACATTGACGGCGTGCTTCAGGACAGAATAAGCGGTTCGATTGACTGGCACCAGATGGCTTACACTATTACCGATTCGAGTTCGCATATTTTGGAATGGCGATACTTCAAGGATTTTAGTGTAAGTGAAGGGGACGACAGCGGCTGGATCGACCTTGTGGAATGGTCGGGCGGAAGTCAACCTCCATCCGTCGGCCCGCTTTCCGAGGCTGTGGATAGTAATTTGAATTTCACAACAGCCGGCGATGCAGAATGGTTTTCGCAGACCGAAACGACTTACTTTGGTGGTGATGCAGCCCAGAGCGGAGTTATCACAGACGAGCAGAGTTCGTTGATACAGACGACAGTCATCGGGGCGGGAACATTCAGCTTCTACTGGAAGGTGTCATCTGAGGAAAATTATGATTTTCTGGAATTTTACATTGACGGCGTCCTTCAGGACAGCATAAGCGGGTTGGAAGACTGGCATCAGATGATATATGCGATTACCGAATCGGGTTCGCATACTATGGAGTGGCGATACGTCAAGGACTGGAGTGAGAGTATAGGAGTTGACGGCGGCTGGGTGGACTTTGTGGAATGGTCGGGTGGAACTCAACCTCCCTCCGGTGGTTCCCTTTCAGGTGCTCTGGATACAAATGTGAGTTTAAGCACGGGCGGCGATGCGGATTGGTTTAACCAGACTACGACGTTTTATATCGATTCGGATGCGGCCCAAAGCGGAGTTATCTCGCATAATCAAGAGTCATGGATGCAAACTACGGTCAGTGGTGGGGCGATTAGCTTCTACTGGAAGGTATCTTCCGAGGTCGGATATGACGTACTGGAGTTTTACGTTGACGGCTCATTGCAGGACAGCATCAGCGGCTCGGCGGACTGGCAGCAGATTTTATACACGCTGCCTTCAGGTACGTACGAGTTGAAATGGCGATATGTCAAGGACTGGAGTGTCAGCGAAGGAGACGACGCCGGCTGGGTGGATGCCCTGGTTGTAAATTAACATTATTTGGATGGGCTGATAATCAGGTCATCTTTGAAACCAAGAGAATACAAAAGCCCCTATTTTACTGTAAAGGTAAGACAGGGGCTTTTCAATTGATTATCGATAAATGATGATTGATTATTTGTAGATTCCTGCCTGCTCGACTTCGCTGAGGAGAGGTTGTATTAGTTACGTTTTAATCCGTTCGATAAAGACCGCTGCTTCGCAATCGCGGTCTATTGCAAGCTACTCGGATTCTTTTTTCTTTGCATATTGGGCGACTATTTGCTGCTGGACGTTGGGCGGTACAATTTCATAATGGCTGAGTGCCATCGAGTAACTTCCGCGTCCGCCGGTAACGCTTTTGAGCTGGCCGTTATATTGAGTAACTTCGGACAACGGCACCTGTGCTTTAACGACAATATAATTTCCGGGCAGCATGTCCTGTCCAATTACTCTGCCGCGTTTGGATGCCATATCGCCTGCGATATCACCCATATTCTCAGCGGGTATAGTAATCTCCATATCCACTATCGGCTCGAGCAGGGCGGCTTTTGCCTTTTGAACGGCATCGATAAATGCTCCCTTGCCCGCTGCGCGGAACGCCACTTCCTTCGAATCGACCGGATGGTATTTTCCATCATAAACCGACACTTTTACATCCTGCAGTGGGAATCCCGCGACGACCCCAGACTTCATTACATCGTTAACTCCTTTGGCAACAGCCGGTTCAAACTGTCCCGGGATTGAACCACCGAAGATATCCCAGCTATACTCTAAAGACGGCTCGGAATTTCGTTCGCCCGGCTCGACGCGAAGATATACTTCTCCGAATTGTCCTGCTCCGCCGCTCTGCTTTTTGTGGCGGTAGTGGCCTTTGGCTTTGGCGGTAATTGTTTCGCGGTAAGGAATCTTAGGCTCCTTTGTTGTTATTGAAAGTTTATAGCGGTTTTTCATTTTTTCAAGCATTATCCGCAAGTGCAAATCACCAAGTCCGTTGGCAACAAGCTCCTTTGTCTGGGCGTCTCTGGTAATCTTGAAGCAGGGGTCTTCTTCGCATAATTTTTCAAGAGCAGTACCGATTTTCTGTTCGTCGCCTCTCGTGGCCGGCTCAAGTGCCAATGAAAACATCGGTTCCGGAGCGGCGGGCATTTCGAATTTTCCGGATACTTTGCCATCGTGTATAAGGTCGCCGGTTCTCAGCTCTTCCACCTTTGCCAGGGTAATAATGTCACCGGCAATACCTGCATCGACTTCCTTATTTTCGCCGCCCTGAGATTTTAAGATATGACCCGGTCTAATGCTCTTTTTCTCGTCGTTGCGGAGCAAATGAGTGTCTGCTTTAATTGTTCCGCTGAAGATGCGGATTGTAGAATACTTCATATTCGAGCGAGGATCGAAGCCTACTCGAAAGACCAGTCCGGCCAGCGGTCCGGCAGGATCAGCGGAAAGTTCCGTAGAGCTGTCGCCATCTTTGAGGACGGTGGGCTTCGCCCGGCTGGGCGAGGGTGTATCATTGGCAATGATATCCAGAAGCTCTTGTACGCCGGTTCCTTTGCGGGCATCTGTGAAAACTATCGGGGTGAGAGTTCCGGCTTTTAAGGCCTCTGCGAATACGGAGGCTATTTTTTCCGGGGGTATTTCTTCTCCTCCGAGGTAGCTTTCCATGAGTTCATCGTCGGCTTCTATGACGCTTTCGATCAGGTCGGTGTGGGCCTGGGCGACGTCCATTAGCGGCGAATCGCCAGAGTCGTTTTCGATACAGTCGATAATGGATGCTTTATCAGCGCCTGGCAGATTAGCACAGCGGCATTGCGAGCCGAAGGTGGCCTGAATATTTTTTATAAGCTCAGGTAGGGAAACGTTTTCAGCGTCCATCTTATTTATTACGATGAGGCGGGGGATATCGGCTTTTACGGCTAATTCGGACATTTTTCGCGTATTTGTTTCTATGCCCGCGGCGGCGCTGATGACTATTATTGCTGTTTCGGCGGCCGGTATTGATTTTATAGAGGGGCCTATAAAGTCGGGATATCCGGGGGTATCGATGATATTTATCAGCTTGCCGGCGTGCTGGATGTTGACTATCGCGGATTGGATGGAATGCTGGTGTTCTTTTTCCTCATCGTAGTAGTCGCATGTACTTGTTTTATCGTCAACGTTTCCGAGCCGGTTTGTAGCTCCGGTTTTGTGCAGCATTGCCTCAGTGAGGGATGTTTTGCCGCTGCCGCCGTGTCCTAAGATAACGATGTTACGAATGTCTTCGGTATTAGCCACTTTTTAAGCCTCCAAACAGTTTATTTCCGGGTATTCATTAACAAACTTCTCCAAAACCTCAAATAATATAGTATTTGAGATATAAACGACAAGGATTTTTTTTGGTATTTAATAAATGTGGGGGGGCTGGGCGCAACTTTTGGATTGACCGGAGTGTGGGTTTTGGTTATTATAATGAGGTCAACCTGAGGAGAGATGGATATTTGCAGCTTTTTATATTCGAAGGTAACGGTATGGTAGATGCTGGTTTGTTCGAGCTTGTGGAGAAGATTTTATGGGCGGTGAGCTTTATCTCTATCGGGGGGGCGCTGGCAGTGATGTTTTTTTTCGTATTTGCCCAGAGTATCTTCGGCTCAAAGACGATACATTCGCAGCTTGAGCTTCTTCTCAGGCAGAACAGGCAGATATGCGAGCAGTTGAAACAAATCGCTCAAAGTCTGGAAAAAGAGGACAATAAGTCCAATAAACCAGAGAAGTAATTAATTCAGCGTGCTTAGCTGATCAATTCATCAGGCATCAATCATCTACAGAATCCAGGCAGAGTCATCTTTGACGAAAACAATTTATTCCTGCAATTGCCGTCCGTGAATTTCTTCTATATTATCTTTCCCGTCAGATAAACTTTGTTATCTCACAGGGTAAACTCCAAAAGAATAGTCCATTAATATCTCAGAAACTAAACAGCAGCCCGAGATCTGTAAAATAGAGTAGAAAAATTTGCTGGGGCCGATAATAATAGTTGGAATCAAAAAAAAACTACGATTATTTTGCTTATCGAGATTGATAAGTTATATTTTATATATGTGGAGGGGATTATCCGGACAAGTCATTCGACCTTAATAAAATAACAGGCATAATACTCTTTCCTTCACTGAGGGAGGCAGGTGGGCTCAACCAGGGCTTTTTTAAGCAATTGGGGGGGGCGCCTGTCTCCCGTTTTTTCGCTTACAGAAAACCCCTTACCATAATGCAGTATCGAGTAATACTACGGAACAAGTCCATAGGAAAGGAAAGTCCCTGACAAAGCTACGGGGTGAGCCCGGGCAGGGCGGTAGTTGACTGTCGGCTGTTAGTAATATGTTAAAAAATTGTCCCCTTGTCTTTAATGAGTTTATCCACTTTTTTTACGAAGGTTGTTTTGGGGGAGTTTATGGTTTTGATGGTTATCTTTGGTTCGGTTCCGATATTTGCCCGGGTATATGGTTGGGGATTGTGTTTTAGCTGGGCTTTGAGTCTGGTTATTGTTTCTGCCGCATCAGCTTTTGCTTTAGCAATTTCCTCGGCAGCTTCGGCTTTGATTTCAGCTATCTGGCCGTTATAAGATTTAATTTTCTGCTGCATCTGGTCTTCAAAGATTGCTTTTTTATGGGCATAGTCTTCGGCTTTCTTTTGTGCCTGAATTCTCAATTCGGCTTCGGTGGCCGCTGTGTTCTGTGTTTTTGCACTTTGTTCGGCCTGAGCTATTGCGTTAGCTTCTATTTTGCATCTTGCTTCGATTTCAGCCTTTAGTTTTTCTTCTGTACGGTCTTTTGCTTCGGCATAGGATTTTAATCTTTCTTCAAACCGTATCAATTTTTCAGCGTGAGCTTTTGTGATTTCCTCGATATCAAATTCCGCTTGTTTTTGAACATCAATTCTTGCCTGTATTTCGGCTTCGGCCCTGCTCTCGGCTTCGATTCTTGCTTTTGCTTCGGATTCGACCTTAGCGCGGGCTTTGGCTGTTGCGATTGCCTGTGTTTTTGCTCTTTCTTCGGCTCTTTCTTTTTCATCGGCGTAAGCTTCGAGTTTTTCTTCGGCCTCTTCTTTTTCTTCGATGTAAGCTCTGAGTTTTTCTTCGGTCTGTTCCCTTGAGTTAGCTTCGATTTTGCTTCTTGCCTTGATTTCGGCCTTTAGTTTTTTTTCTGCTTTCGTTTTGGCCTGTGCATAGATTGTTGTTTTTTCCTCGGCTTTAAGCAGTGCTTCACTGTAGAGCCGGGCTTCTTCTTCAGCTTTGGAAATTGATTGAGCTTTGTCTTCGAGCCTTTGCAGGGCATCGGATTCGCTGATGTTCTGTTCGCCCGGCCTGAAGAATAATGGTCTGGAGAACTGGATTAGAACGCGATTTACGAGGTTGGTGAGGTTATCGACGCGAGAGACACGTCCGATGCGATTGAAAAATACCGTATCGAATGAATCGACTGAATCGAAGTAAGGGACGCCAAAGTCAACGGTTACCAATTGTTCCGGGCTTGGGCATTTTTTATCAGCGTGGCAAAGAAAAGACAAATTCCAACTGGAGACATCGACAATCTGGCCCGGAGAGGGCTTTTCCTTCACGCTCCTTGCGAAGCGAACGGGCCAACGATAACACAATCTTTGCTCTTCTCTTTGGTTGACTGCTATTTTCATTGTCAAGACCACAAAATCCTTTTTGCGTAATGTATTGGGAAAATACACATATTTTCGGTCTTAGTCAAGAGATTTTTTTTTGGATATCCAACTGGTGTGATTCGGGTATTCAGGTGAAAAATTATTATTATTTCAAATCCTGATTATTTAAGAATGACAAGCTGCACATCGGATTTTAGGTCATAGAATTGCATTTGCAAAAGCAGGAGATTATAATAACGAATGAGCACCTTGGCATAGACGGACGAAGCGAAAAAGTGGCAGGCAGGGTCTGTCGAGTTGGTTTTTTTGTGGAATATTCCGACCTGAAAGGCCTGATTATACACTTTTTTAGTACCAATCAAGAAAATTTTTCAAACGAGTATTTGTCTTTTGAGAAAATGTGTGGTAGAATCCCGGATTGTGGAAAAAGCCGATGTCGAAGAGATCGGCGAGTTTTGCTATGGATGGTTTAAGCTATGGATGTAAAAAATGAAGCAATGCAGTAAATGTAAAAAAAGTAAAGACGAGAATGAGTTTGGCAAGAATCGTACCCGCGCGGACGGGCTGAGGATTTGGTGCAGGGAATGTGAGTCTGAATATGCGAGAGAACGTTACGAGAAAAAAAGAGGTTCTGTGAAAAAATACAACAACTATAAAGACCTTCATCGTGTTGCCGGATGTGTTAAGCAAAAGCGGTGCGGCAGATGTAAAAAGTGGAAGGCCGAGAACCAATATTACCAACATAGCAGACATAAAGACGGATTGGCTGTTTGGTGCAAGGACTGTGCAAATACAGCAACCAATAGCTGTCGAAGACGGCGTGCCGTTAACAGTTGACAGATTACAGGTTTTCATTCCATCATTTCATTTGCAGGTGCTCATTAAAGAGTATCTTAAAAATGTGAAATTAGTTGTTTATTAAGCACTGTAGATACGCAGCAGGATTATTAGTTAAATACAAAATTACCGGCAGGCCCATCTTTGCCTGGAGCCGGAATTCCGTTAGAAATCCCCCAAACAAACCAATCGATGCGGCACCGGATGACGCATTTGAGGGCGCCTTTCTCGTTTTCCATATACAAAAAGCTAAAAAATAGCGATTTTTTGGCAAAATTCTTGTTACCGGAACCCAATGTAGTGCCTTTAATAGATAGAGAAGAAGTCTCGAATGTATATGTTTTTACATTAAGTATTTAAGGAGAAGTATTATGGCAACGCTAAAATACCCCAAAAACGTTAAAATTTTTGTTGGAACGTTGTTTTTGGCCCTAATACTGACTATTGAGCCGGTTTTGGCTGAGAAGGCATCCAGCAAAAGCAGTAAATCGAGCGGTAGCAGCTCCAGAAGCCGGCAAACTTCAAGGCCTTCCTCATCCTCCAGAAGCCGGCAAACTTCACGGTCTTCCTCATCCCGCAGCCGGCAACCTTCGATCAGCAGATCAAGCTCCTCCAGGACTACTACCTCGTCGCGATCCGTCAGAACTCCAACCAGGACGACTATGCCAAGGGCTTCAACAAGTCGGAGCAGTATCTCTTCGCGAAGCAGTTCTCCACGAATTAGTTCAACGCGAAGTAGTTCTCTGCGGAGCAGTCCAACGCGGAGCATTCCAACACGAAGCAGTTCTCCACGAAGTAGCGGTTCGAGCAGAACTACCAGTAGAGTAAACGTCCGCATACCCAGCAGGGGGAGTACCAGCAGTCAATCCAGTCGAACATCAGTCAGCCGGCCTGTTACTATACGGTCGGGAGTTACTTCCAGCACCCGCAGTCCATCCAGCAGCTCAGGTAATCGTATAAGCTCAAGCAGGTCATCGCGTATCGGCAGCTCAATCAGTACAAGGACACCGAGTGCTCGCAGCACACAGCCGCGGGCCGGCAGTTCGAACGGTCGTATAAGCTCAAGCAGGTCATCGCGTATCGGCAGCTCAATCAGTACAAGGACACCAAGTGCTCGCGGTATATCAAAATCACAAGCTGGTGGTTCGGGCAGTCGTATAAGCTCAAGCAGGTCCTCGCGCATCGGCAGCTCCATCAGTACGAGAACACCGAGTTCGCGAGTTACACGACCGCAAGATGGCAGTTCGAGCAGCCGTATAAGCTCGAGCAGGTCATCTCGCATCGGCAGCTCCATCAGTACAAGGACGCCGAGTGCTCGCAGTACACAGCCTCAGGCCGACAGTAGGAACGGTCGTATAAGCTCGAACAGGTCATCGCGTATCGGTAGCTCAATCAGCACAAGAACGCCGAGTTCGCGAGTTACACGACCAAAAGATGACGGAATGAGCAGTCGTATAAGCTCAAGCAGGTCCTCGCGCATCGGCAGTTCAATCAGGGACAGAAAAAGTTCTGTTCCCACTTCTACGGGAAGAGAAGATCGCAGCAGCAGGTTGGGGACCGGTAGCAGCAGAATATCAGGAGACAGGAGCGGCCGTGATTCCAGAGAAGGTGGGTTCTCCCGAGGCTCTCGAGACGGGCGTGCCACCAATGAATCTGAAAGGAGGCTTGGAATAAGCCGACAACATAAAAGCACGAACACAAGGGGCTTTAGCAGGTTATCGCCTCGTACAAGGATAAGAAAAGTTGTTCCGGAGAGGCGAACAACTGTTATAGATAGTGTGGTTTTGCACGATGCTCAGCATGGAGACAGGACTGCTCTGCACAGTTACAGACTGGGAAGTTTTTCACGTGGATATGCACATGTAAGATATCACGACCGTCCGCATATAATAAGTCACGACTATCACTATGACCATTCGTATATAGACTGGCGTGACCGGTTATGCCACAGATCAATCTGGCCAAGATATCGTCATATGCTGTATTACAACTTCGGTCCCTGGTCCACATTCAGATATATCTATCCCTATTATCACCGGAAATATATCTTCGTCAGCCTGGGAGGTTACTGGCCGTTAAGTTACAGACACAGACGTTATTACTGGTACGGCTACCATCCTTATGCCTGGTACGGTTATTACCCGATTGCCCGTGAAGTACAAGGCGATACTCATAACTACTACACTTACAACTATTACAACGATGACAATGCTGTTGTGTCCGGGCCGGTGGTAAATGGTATTGTACCTGTTGACCATAACACTTTTGCCGATGTCCGCGAGAAGTTAGCTCAGCAGGCGGCTGAAGAACCGGGTGAGGTGACGCTGGCGGACAGGTACTTCGAAGATGCCGTCAAGGCCTTTGAGGTTGACAATTACGATATTGCTATTGAAAAGTTCGGCGAAGCGATGGCACTTGCACCTGATGATATAATAGTTCCGTTTGCCTACTCTCAGGCTCTTTTTGCTCGTGAACAATATTCAGAAGCGGCAGAGGTTCTTCGTAGTACCCTGGCGAATGTTACACCTGACAAGGAAGGCGTTTTTTATCCGCGCGGTCTGTATTCTGATGACGATGTGCTTTTCGAGCAAATTAATCTGCTTGCCGAAAGGGCGGAACTGTACAGCTTTGATGCGGACCTTCAACTTCTTTTGGGTTATCAACTGCTTGGTATCGGCAAGCTTGACGAGGCCGTCGGACCCCTGCAGTATGCCAGCCTTGATATGGAAAATGCTGTAGCAGCAACAACGCTGCTTAACGTCCTGGAAAAAATCAGGGCCGAAAACAGTACGGTTGAAAGTGTTAACCAGTAAATATTCGCAACGCAAGGTAAAGCGATGAAAATCAGATACTTTACAATATCTACAGAGGTTATTGTTTTGATGGGTATTCTGGTGTCTGTCGGTCAGGCCGGCAACTGGGCCGAATTTGCTCTCTGGCCGGCAACCGATGAACAGCAAGCGCCTGATATCTGGGGCAATATCGTAGTATGGCAGCAATTCGTTACCGAATATGGAGACTATGATATTTATATTACAGATATAAACAATCCGGGTGAGCCGGCAGCCTTTGTCATTGGTGATGCAAACGACCAGAAAAACCCGGCTGTTTATGAAGATATCGTAGTGTGGCAGGATTATGTTGTATGGGAGGGCTCTGCAGACTGGGATATTCGTGCGGCGGATATTAACGATTTGAATGAGCCACTGATTTTTGCAGTTTCAGATATTGCTGATAATAATGAATGCAGTCCCGCAATTCATGGTAATACGGTCGTTTGGGAAGATGGCGAGGCCGGTGATTTTAATGTTTTTGGCGCTGACATTACCGACCTGGGTAATCCGGCGGAATTTCAAATCGCCGCATTCGAGCATGACCAGCAGTCTCCTGCCATATTCAGGACAACTGTTGTCTGGCAGGACAACGGTTTTGGCGATTGGGATATTTATGCCGCTGATATATGGCAAAGGAACAAGCCAGTGGAGGCTGCTGTTTCGTATATTGAAAAGGACCAGCAAAGCCCGGCTATCTGGGGTAATATAGTCGTCTGGCAGGACAACTTTTTTGGTGACTGGGATATTTATGCGGCTGATATTTCCGACTTCGAGACGCTCCGGCAGGCCGATCCCAACAATATTGTTGAGTTTGCAGTTGCGGCAAACGAATTTTCTCAGACGAATCCCGACATTGATGGCAACATAATTGTCTGGCAGGACAACCGAAATAACAACTGGGACATATTCGGCTATAATCTTATGACGCGGAAGGAATTTCAAATCACCGATGATTCTCACGACCAGACCAATCCCGCCATTAGCGGCAGCGTGGTGGTTTGGCAGGACAACCGCAATGGAAATTCGGAAATTTATGCAGTGGTACTCGATGGGCCCGAGGTTGCCTGGTGCACATCCGGGATGGCCGGTGATATTAACGGTGACTGTAAAATAGATTTTGAAGACTATGCCGTAATGGCCTCACAGTGGCTGGAATGTTACCTCGAACCGGCCCAGGCCTGCCGGTAACAGACTAATAACGCATTTAGGAACGGATGTAATTGATTTGAAGGAGATGTAAAATGGAAAAGAAACTGACGACAATTTTAGCAGCAGCGGTTTTGAGTTTTGGTTTGTTGTTCTTCGTCGGTTGCGAGAGCGATGCTCAGTTCGGCAGCGCTGTCGGCGCTTTGGCCGGTGCGAGTATCGGCCAGTTGGCCGGCGGTGACAGTGAGGCGACTTTAATCGGGGCAGCGGTAGGAGGAGCGGCCGGCTATATGTTCGGAAACGAAAGCGACAAGACAAGGGAACAGGCCGAAAGGGCCTATATGCGTCAGGAAATGAGAACTGTTGCGGTTAATATTACCAACAGTAACGGTTCTATAAGTCAAGTACGTCTCAAAAGACATGGGGTCGGTTATGTTGGTACAAGAGGTGAGTATTATCGCCAATTGCCGACTGAAGATGAGTTAAGACCTATATACGGATTTTAACAGCCGGGAGACGATTCGTGCGTTTGGATTATAACCGATTCAAGTGACCGCTTTGTCCCCGTTATGCTTTTTAATAACTTGATAGTTGATGAACTTTTGAGCTTGATATATAATTGTTGTTACCAATCGTCAAGTTGGTCTCTGTTAAAGACAGGGAAAAAGTTTTGCAACAGAGCAGTTTTAGTGTAACGGGGGATACGGAAATGAACTTGGAAGCAAGAGACTTTGTATGAATAAGCGGCTGCGAAACGCATTGAAAGGACTCACGGCCACGGACGTCGAAAGGCGTCGCCGGGCAATGGAGCCTTTTGTGCGGGCTACGTTTGGAATGTTCATGAAATATTTGTATCGCTATCTCGGTAACGAGGTAGAGTGTGAGGACGTTTTGGAAGATGTATATGCCGATATTTGGGAAAAGCCCGAGCGTTTGTGTAATATAACGAGTGAGAAACAACTGTTGAAGACCGTATATCTGTATTATATGCGTAATCGCCTGAGAGAAGTTTACAGGAGAAGAAACCGAAATTTATATCTGTCACAAAACAGCCTGAAGGATCTTATTGCCCCTGAAATCGGTGCTCTTGAGATGGTGTCAAGCTCGGAGCTTCAGGATATTCTCTCTCAGGCGCTGGGTAAACTAAAGGCCCGTGAGCGCAGAGTGATAGAGCTTTGGATGGAAGGGGCCTCGAACAGGGCGATTGCAAATGAGCTCAAGACTACGGTCGGGGCGGTGAAAATGCTTGAATTCAGGACTATTTTGAAACTTAGAAAGATGCTGTGCTATTACAATCGTGAAGACTGATAATGTATTTAGTACGGGAGGTAGAAAGATGTCTGATACGAACAGAGAAATTCATGAGTTGCTGGTTGACTATTCCGATGCCCTTCGTGATGGTTGTATTCCGGCTTTTCTGAAATCACTTACGCGTGAGGAAGCGGAAAGGATAGCTTCTTCCTGGGAGTTTTGGGATGCGACAGAGATATCGCGAATTCTTAATGGTGTCGGATTCGCGGACAAGGCAGTAGCGCCGAATGTGAGCCTGTTTATATCCCGTGTTGACGCTGAGATTGCATCACGTTTGAAGAAATCCAAGGCCTCGCTGCCCGGCAAACGCCGCAGTCGTACCGGGAGCGCAGCCAAAAGGGAAAGCAGGGCTTAGAAACCAATATGATTTTGGATTGCTACCAATGTTCATCCTGCTATTTTGAGGACAAAAAGAAGTCTTCACGGATAGATCCTTTAACGATATCAGAGCAGCAGCCGAAAAAGATTTTCGAGAACGTGCTGGTGGTATTTGTTTGTGTAGAGATGTATGACAGTAAAGAGGAGGTGGAAGAGGCGGCGGAGGAATTCGGCTCGCTGTCTGAGATGATAGGCAAGAGGCCCATAGTGCTGTGTCCGAATGTTCATCTGTCGATTGACAAAGCGCCTGAGAAGCAGGCTCTCTGGCTGATTGGTGAGTTGGAGAAGAGGCTGATTGACCAGGACTATGAAGTTCACCGCCTGTCGTTTGGCTATCATAAACAATATGGTATGGAATGTGACGGCAATGTGGGCAGCGTTGTCGGCAGAAGGTTCTACGGTTCCGACCAAAAGCAGTTTCTAAGACTCCTGACCCGGCTTGGTGTTTGTCCTCCGGAGTCCCTGCCAAATGACATGCCTGCCTGGGCGAAAATTCTGACAGAACGCCTGCTGAAGGTATTGGTCAGTCGAAGTGAAACCTATAATGTTGCCAAGAGAATGCTGCAGGAGCAGCTTGATTCGACGGGCTACAGTGAGCTTTGGACATGTATGTTGTTCGAAGGGGAGAGAAAGCCGATAGAGGATTATCTTAGCACTTTGTATGAAATCATAGAAGAATACAGTGATGTAAGAATACACCGGGCAATGAATTTAAGCGTGCCTGATTTTGCGAACGCCGCGAGGTTCCTTTTTCGCAAGTATCCTGAGGCGATAGAAGCAGGGAGGGTCCGGATTTACAACAGTCAGGTTGCCGACCTGGAATTTCTTTTAACCAGAAGCTCGGTTCTTCTGGCCTTTCCCAAAAAGCCGAGAAAGACCGGCTCACATGCGGGAGAAATATCGTTTGGGATTTACTGCAAAGATGAAGACTTTGCGAAGAATTTGATTCAATGGTACCGTACTTTTCTTGTCGATGCGCGATTTGGCTGGATTCAGACCGAGTCCGAGTTGAATGCGGTAATTAACGAGCTGGAAGAAGAAAAGTTTCAGAGCAAGCGTGAATAGACATCTGGAAGTTACTGTCTAAACCAGGCCGAAGGCGCTACGGAATGAGTATTGATTAAAGATTAATGATAAAGAAATGCCCCCGAAGGCGGTTCATCAAATAATCAATAATCAATAGAAAATAATCAATTAAAAGGTGCCGGATTAGGACGATACTGTGCATACGGTCTTCTCTATGGCTGTTGTTGCAGCCTACGTGGTTGTGCTTACATTTGTGGCTGTTCGTGCGCGCGCAGCCCGTGAGTTTAAAGAGTTTTCATTGGCAAGACGGGCACTTCCGCTGGCGTTGGTATTCGGCAGTCTTGCCGCTACTTATGTTGGGCCGGGCTTTTCAATCGGCTTTGTTGGCAGGGGTTTCAACAGCGGCTTACTTTTTCTTGGTATAGGCCTGGCATATTCGGCCCAGAACATCTTAGTCGGTTTGCTTGTGGCTCCCCGGCTCAGAGCACTGAAAAACTGTCACACATTGGGCGATGCAATAGGCCAGAAGTACAACCGTGATTGCCAGGTTCTTGCCGGGATTATATCCGTTGGATTATGTGCCGGCTTTGCAGCGGTTATGGCCAAGGCCGGCGGTGACGTATTGAAAAACATCTTCGGACTGCCTCACTGGTCGTCTGTGGTCATAGTCGTCGGTGTTACGGCACTATATACGACATTCGGCGGATTACGGGCGAGCGTAATAACCGACGCTTTTCAATTCTCCGCGTTCGCCATATTACTGCCTATTACGTTATTGTTTGTATTGTTGTTCCATCTGGATGGGGGTGCGGCGACTTTCGCCAAAGAGGCGTCGGCTGCCACCTCCAATGGGCTTGGCTCGACATCATATATTGAGATTGTCGGTCTTGTGACGGCCTTTTTGCTTGGGGAAACGCTGATACCACCCTACGCAAATCGGGCGCTGGCGTCCAGAACCACCCGGATATCACGAAACGGTTTTATATCGGCGGGTATCTTTAGCGTGGCTTGGTTTATGGTTATGGCAGCACTGGGTATTTCGGCCAGGAGTATAATCCCGGAGGGCACAGTTGAAGATGACGTTTTATTGAAGCTGGTCAAATCAGTTATGCCTGCCGAGGGTTATGCACTTTTGCTGGTCGTTCTTGTTTCGATAGTTATGTCCAGTCTTGATTCACTTCTCAACGCCGGTGCCGTGGCATTTACTCAGGATATCGTCAAGCCGTTTGCCAACGTACCTGACGATAAGGCTCTGATCATTGGTCGAAGCGCCACTATAATTATTGCTGCAATTGCCGCCGTAGGCGCTGTAGCAGTTCCGAGTATTATCAGCGGCCTGCTTATCTGCTATAGCATTTGGGCCCCAGCGATTCTGCCTGCACTAATAATCGGATTGTGGATAAAGCGTCCGCGTCCGCTGGCCGGAATCTTATCGATGGGTATTGGTACGCTTGTTGCAGTATATTTTCAGTTTATCATCCCGTCTGTGACTAAAGTGCCCGCTATTATTCCGGCCCTTGGTGCGGCACTATTGGCGTACGTAGTTGGACACTGGATTGCAAAAATTCGCGAGGAGCGTAAATGATTGGAGTAGTAATCATAGTTCTTGTTGTGATTGCGGCCTTATTTGTGATTGTCAGCGGCTTCTGGGTGGCACGTGCACTGATAGCCGCTATATCGACCAATGGTTCTCTACCTGATACGCAAAACCACACAGATGAGCAAAATAATAATCAGGATGACAGCAAAATTAAGAATACGGAATGAAAAATTTAGGATTGGTGTGGGGAGGATAGCCTACAATTTTTTCTGTTAGTATTTGCCGAATTGTTCTGCCAGGACTGCGAGTTTTTTTAGTCTTTTGGGTTTGACGTGGGGGGCTACACTGCATGCCGAAGAAAGTATGTATCCGCTGCCGGGCTTGCCGATTCTGATTTTTTCCTTTACGGCCTGTTCAAAGGTTTTGTCATCGGCATTGAGCATCTCATTGACGGCATCGAGGTTTCCTTTGAAAAAGAATCGGCGGCCGTACTTTGATTTCGCATCTTCCAAATGTACGGTACCGAGTGGCGGGGGGTCTAATGTGTCAATTCCATCAACGGCGGTCCGGCTCATAAGGTCCAGACGGTCGCCGATTGCGCCGCAGGTGTGAACGTATGATTTAATGCCGAATCTGAGTATCATTTTATAGATGCTGTCTTCATAAGGGGCTACGAATTCTTCATACATTTGACGGCTGATGAAGCCTGCGCCTGCGAAGGCCGAACTTACAAGGATGGCATCAGGGTGGCATCCGGCGTATAATTCAACTTGCGCAAGAACCATTCGCGTAAAAAATTCAAGCGCCTTATGGCAGGTAGCCGGATTATCGAGAAGGGCAAGAAGGGCCTGTTCGTACCCGAACAACTCCATAAGATGAGTGAAAGGCGAGAATACTTCTGCGTGTATTGAGATGTCTGGTGCAAGCTGCCGGGCTTTGCGAAGCGTGCCTGTGAACCATTCAGGATAAGCAGTTGGCTCGCAAAGGTCAGCCTTGGGCTCGATTTCCCATAGCTCGGGGATGTGCCATGTGTTCCATACATAGCCGGACAATCTGTATGTGGCGGGGTCGTCAATGTCAACGGTATTATAGTTCGCCCGCTCAAGAGGCATTTGCTCAGGCTTGTATGTCTGCGGATTATCATCAGGAGGGAAGACTGTTTCCAGTCCCGACTTCCACAGCAGGTGTTCGTTATTGCCGATTTTCTTATATGACTTAAGATTGTTTTTCCAGTCTGGCGGTCTGCCGGGTAAGTTTAACAGGATGCCGTCGAAGTTATATTTTTGCTGTAATTCAACCTGGGCTTTGGCAAAGGTTTCGCTGTTGAACCAGATTTCCGAAGGATTGTAATTGCAGTGTAAGAAGTAGTGGCCGAGAGCAAGCTGGCACATTACCGGAACCCGGTCCGGCTTTTTATGGTCCATCGCTGAGGCTATCCGTTGTTTTGAGTTCATGCTTTTGCCGCACTCGATATACGAGAGAGTTCAAATAGTTTTAGCTAAGGAACCTGTTCAGCTCCGATTTTTGTTTCACGAGTCTATTTAGGAACAAAGGCCATCGAGGTCTGTATGGGAAAGCTGCATGTACAACCCGAGCTGCTTTCGGGAATAAGAACAAGCCCACCGGCAGGTATAATATTGATCCAGCAGCCCGGTCGTGAGACTTTATTTAGCTGGCGTGGCCCTCCATTGGGGCCCAGGTCGTACATCCATGGATTGCCGCCTCGCCAGAACAAACATTGTGCCGAGGCTGAGACTCCCCCGCAGCCGTGCCCGTGACGGTCAAATTCCCATCCTTCGATTTTTTTGCCCGTTTTCAGGTCGTACGTATAGGGCCAGGCATAAACTGATTCGTCAATAATCGTCGGGTGACGATTGTATTCACCATGACCGCCGTCAATGGCGAGGTTGGTAATATGGTCTGTCTGCCAGAGGAGTTTGCCGGAACGCGCATTATAAGTTTTATAATAATAGCCAATGGAGCGTCCATCGAGTCTGGAGCCGCTTAAAAGAAGTATATCTTTGGCATAGTTAATATACACGGGCTCTTTAAAATTACTGACATCGATTTTTTCTTTGAAGAGTACCTCACCGGTCTCGGTATCAATAGCAACGAGATATTGGTCGCCTCCGTCGAATAATGTTTTGACTGGCATCCGCCCAAGGGTGTCGGCCATGGCTTTCGGGCTGTTGGTTTCGATGAAGTATATTCTTCCGCCGCCTATGGCAATAGTGGTGTTCAGGATAAGCCCGCTTTTGTATTTCCAAAGCAGCCGGCGTTTTGTCTTGTCCATTGCGAACAGATAATCGCTTACCACCACCTTCATGTCTCTGTACCAGAGCGCATCGTCCGTCTCATAGCTGGTCTCTGTATAGGAAGCTCCTTTTCTTCGGCCGCTTCCGAAAAGTATGTTATCGGTGTATGCGACGAGGCCCCACTGGCGCGGCTCGGAACTGATTAGTTGAGGCAATTTATAAGTAATACGGCGCTGACCGGTTTGAACATCGAAAGCGTGGCATTTGTCTTCGGCAGCCAGATACAGGAACTGTTCGTCCACGGCCATACTGCCGCAATCCAGAAATGCCCCAAGGCGGCGTGAATTGGGGACCTCGATTTTCCATTCGATTGTTCCGTTGTAGGCATCTACGGCAAAAACCACATTATCGCCCGGAGCGAATAGACGCCCGTCTTTAACAAGAGGCGGTATATTGCGGTGGTGACGGTCAATCATATATCTTGGTCCGGGCAGGCCGAACCACTGGACAGCCATGTCACCCTTGACGATTGTATCCTGGCTGCAGGCTACATTACCCGGTTCTGCGTAAATGTGTGTCCATTCTCCTGCGCCTTCCAGCTCTTTGCGTGTGGCCCATGCCAGGACAATTTCGCCCATATTGAGTATATTCCAGTCGTTCAGAAATGGTTGTCCCCACGTTTGAAGTTTTTGCCGGTTGAACTTATTGGCCGGCAGAACCAAAGCGACAGTCCCGCCATAAGGTCTGAGCACTTTAAAAACTTCGTCCGGCGCCGAAGGAAGCTCACCTGTTCTAAGGGCATGGTCTGAGGTTATGAGATTAGCGAAGTATTGTGTATAAGGCAGCGTTGCAGACTCTTTTTGATGCACAACAACTCTGCCATAAAGTCCGGCCTTGTCGAGGGCGTTTCGTGCGGCTGCTACCTGACCGGAGTCTTTTTCGACGCCGACTATTTTCAGGTCAGTTTTTCGGGCAAGCTCAGAGGCCAATCTTCCCCGGCCGTTATCAAGAACGAGGCAGTATCCTTTTGTGATGCCTGTTTGTTCGGTTATGAGCTTTGCCGCCCGGGCATATAGTTTCGTAAGAGAATCATTAGGATAAGGATTGGTTTGTGTTTTTGCTGCTATCACTGTTGTGCCGGTTTTCAGGCCGCTTCTAAAACAGTGTATTTGCCCTTTGTCGGTACTGACATAAAGCCCGCCATTTGCTGCGCTCAAGCCAAACGCTTTGCCTTCAACAGGAGCGGTCCAGATAGCGTTACCATTTTGGGCCTCAAAGGCGGCTACCTTGTTATCTCCACCGAGGTAAAGGACATTACCTGCCATAATCATCGAGTGCGGGTAATCACAGTCAACCGTCCAGAGGTAACAGTCCTTCATTTTCTTTGATAATTCACTGATTTGATTTGTGATTGTGCGTAAGTTTCCTATCAATTGCTTTGCTATGTCTGTGTTTTTGTCTGCTTTCTTTAACTGGTCTCTGAGCTTTTTAGACTGGTCGCTTAATTTATTTCTTTCTCTCGACAACTTAAGATACAGGTCCCGATTGAGGGCTGAGAGTTTCTTTTCGGAAAGCGTGTACGCAATTGAGCCGTTCACCAACATGCTTAAACCATCGAACGTTGCGATTTTGTACTGCGTATCGACGTCGGCTACGTTAAGCTCTTTTGAGCCGCGGCCAGGCCCGGTGACAAGAACGTCCTGTGCCAACAGCGCGAAGGTTCCGCCGGCACTGGGTAGTTGTCCCAGTAACCTGCCATCGTCGCGGGCGAAAATCGCCGGGTTTGTTCGTCCTGTCGGAACATATAGCTGCTTGTCCGAGGCTAACATATAACCCTGCGGTGAGACATCGACCTTCTGCTTCCATGTTACCGAACCGTCTTCGGCATCGAGCGCCAGCAGGAATGTTTGCTGATTGGGGAACAAGCCGGCGGTGCTGTACAGATTTCCTTTGTCAATTAATATGCCCGTTCGTACCGGCCAGGTTGATATGATTCGTTCATTACCCGGAATCATAAGCTGACTATCGGACGCCTTGTACTTCCATATCAGCGAGCCGTTATCACGCGAGAGGCAATAGACATAACCATCATCAGAACCGGCGTACACTTTGTTACCCGATACGGAAGGGGCCAGCCGGACAGGTGCCTGTGTGAAGAACGCCCAGCGTTCCTGGCCGGTCAGTGCGTCCAGAGCATAAACTTTATCATCCGCCGATGAGCCGAAGAACACCATGTCACCGGCTCCAACAACATGGTATGCCCGGTCATAAGCTGTTGTTGCCCTGAGGTTAAAATGGCGGTGCCAGAAATCCTGCTTTGCCGGGAGCGGCCATGCAGGCTGCGGCTGATGCGCTGATTTGAACACCCATGATTGGCTCAGGGGTGGTTGAAGCTGTTCGGAAGTAACACCGCTTCTTTGGTTGTCGTGCATAAAGGTAGGCCAGTCTTCGGCTTTGGTAAAAGCGGGATTAATAAGAACTACAAGGAAAAGAACAAGTAAAGAAATGTATTTGTACATCTGACACTCCTCATTTCAAGGCACTTGAAAATTCGGTAAAGCTCTATTGTCCATAAGATAACAAATCAGAATTGAAAAAGCCAGTATATTGCCTGTTGCTTAGCCTGTTTTTGTCTTTGCCAAAGGTCATTGTACAAGCTGACTTTATTTGTGATGTTACGGATTGACGGATCCGGGTGAAGGCGCAGAGGCGATCCAGTTGTAAGGGTCGTTGCCGTAGTTTTGGCCGGACACGCGGGACAAAGACACCCAGCCGTCGTCCGGATCGGTTGGCCAGTGGTCAATTCCATCGGGTGAATCCTCAGGATGAGAACCATCGCTGTAAGTGACTCTGTCAACGCGAATGTAATAAAGTGTGCCGGTCTCATCAACATCACCCGGCATCGAAAGCTCCAGCCTCTCACCGGCATTGTTTAAGCTGCCGCTGTAAGGGCCAAGAATATTCTCAACAGGGACGGCCGGATACCGCCAGGAAAACGCCTCCGGATCCTTGACCACCAACAGATATCCCCCGGCAGCTATCGTAACGGGAACATCTTCAGGAAAAGTAAAGTCAATACCGTCGGTAAACTTCCACGGCTGAGCTTTGTCGTCACGATATAAGGTGACAGGTTCACTGCTGATGTTGTGCAGTTCTACATATTCATACTGGTCATTAGTATATGAGCCGCCTTCAGGCCATGATGGATTGTACATGATCTCGTTGATGACTATCGGGCCGACCTTCGGATAGGCATTAGCTGAACCTGGAGTATTCTGCGACATCGGAACAAAGTTGTAGTTACCGGTGCTGGGCTTATAGTATCGGCCCAAAGATACACCGGTCTGGGAGCCGCCGAAATCTTCTACCTGTCTATAGCCTGTCAACAGGATACCTTCGGCCGAGCTTAGATACAGCCGTTCACCGTTCTCGCTCAAGGCAAAGGGCTGATAAGCACCTGGAGCAGCTATGTTGTTGAAATGCTGGTCTTCGTAGAAAACAATATATCCATTCGGAGCAATTATTGTCCCCGGGGCAATCCGGTATTTGGCTAAATCGGAACTGCTGTCACTCAGGAACCAGTCGCCAATGTCGATAGCAGTGTCGGTGGTATTATGCAGCTCTATCCAGTCCGAAGCATCGGCGTGTGAATGAGCCAGCACCTCGTTAATAACCACCGCACCCGGGGCAGGGATAATTCCGCTGTCATCTTCACCCGGCGAACCGCTGAGATATGCACTCCCTCGCCATGAGTCTTTCTCGTTCCAGCCGTATGGGTCAGTGTTGGCAGGGTCAATTACTGTCAGAGAGAAACCGTCACCATCTGTAATCGAGCGCCAGCCGTCTTTGTAGTCGAAGTCCAGAATAGTTTGACCGGCAGCGTCTTCCAGTTTTATTCGCTCTCCCGCGTCATTTAATCTGCGTGAATATTCGCCGGCTATATTAATCCTTTGGCCGTATCTGGTTTCAAAGGCTTGGCGGTCCTGAACGATTACGACATATTCATTGGGTGCAAGCTCCATATTCGGGAAGGTGAAATCAATACCGTTTGTAAATTTAACCAGATTCAGATTAATCGTTCCGGCCCCGATGTTTTTCAACTCAACGTACTCGGTGTTCGGATTATATGGATTATACATAATCTCCGTGATGCGAAGGTTGTCAGTTAATGGGCCGATTGCGAAAGTTGCTTCGGTCATGGCGCTCCATGATCGCCCATTCAATATCTGTGCTTTTACGTGGGCGCTATGAGTTAACGTGATTGGCCCATCATACAGGAGCACACCGGTTGTGATGTCACTATCGTTATTGTCGTCGGGAGAGGAACTGCTTTTACCGGCGACCAGTTCGGCGGAGATGAGAAACTCGGAGCTGGTGGGGGAGAAATTCAGACCATGGATTGCTAAAAGATTGTTACCCGTCTGCAGCTCACTCAGGAAATCAGAGATGTCGATGTACTCAAAGTTGAAGGCTTCTGTATTGGGCCGGTCCTGGTTGGCTCTGGAGTTTGCGGCCGGCGTGCCGAGGAAATTGCGTCTGGCAACTTCGACGCCGTTGAGGTATGCGATAAAGCCGTCGTCATAACGAATATTCAGCCCCATTGAGTCATAACCGCTCTGACGAGCATCCAGGGTAAACGGGATGCGAATGTAACAGGCGGCATTTTTATCATACATCTGTTCTTCGAGGTCAAGTGTGATAAGGTGCGAGTAAGTTGAATTTCTGTCGTAGCCGACACCGCCCGGACCTCCAACGGACTCCAGCCATCTGGAATCGTTAAAAACTCCGGGGTCTTTCCAAATGTCACTGGAGGAGCGTGACGAAACGAAGACTCGCTTATCGTTATTCTCATAAACAAGGGTAGTGGCGTTGGTATCCTGCTGGGGCAGCCCCTGGAATCGCGGGTCGGAGCCGTCGAGAGTATAATAAAGGGTATTAAATCTGCCCGTACTTGTTATTGTCAGAGTGTCGGAGGCTGAAATATGGCCGCCGTGCTGGTCAAGATCATTTATTTTGAATGTTGGGCCGGCAATGGTAAACAGGCCTTCCTTAATGCAGGCGGCCAAAAAGATATCAAGCCGATTCGGCACCCAGGTATCGATAGTATATGTATTCATATTGGGTATGACACCCGACATCTGATCCTGAAGCTCTAAGAAGCGGTTGGTAATGTTTTCTTCCGATAGTGCGCCGTTGTTATAGAAATGTTTGTTTATTCGGTCGGCGAAGATTTGTTTGAAGTTGTTGTTGACCTTGAGGGCGCGATACAAATAGCCGTTGGCGTTTCCCTGGGAGTTGAGACTGTCAAAAAAAACGGTATTGAGCCTGTCGTTATACATTCCGCCTTCTATGTCCCAGATGAAAAATCTCCACTTTCCCTCTTCGGAGCGTTCGCTTGCAGCGGACCAGTTGTTTTGCGGCCAGTCCCAGTTACCAGACCAGAGCTGGAGGATGAGGTAATCGGCGAATGCGGGAATATCGAGACGCTCGCTGACGTACTGATAATGTATATCATTGGCGAGGTTGTTGTTGCGGGCATAATTAGTCAGCTCATTAAATGACACGGCATCGCCGTCGCGGACTCCGTTCATTGTCATGATGTCCCAGTCTTTGTCGCTTTTGTACCATTGCCTGCAGAATTCGTCTTTGATATGTTCACACGGATTGAAAAATCCTTTGTACTCACCATTGATGAATAGGTTTGCCATGGTACCGACGCTGGCAACGTTACCCATATCCTTATGCAGGCGTCTTTGTAGCTCGTCTTTGATGAAAGGATTGGTCCTGTCGTTATGGCCTCCGCGGAGAACAATACTCTTGAATCGCTGGTTCTCAAAAGGAAACAGCGGATAATTAAGCCGGCTTTTGCCGTATCTGCTGCGGAAGTAAAGCCTGAGACTGTATTTGGAGTTTCCGCTCCATACGCCGTCGCTGCGAGTATAACGCGGTCGCATATAGTTACTTCCGTGTACTCGCAGGCCGCAATTAATCTGGAGATCTGGCGTGTCCTGCAGGCTGCGGCCACGGCTTTCCGGCTTCATCCACTCGAAGGAGACAGGGCGTTCGTATGCCATTCCACGGTGCATTGGGTTGTTATGGCTGTCCTGTCCGCTGGCGGACCATTGTCCGTTGTTGACATAGCTTCCGCCTACGATGGCCATTACGCCGTCCGGTTCGTAAAAAGTTTTTCTATCGTCGCCAACGAGGGAAATCACCGGCAGTGACCTGTGAGCGTCGCTGGCGTTCATCATATATGTATGAGTCTTAATATCCGAAGACCTGTAGCCCGGCTTGATTGCTTTGGCCCGCAGACAGGTTGTTTTGTTTACGGTAATAGGCACGCTGTAGATCATACCCCCCGGAGACCGACTTCGGCTGGACGTATCAAAGTTGTACGGCTCGCTGCCGTCGATGGTATAGTATATTACGGCATCTTTGGTTTCGGTGGCGATTGTAACAGAGAATGGTGTGGTGTAAAAACCACGTTTTTGGCTGAACTTCGGTATAGCGACCTCGCCTAAATATACACCGCTGTTTTCTGCTGCGGGGGTTGGAGATGAAAGAAATCGTAATTGTTCCTCGGCGTCGGGGTACCGGCCGAATGAGATATCACCAGCCTGCTCGGGAAAAGAAACACTGTCAATAAGAGTGCTGCCGTCGGAACCGAACAGGGCGATTTCCTCGCCGTCGGCACTGAGTTTAAAGTTGGCGTGCAGGCCGGCGCTTGCGGTCTCGCCGTCGGCCCATATTAAGACATAGCCGCCGGGCGGCATGGTGCTTTCGCCACGGGTATCACTGTGAATCCGCCACTTGGTGGGCTCGGACAAGTTGTCTGTAAGATACATACCCTCGATATTAACAGCATAGTTCCCGGAGTTATAGATTTCGATCCAGTCGTCATAGTCGCCCTGCGGGTCCGCGAAAGAGTTGCTGTTGGAGGCCATAAATTCATTAATTACCAGAGGATTGCCTGCCTGGTGCCAGTTTTGTGTAAGCAGGCCGAAATCGGACATATCTACGCCGTTGACACCATCGAAATCCGCGTAATTCGGCTCTGAGTTAGGGTCTGAAGGCTCAAGCCACTGCTCGGCGAAGATTTGAATATCGAGCATATCGACGTAACAATCGCCATTCAAATCACCGGATGGGCAAATGCCCCATACCGAACCGATAAGACAAAAGCTTAATATCAGGACTATTAATGGGATTTTCTCTGATTTGTACACTTAATACAACCATCCTCACAAATTATTCTAACAATCACCAGTATTATACCAAAAACAGACCGGTATTTCCAGTTAATTATTATTACGGCGGTTTTGTGCTGTGAGTTCCCAATAAGGCCATTTTTTTTAAAGGCAGTATTTTTAAGGATTATTGGTGCTTAATTAAGTGCGAGGCCTGCCTGAGGCAGACTTGCATCGCCTATGACTCCTTCGCCTTGATACGGTCGGGGTTGTACTATTTCCTTTACATACGTTATGAGAATCAAAATAGATACTTGTGATGATAATCTTTTGTTAGTAAATTTAATTTCCATCGGATTAAGTATTAGGGGGAAATGAGATGTATCTGTCATATCAGTCTTTTGACCTTACGTATTACGGACCTGAGGTCATTAGAGAAACATATTCCAACAAGGTGATTTGGCTTTTCCTGATTTTTTGGGCTAAAAATCGGGATAGAAATAATTTTCTTAATTTCTTTTATTTTATGCTTGCAAGTTCGACAAATGTCGTATAGATTCTACATAGATAGAATGGTTGGGATAATTACATGGCACAATCAAAACCAAACAAAAAGTCCGAACAGATTATATTCAATGCTGAGCTAACCGAAGCTGAATGGATTATTATTAGAGTAGTCTGGGAAAACGAGCCCTGTGCAACTGGTGCTGTTCAGGAGGCCTTAGCACCGAGAAAAGGATTGCTTGGCCTCGAGCTTAATGACAAGCGTTGGCCACTTGTGGATATTGTACCCGGAATGCCTGCAGCCAAAGCTGATTTGCACAACGCCGGCAAAATTCTAACGGTTAACCATAAGGATATAACATACATTACGATGATACTCATTACAGACGTAAGGTCACCTAAACAAATAGCAGTTTTCTATGAAAGAAAAACTAAGAATAAAGATTAAAGAAAATAATATTGATAAAATTACAAAAATATTTGTAACGTTTTGATGTTTTAAACGTCTATTACTATAGCAGGGTGGAGTGAGTTATCAGTTTGGCCAAATTATTAACCTTATTTGGAGGTTCCGCAAAATAAATCTATATTTTCCATGCCTTAAAGAGGAGTGCCGGATACCATGCTCATGGAATATGCTGAGTGTGGCTGGGCACTTCTGGAGATGTTTCCTACAGCCATGGATCAACGCCATCGAGGCTAGGCAGCGTTAAACAAAAAGGATGTAAAATCCTTACGAAAAATGCTGTATATGTAGTGCGCGGAAGTAGGATGAGATTAATCCCGGAACAAGGCGATAAAACTGCCCAGAGCGGATTGGTTTGAACATCCGAGCCGAGAGCAATGTAAATGAACTGCAAACCGTGACCAAAACAATAATGGACAAACGTATCATGAAAACAAAAATCACATTTAGTAGTGTTGGAAAGGAGGTAGTGCTATATAAGAGCCAATAGCTTGCATAAGCAGAATTTCAAACAAGTTGTAGTTCAAGAAAGTAGCCGGTGAGTATCGCACCACAATGCAAAAGACTCACCGGCCCGGCCTCACTTAAGCGCACGGTTTGCGCGCCCAAGGCAAGGCTCATTTAATGATACTGCAAACCAATAAAGAGAACAATAACAATTTTTGAAAGGGTAATAGAATGAGAAGGGTACTATTTGCATCAATATTAATTTTACTGATTAACGGGGCTGCATCTGCTAATGGTCTTTCAAAGGCAATGGACACAAGTCTGATTTTCGAGACGGGTGGTGGTGCGGATTGGTTTTTCCAGACAAGACCTTCCTACTTTGATAATGATGCAGCAGAGAACGGAGATATTGCCGATGGTCAGGTGTCGTGGATGCAGACAAAGATATATGGGTCAGGAACGTTGAGCTTCTACTGGAAGGTATCTTCTGAACGCCACGGTGATGATCTGCAATTTTTCATTGACGGTGTACTTCAGAATCGCCTAAGCGAAACAGTGGACTGGCACCAGATGACGTACGAGATCACTGCTTCGGGTTTGCATACTTTGGAGTGGCGATACGTTCAGGATTACAGTGAAAGAGAAGACGACAGCGGTCGGGTCTGGGTAGACTTTGTGAAGTGGTCGGGCGAAACACAACCTCCAATTATAACTCCCCTTTCCGAGGCATTGGATACGAGTTTTAATTTGACAACAGGCGGTGAAGCAGAATGGTTGTCACAGACGGATACGGCGTTTTTTGATGGTGATGCGGCCCAGAGTGGAAATGTCGAAGACAATCAGGAATCGTTTTTACAAATGGCGGTTAACGGGGCTGGAACGATGAGCTTCTATTGGAAGGTATCTTCCGAGACCGGTCATGATTTCCTGGAATTTTACATTGACGGAGTGCTTCAGGATCAGATAAGCGGTTTGGTGGATTGGCATCAGATGGTTTACACAATCATCGAACCTGGCGCACATACCTTGGAATGGCGATATGTTAAGGATGTTAGTATCGGCATAAATGACGACTGTGGTTGGGTAGACCTCATGGAGTGGTCGGGCGGAACTCAACCACCATTCGGCGGCCCGCTTTCTGGTTCCTGAACATCTGGCTCGGATGAGTTCAGCAGTTGACCTCACTCTAAATATGAGTGGGGTCAACTGCCAATCATAACGCACTAATTGGGATTTTCAACCGCACATCATAGTGATTATGCCGACAGCCATCGAAAGCAAGCAAAAGAGCACTAATCCGCCGGCGACGATAGTAGTGATAATCGCAAACATCTTGCGCCGGTCGAAAATGATTCCTATTATCCCGACTATCATGGAAGAAACGATTGAGAAAATAACCAGCGGCCCTACAAGGGCTACAAAAGGATTGCCTCAGCCGGGGCGAAGTACAAACATCGCACATATCGTTGCGGCGGCTATGCCCAGCAGAATTGCGGATATTTTCCCAAAACGCATTTGTTTAACTCTTTTGAAACAACAATAAATACATCCATAACAATGTAACTATATCAATCGGCAATCTGTATATAGATAAAGGAGAATAAGTCCACCGGCAACAATAGTAGTGATAACTGCAAGCAGCCTATTCTTGTCGCGAATACTTCCCACTAAGCCAACTATTACGGCAGTCGGGAATGAAAACATTCCAAACAGCCATCCAAGGGTTGCAAGAGGATTACCTAAGCCGGGACGAAGTATTATAATCGACCCGATGGACAGGGTTCCTATGATGAGTGATGTCAGTGCAATTTTCCCGAAACGCATTTCAACTATCCCTTAAGAACGCAAATGAGGTTTTCTATAATTTAAGCTTATCAGCCGTTGTTGAATCAGTCAACTGTGGGATTTTTTAAATAGCGGGTATAGCCTGCACGCCGGGTCAGGCCGATACGGTCAAAATAGTCGAGAAGCGGGATAGCGAATTTCCTGGTTGTATCAATCAAATATTTGAACTTTACACTTTCCAGTTTACCTTCTTTATTGATGAAGGAGATTAGAAGCTGTTGGGCCTTTTCAATTGCCTCGCTGTGGAAAAGCAGATCTTTCTCAACCCGGACAAGGCGCTCCTGCTCGATTAGTATCTGGAGAATTTTCTGCACCTTTTCAGGGGCCGTTTTGGCCTGTTCAGTGACTTCTTTGAATTTAGGCGGATTAAAGGGCCGGTTTCTGTAAAGTGATTCGACGCTTTGGAGTAAATTATGTTCATCTTCGCTGAAGGCTTCCCGATGTTCGGGCTGGGCAAAGCGATGCTTTCTTTCGACGAGTTTCCCTTCTAAGAGCATCAGCTTCAGGAGACTGTCGAAAACGTTTTTTCTCAATTTGGATGTGTCATAAAACTGCACGACGCTCAGCCCCGGGCTTTCCGGACTGTTGCGGTGAAAATCACCGGCAATGTTAAGCAGTTGCTGTTGAACAGCATCAGATGTGTCGCTGTGGATAAAATATTTAGAACTCAAATTAAATATCTTTTTCTGCTCAATAAGCTCGGCAAGGATATTTTTGAGCGGATCAGGTAGAATCTTGGTGCGAATTGAAAGCTCATTTTCGGTTGCAACAAAGGCCTCGGCGGCTTTTATGCAGTATTCGACAAAATCCTTCTCCGATGGTACGGCCCGGGCACACTCTTCGGCATCCTGAACCGTTTGAGGATTACTTCGTTTAAGTTTGTCTGCAAGCGCCTCGACAATCATTCCGCCGCCTATTGTCTTCACGGGTGAGAGCGTTCGTAATATGAAACGGTCACGCGGCCCAGCAACGAGCGGCTCGTTTAATCTGACCTGAATGAGGCCGTCATCACCTGCCGAAACGCTTTTGCCCTTAAGTAAATATACCGTGGCAACGATTTCAGAAGTGCCCGTGTGAAATTTTATCTTAGTACCGTATTTAAGGGGGGATTTTATATGAGCAAGGACGTGAAGATGGCACAGATACCACTGCTGAGGCTGGAAATATTCACCGAGAGTAACCACGTTGCCGCGTTCGATGCTGTTGTATTCCCATCGAGGGACATTGATTGCGGCGCACTGGCCGACCAGAGAAATTTCGCTGTTTTGTTTATAGACCTGTATGGCTTTGATCCGGCCTTTTACGCCTCCGGGGAAGAGTGTTATCTGGTCGCCGATTTTGGCAGAGCCTGCGACCGGGATGCCGGTAACTACGGTGCCGTAGCCCTTGACGGAGAACGTTCGCTCGACCGGCAGCCGAAATACACCGTCGGTTCTCTTGGGTTCGATTTTAGCGACAAGCTCTTTGAGTGCTTCGTAAAAGTTATCGAAACCCTGGCCTGTTATGCCGGATACGGGAAGAATCGGGGCATCTTCGAGAAATGTACCGATGAGAAAATCCTTGATCTCGGCGGTGACAATTTGGACACGCTGAGAGTCAACGCAATCTACTTTTGTTAAAGCAACGATGCCGTCTTTGACGCCGAGCAGTGTGAGTATATCAAGATGTTCACGCGTTTGGGGCATCACGCCGTCGTCGGCGGCGATAACAAAAATAGCGCCATCGATACCGCTTGCCCCGGCGACCATCGTTTTTATAAAGTTCTCGTGCCCGGGGACGTCAACAATGCCGACTTCAAGGCCGGAGACCGTGCACGGTGCAAATCCGAGATCGATGGACATGCCGCGTTCCTTTTCGGCCTTGAGGTGGTCCGTATCACAACCCGTGAGGCATTTTATCAGCGCCGTTTTGCCGTGGTCTATATGGCCGGCGGTGCCGAGCGTTATGTTCTTTTGTGATGTGCTCATAGGTCTTATTGTTTATTGCCGAGAATTTCGAGCAGCGATTCAATAACTATCTTATCATCACCAGTCATAAGAGTACGAGGGTCGATAAGGACCTGGTCGTTGCGTATGCGGGCAAAAACCGGTGTGCTGTATTGGCGAAGTTGATTGGCAAGTGAATCGGCACTGATTTTTTCAGGTCGTAAGGCTATAAGTGTCGTTGCAAGATTTTGCGTAGGCAGGGAACCGCTGCCCATCTGCGAAAAGCCGGCTGTTGTTGTGACTGCACAATCAGAGATACTATTTCCGAGCCGGGAGGCTATACGTTTGGCTTCTTTGGCGATTTCGGAGTCGTTGCGCCTTAACATCTGCAGGGTCGGGACATGGCCCAGTGCCATTGATTCGTCGAGGAAAAGTTTCAGCGTCGCTTCCAGCGCAACCAGGGTAAGTTTTCCGACGCGAACGATTCTGGCGAACTGATTTTTGCGCACGGCCTCTATCAGTTTGGCTTTGCCCAGGATGATACCTCCCTGAGAAGCGCCTATCAGTTTGTCGGCGCTTGCGGTGACAAGGTCGGCCCCTTTACTTATTGATTCGTTCAGAGTCGGCTCCGGCTCAAAGCCGAATTGCGAAAAATCGATAAGAGCACCAGCGCCTACGTCGTCAATCATAGTCAGCTTATTTGAATGGGCTATCTCCACAAGCTCATCGAGCGGCACTTCCGAGGAGAAGCCCTGTATTTTGTAATTGCTCGGATGCACACGCAGAATAGCTGCTGTATTTTCGGTAATCGCATTGATGTAGTCGCGCGGGTGGGTTTTGTTGGTTGCGCCTACCTCAACGAGTTTTGCACCGCTGAAAGACATAACATCCGGCAGTCGGAACGAACCGCCGATTTCTACGAGCTGACCCCGGGAAACGATGACCTCTTTATCTTTAGCGATGGTATTCAGGACAATAGAAGTTGCGGCGGCGTTATTATTGACAACAGTGGCCGCCTCGGCACCGGTCAACCGCTGCAGGAGCTGTTCGATACGGGCATCGCGTTTTGTGCGTTTGCCGGTTTCGGGATCCGTCTGAAGCAGCGAATAACCTGACAATTCATCCTGAATTTGGTGCAGTGCCTGCGGGGGGATGACCGCACGGCCAAGACCTGTATGCAGAATGATGCCCGTTGCGTTAACGACTCTTCGATAATACGGACTCGTAACTGATTTTATGAGGCGTTTAGTATTGGCGATAATTTTCTGATGAATTGTGCTTTCATCTAATTCGGATTCCGTTTGGGCGAGAAGAAGCTCTCTAACTTCGTCCACCGCCCGACGGACTGAATCGGCTACTACTTTCCTGCCCGCTTCGGCGATAGACCTTTCCAGGCCAGGGTCTTTTAAGAGGACATCGACCGAGGGCAGCTTCCGCAGCAATTGCTCATTGTGCTTTTCCATAAAGTACCTATATTTATGCAAAATGGGGACTGTTAAGACAAATAATAAAATTTATTCTACATTATCCTGCTTGGGAAAACAAGAGATTTGACGTTGGAGTTTTTCTTCGGATATTTGGGGGAATACTTTTGGTGAAGCAATTCGAAATATTTTGCAATTTTTTCAGGAAAAACAGAAAAAACGTAACGAAATCGCTGTTTCAGCGTCTAATTTATGAAAACAAGAGGGTGCAAGGTCTACAAAGTGTTTTTATCGAATAAAACAGTACAAAACCAGGCACATAATAGAATAAGGAAATACAGTTTTTGTCGGGCTTTTTTTACTTGGCATTTATATCTGATTTGGCATAACATATATCTTCGATGCGAAAAGTTTAAAGTAGGTAGCAAAGATATGAAGAAGAGAGATATATGGATTTCCGTTGCTATTATAGCGGGGGCGGGTCTGCTTTTATTCTTATCTTCGCAGAGGAAAGGCCTTATAAAGATCGATGCCGGCGGTGCTGTTACTACGTTGCGGCTTAGTAACAACTGGCTTGGTAAAGCAATAATTAGCTCAGGAGACCAGCCGAGCAAAGTAAGTGCACGGCTGCACAGGCCGCAATGGCTGAAGCTCTCGATGCAGCAGGGCAAAAGCGATAAGTGGGGGCTTGAGAGCCGAGGGCCGTGGGGACAGCTTTCAACAATCAAAGTGAAAAACAACGACACAACAGTCCTTAAATTAGGCCCGCCGTTTCAGATTAAAACCAAAGCTCTCTTTACCGGTACGAAAGTTTCGATAGATTTTAATATTATCGGTAAGGCTGGTGAGCACTATCAGAACGTTGTAATGCAAAATAACAAGAGAGCCAGTGCACCTAAGGTGAAAATTATCGATGAGGCCGGTAGCGTTCTTGCAACGGGCAAATTCGAGTATGGCTGAGGCGGCACATGCCGGTACTCGTGGCGAGTGCCAGAAGATTTCAAGGGCAAGTACCAGGTGCAGGTGGATGTCAATCTGGGGCCTTTTGAAACAATCCAGGATAAAACCTGGCACTTGATAGAGTGAAAGAAATCGAGCCACGAACGCCGGCGGGCAAAGAGAAAAATTCTCTTGCCCGCCTTTTTTATTGGAATAAATAAAGTCAGGTAAAGGTAATTGGATGGGGGAAAATAGAAGAAACATGGAAATAGAAAGTACCAAAAGAAACATAGCGCGGAAAACTCTATTTGAAAGGAGCTAAGAATGAGTAAGGTAAGAATTTTGTTGAGTGTTGTGATTTTGTTGTCTCTTGTGGGACTGGTACAAGCCGAGGAGAAAGATATTGGAATTACTTTCGACACAACTTATGTGAGCAAATATATGTGGCATGGCTTTAATATATTAGGCCATGATAACTCGGCTCTACAGCCAAGCATCGATATAGACTTGTGGGGGACAGGCTTTGGTACGACCGTCTGGTTTTCAAGAGCTAACAGGACAGGCTTCAGGGATTTGGATGAATTTGACTACATTTTATATTATGGCGACAGCGTCTTTGAAGATACATGCTGTGCCATGGATTATACTATTAACTGGCTGTACTATGATTTTACAGATGCGCCGACGAAAGATTCAGACCTGCAGGAAGTTGGAATGCAGTTTTCATGGCCAAATATGCTGCCGGAGAGTATTGTTCCCAGTTACTACGTCGGCAAGCTGTGGCCGGCAAAATCCGGCTCTGCCGTCCTGAAGGATGTAGGCGGCTGGGTGCACGTAGTCGGTCTTGGCTATGACTGGGCAATACCCGGCATTCTTCCCGACAGCAGTGAGCATGTAGTAAACCTTATTGCGGATCTAACGTATAATGATGGATATAACGGTGCAGGTGTGGATCACGATTGGTCACATGCAACTTTAGGGGCTTCGACAAGTTTTGAAATAGCAGAAAACCTGACCTTTACACCGGCATTGTACTATCAGATGACGATGGATGATTCTGTTAATAATGAAGATGAGGTTTGGACTCACTTGAGCTTAACGTATCAATTTTGAAAAGAAAAGTAGCACGAGAAACACTTATTGAAAGAGCATTATTGTGAAAAGTACAAATAACATTGGTCTAAAAGAAGTTCAATTGGTTTACAGCGGGCCTGAAGGACGGCTTTGGGAAATGATAATGGGAGAGCAGATTCATATCGGCGGTTTTGCTTCCTCGATGGACCTTGCCGAGAAAGCGAGTATCGGCTCCGGAATGAAAGGCGTTGACCTTTGCTGCTGTAACGGCGCCGGGATGAGGTTTCTTGTGCGTTTTCGAGACGTGGCCCGGATGCAGGGTGTTGACGTTACGGGAAAAGTTGTCGAACAGGGACGCCTTCGGTGTGAGCAGGAAGGCCTGTCCAACAAAATTAAATTTACTCTTGCAGACGTCTGTAATAGCGGATTAGCTGATGCAAGCACGGATTTTGTCTGGGGAGAGGATGCGTGGTGCTATGTTGTCGACAAGGAAAAGCTGATTGCAGAAGCGGCCCGTATAGTAAAGCCGGGAGGAGTCATTGCCTTCACCGACTGGATTGAAGGAAAGGCTGGGCTAAGTGACACCGAAGCCGAACGTTTTTTGACTTTTATGAAGTTTCCAAACGTACAGAATCTCGAAGGTTACGCTAATTTACTCTCGGCCAACGATTGCGAGGTCATCACTGCTGCCGATACCGGCAGGTTCGCCCCGCACGTTGATTTGTACCTGAATATGCTTAATATGCAGTTGACTTATGATGCCCTGAAAATAATAGGCTTCAACAGCGAGCTGATGCAGTCGATGGCTGCGGAAATGGTTTTCATGCAGGAGTTGGCGCATGCGGGGAAAATTGCGCAGGGCCTGTTTGTTGCACGCAGGAAGAAGTAAACTTAGTTTTAAGATTTGAGGATAAAAAATGGCAAAATGCTGTGGTGACAATAAGCCGCAAATCAATACGAGTAATCCGTGCAATTCGCCGCAGCCGCAATGCGATTCCGGAAGCTCTGCGGAAAAAAAATTGGCCGGCGGGCCTTTAGAGTGGTTTGGCAAGATGATACAGAACTGTTTTGAATACGCTACGCAGGCCAAAGCTAATGGCAAACACGTAGTTGGTATTATGTGTGAATATACCCCGCGGGAGTTGATTATGGCTGCCGATGCGCTGCCTGTATGTCTGTGCGGCGGCTCGGCGGAAATGATTGGCCCTGCCGAAGAAGACCTGCCCGCAAACCTTTGTCCGCTGATTAAATCGACGTACGGATATCATATCGAAAAGGCGAATCCCTTCCTCGAAATGGCTGATTTAATTGTGGCCGAGACGACGTGCGACGGAAAAAAGAAGATGTACGAGCTGATGAACCAAACCCGGCCTATGTATGTGTTGGAACTGCCTCAGAAAGCCGCGGACAGCGATGCGATGGCGCATTGGATAAGTGAGCTGCGCAAGCTAAGGACCAAACTTCAGGAGCATTTTGACGTAGAAGTGACGGATGAAAAAATTAAGAAAGCAATAACTGTTATGAATCACGAACGGCGATTACGGCGTGAGTTGGCGGAATTGATGAAATCACAATCACCTCCATTGACGGGCAGGCAGTTGCTGGAATTTAAGAGTAATATCTCCGGTAACTGCGCCGACTTGAAACAGTATGATAAAGCGATTAAGTTTTTTAAATCTCAAAAAACCGATCGCTCAAAGGACTCTCAGGTCAGGGTGCTGATGACAGGTGTGCCGATAGTTCATGGCTCCGAGCGGGTCCTCGATATTATCGAATCTCACGGTGGCCTTGTTGTATGTATGGACAACTGCACCGGGCTTAAACCTATTCTGGAGGACGTTGACGAAACAATCCAGGACCCGATAATTGCTTTGGCCCAAAAGTATTTTCGTTTGCCGTGTTCGGTAATGACAAAAAACGACCGGCGCATGGACGTTCTTCGTAAACTGTTTGCCGAGTATCGCCCGCAATGCATTATAGAGCTTATCTGGCAGGCCTGCCTGACGTATGATGTCGAATCATACCTTGTGAAAAAGCTGGCCTCCGAAGAGCTGGGTATCCCGTATCTACGGATTGAGACGGACTATTCGCCGTCCGATTCGGCACGCATTGCGTTAAGGGTTGAAGCGTTATTCGAAACGGTCTGCGGAAGAGCAGGCCAGTCCGATTGAGGTAGCTGATGAAAACGATTATTTACACCTGTCCGTATGTACCTGCCGAATGGATTGCGGCTCATGGCCTGCGGCCGAGCAGAATAATACCCGATGCCGCGGGCACTACCAGCCAGGCCGGTCGCACAGAAGGTCTTTGCCCTTTCGTTCAGGGCTTTATCAATGAGGTAATGGCGGATAAAAAAGCCGGTGGAATTGTGATAACAACGGTATGTGACCAGATGCGCCGCGTTTACGATATTCTCCTCCGCAGGTGCGATGTTCCGTTATTTCTTATGAATGTTCCGAATACATGGCAGAATGTTGCTGTTCAAAAGCTGTATATTGATGAGCTAAAACGGCTCGGCCGATTTCTAATTGACTTAGGCGGTAAATCACCATCGGACGATGCTCTGGCAAAGATAATGCTCGATTATGACACCGCCCGTACATCTATTCTTACAGCGGGGGGGTATTTGCCTGCAAGACAATACGCTGAAACAATTGCAGCGTTTGGCCGGGATGCTCCCGGTGAGACGCTAAACAATATCACAGTACCCGAACTGCAAATCGAAGGAGTACCTTTGGCGATTTTGGGCGGGCCGTTGATGAGGCAGGACTTTGATATCTTTGACATAGTCGCCCAGGCCGGCGGGCACATAGTGCTGGATGCTACTGAAACAGGGCAGCGCGGTCTGTGTGCGCCGTTTGACCGTCTTGGTCTTAGGGACAAGCCGTTATTGGAGCTGGCCAGCGCATATTTTTGCGGTATCCAGGATGCGTCCCGCAGGCCGAACAGTGGGCTTTATAAATGGCTTAAATGCAGGCTTGCCGACACAGCAGTACGTGGGATTATTTTCCATCGTTACGTATGGTGCGATATGTGGCACGCTGAGCTTCAGCGGCTCAAAGACTGGACAGACTTGCCTGTTCTTGATATTGACACAGCGGGTAATAACCAAACAGCAAAGCAAAGGACAACCAATCGAATCCGGGCATTTTTGGAGACGCTGCAGTGAGTGACATACCGAGACGAATAACACTTGGCCAGTGGGACCTGCAATACGAACAGTTGCTCAAAGCAGGGACATACCAGCCCGATTACGGCGGGCCGCTCAGCAGGCATCTCGATGACGGCGACCAGCGGCTCTTGAAGCTTCGGTTTGATAATTCTGCTGCGGCCCTTAGGTTGTGGAACTTTTTGCTGACCGAAGAAGACCGCCTGCGTGCCGCCCGGGCAGCCGGGAAAAAAATCATCGGCACGATGAAAGATTTGGGCACTGTCCCGGTGATGGCGTATTCGTTTGATAATTTAGTGGCTTTTTATCCCGATGGTGCTTGGTGGATTCCATGTGTGATGGAGTTAAGTGCCGGCCTGTTAAGCATTGCCGACTCTCTTGGTATCGACGAATCGTTTTGTCCGGTACGTGCGATGTTAGGTGCTTTTGTTACAGGTGCGCATTTTCCTCTTCCCGACAGGTTAATATGTAGCGTCGGAGCGACTTGTGACGATTTTTCCGCTATAGCTCAGCGGCTTAGCGGGCTTGGGCATTCGATTCTTTGGTGGGAGATTCCCCATCGCCGCAAAGCCGAACCGGGCGAAGAAGCGGTAAATCTGCCGGGCGGATTTTCTGCCCCGAAATGCCAGGTAGAGTTCGTCAAATCAGAACTTCAGCGGATCAAAACCGCCTTGGAAGAAACAGCGGGCGAAAAATTAGATGCCGACAAACTTTCAGCCGGAATTAAGCAGGCTAATCAGGTCCGCACGTATCTGGCGGAGCTTCGAAACCTTACATTTACCGCCGAACAGTGTCCCATTCCAGCCCTCGAAATGCTTATCGCGGAAATGCTGGCGATACACTTTTGTTCCGACCGTCAGGAGACTATCGAGGTGCTCAAAGAGCTGCTTGACGAGGTGAAGGCCCGCGTAAAAGCTGGCATTGGTATCCTCGATGCAGATGCGGCTAAAATCTTCTGGGTTAATCCCGTGGCGGATTTACAGGTGATGAATCTTCTCGAAGACTGCGGGGGTAGAGTATGCGGCACCGAATATCTTTTCACCCACGCGCTCGATGCGATCCCCGAGGACATTCTCCCCCTCGAAGCTCTGGCACAGATGGCACTGGCCGACCCTATGGTCGGCTCATCAACCGACAGGGCGCAGCGGATATGCGCTGATATCAGTAGATTTGGCGCCGAGGCGGTGCTCATATCAAGAATACCGGGTGCGAGTCATTGCGCGCTGGAAGGCGAGGTAATCAGCGAGATTGTTCAGGACAACTTTGATATTCCCGTATTGGAGATTGAAGTTCCGCCGGTGATAGACTCTATGCGCCCGACAGTGCTTACCCGGCTGGAGGCCCTCGTAGAAACAATAAAAGCTCGGAGAACAAGATGATTTATGCAGGAATAGATGCCGGCTCAAGGGCGATAAAAATAGTTTTTATAGACACTGAAAATATGCAGGTCATAGCGAAAGGCCTGACGGACCAGGGTGTCGCCCAGGACAAACTCACATCGCAGCTTTATCAAAACGTATTGAATGAAAACTCAATCAATAGAAGAGATGTTGCTGCCGTTGTGGCAACCGGCTATGGCAGAGGCGCAGTCAGCATCGCTGATACGACGATAACTGAAATTACCTGTCACGCCGCGGGAGTATGCCGGCTTGTCCCCGAGGCAAAGACCATTATTGATATCGGCGGCCAGGACAGTAAACTTCTGCGCCTGGATGGGGGTGGAAAAGTACGGGATTTTGCTATGAACGACCGCTGCGCTGCGGGGACCGGCCGATTTCTCGAAGTTGTTGCCCAGCGTCTCGGTGTCGAACTCGATTCGCTTGGTAAGTTGGCCGCCGAAAGTCGCAGTCCAGCCGCTATAAGCAGTATGTGTGTTGTGTTCGCGGAGACGGAAATCACTGGCCTTCTCGCTGACGGCAAGGCTATGGAGGATATTGTCGCCGGGGTTCAGGCTGCGATTGCCAACCGTATTGTCTCAATGGCCGGACGAAACATTAATTCTCCTGTTATTTTCACCGGCGGTGTGGCAATGGTCTCAGGGATGGAATCGGCCCTTGAATCTGCTCTCGGAAAAAGTATTACCGTATCACCCGACCCCCAGATGACTGGCGCACTCGGAGCGGCGATTCTGGCATCGAAGCGATTCAGCAAAGTAAAGACATAAACCCCCTCGGGCCGCTTTGCTTGTGTTAAAGGTATGCAAAGGCTATAATCTTGTTGGACATTATTATTTGTTGAGGATATTACGATGATAAATATGGAAAGACGAAAACGCGTTATGCAGCGTTCCATACGGCTTGGGCACTGCATTTGCGACCCCAAAAAACCATGTCCCTGTGACATTTTCAAAGAGAAGGATATATGTTTATGTGCCGGCGAACGGCTTGAGAGCCCGACAGGTCCGATTGAATTGACAAAACTTGTGGAAAAGGCCGGCTGTGCTTCCAAAATAGACCAGGCGTTCTTAAAACAGGTTCTAAAAGGTTTACCCGCAGTTGATGACCCTCGTGTGCTGGTTGGGATTCCGGCCGGGGACGATGCCGGCGTATATGATATGGGTGACGGCAGGGCATTGGTTCAGACGGTCGATGTGTTTACGCCTTCGGTGGATGACCCCTATATGTTCGGGCAGGTGGCCGCGGCAAATTCGGTAAGTGATATTTACGCAATGGGCGGCACCCCCATGACGGCGGTCTCGGTGCTCGGGTTTCCTGTTCGCAAAGTCCCAGACAAAGCGATGAATGAAATTCTCTCCGGTGGCATCGACAAGATGAACGAGGCGGGAGCGGCAATTATCGGAGGCCACAGTATTAACGACAGTGAAATAAAAGCCGGGTTTGCTGTAACAGGCATTATAGACAAGGACAAGATAGTAACAAACGCCAATGCACAAAAGG
>VRUK01000187.1 GCA_019456195.1 Planctomycetota bacterium | reverse complement strand
AGGTGCTCAGAGTAACTGAAGTGTACGGGATAAATGAAAACGAGGCTTTTGTCGAAAATGATAAATAAAAATAGCTGGGATTCTGATTCGAACAAAAGATATATGAATTAGATTTGAAATTATGCATAAAATATTTATTATTATTGCTTTAGTGTTACTCATTGCTGGTTCCGCTATGCTCGGGTGGATTTACCTCGAGAAACAGAAGGAACAGCAGAGAAAGGAACAACATAGAATAGCTGAAGATGAGTCGAAGTATAATTCAGGAGTTGATGAGATCATCGAACAAATCGAACCATTAGGATTGGAAGGGTACGACAAAAGCACAATAGAAAGTCAGCTACGGCAAGATCAGCAGGATAGACTCCAGGCTGAATTAGATGTTAAGTATAAGAGCCAAAAAGAACTTAGTGAGTTTGTTCTTACAGGTTCTATTGTATGTATATCTATGGGAGGTACGATATTTTCCTGGTATTTGTTACTATGGCTGCTTCGGGCGCTTTCTAAGGGTATGTCCGGGTTGAAGAAATATTTGCCAAATAAGTTTAGAAGGCAACCCAAGGCCGATGTTGAGGAACCGGACGAGATTTATATCGAGAAGGATTTGATAGAACAGGGACAAGAGCAAAGTCAGATTGAGAAAAAATCAAATGATTCTCGTAAATTGGATAATAGTAAGTCAGAACATGATGATGTTGGATCGCCTCTTTTAACAAAACGCAAAAACAACTCTGATAAAAAGAACCATGGGCGAACAAAAAAAACTGTGGGAATTAGTTCGGATGAAAATGTTGAGGAAATTGCCGTATTGCTATCGGACGAGGCAACCAGTGATTCTTTAGCAAAACTTGAAAATTCACTTAAAGCGCAAACCGAGCAGTTAGAAGAACGGACGACACAGAGTGTTCAAGAGGCCTTAAAGGAACATTCGAAACCTCTCGATAGTACACTTAAAGATCTTGCTCAGCAGGTCTCGGCTATTCGTGAATACGCTTCATGTCAGCAGGAAAGGGTGGAAAAACTTCAGGATGGGTACGACTGGAATATTATTAAAACATTTTGTCTGCGAATTATTCGCTGCATTGACAATTTGGAAAACCGTATCGAACGGCTCTCCAGTAAAGGCACTAAAACCGAATATCTTGAGGACATAAGAGATGAAATGGTATTTGCTCTGGAGTCGAGTGGTATTGAGCAATATCAGCCGGAAATAAACAGTGATTATCGTGGCCAGGAAAAGTATGCGGAGGCCGTTAAACAAAAGGAACATTGTGACAGCGCTAAGCAAAAAGGCAAAATTGCAAAAGTTATCAGGCCGGGCTATCAATATATTATTAACGAAGAGAATATAAAAATAGTACGTACGGCCCAGGTTAAGCTCTTCGGTTAGGCTTATTCAAAAGAAGTATGATAAGAAGTCAATACTCAGAGCTCAGAAATAAAAGGGGTATAAAATGGCTAACATAGTAGGCATAGATCTGGGAACAACTTTCTCAGCACTAGCGACTCTAAATGCTATCGGCAAACCTGAAATTGTCCCGAATGCTGATGGTGAAAGGCTTACGCCGTCTGCAATATTCTTCGATGAAGAAAACTCTGATATAATCCGGGTGGGAATCGAAGCTATTAATTCACGGCGGCTGAATGCTGAAAGGTCTGTACGTTGGGTAAAGCGGAACATGGGTGACTCGAAGTATCACAAGCGTATTGACAATAAGGACTGGACACCTGTGGAATTGTCCTCGCTGATTTTGAAAAAGCTTAAGCAGGACTGCTCGGTTGGAAACGACCAAATCCATGATGTTATTGTATCCGTTCCCGCCCACTTCGATGAAGTTCGCAGGAAAGCGACTATGGACGCAGGGATTATGGCCGGTCTTAATGTGATTGGAATTGTCAATGAGCCAGTTGCCGCCGCTTTATATTATGCGACCACGCGAGAGGTTTCCGGGAAAGTTCTTGTATATGACCTCGGTGGAGGAACCTTCGATGTAACGATAATGGATGTCAAAGGCCATCGGATGGATATTATTTGCTCGCAGGGCGATCACGCCCTTGGCGGTGTTGACTTTGACCAGAAAATATTAGAGCTGTTGGAGCAGTGCTATCGGGATAAATTTAACAGTGAGTTGATTAGCTCTGAAGAAGACAGGGCAAAGTATGAAGATGAAGCCGAAGATATTAAAAAAACATTGTCCAGACGTCCGGTTGCAAAAAAGCTGCTTTACGGTCCGGCCGGCAGTATGAAAGTTCAAATTACACGCGAGATGTTCGAAGAGGCTATTTCTTCATTGATGTCACGAACTGATATCCTGGTCGAGGTGGCACTTGAGGAAGCTAAGCTTAAACCATCCGAAATTGACAAGGTGTTATTGGTAGGTGGTAGTACGCGGATGCCAATCGTCCTGCAGCGTCTGGAGAAGATGTTTGGTTCGGCGCCTGAGACGGCGGTGAATGTAGATGAATGTGTTGCGCTTGGATCCGCATTACACGCCGGATTGACAATGCTCAGAGAAAAATCCGATGTCATGCCGGCTGGTGTCTCTAATGGTTTAAAAGACATTAACCTCACTGATGTTTGTAACCACAGTTATGGTACTATATGTGCTCCTATTGACGAGAATACCGGCAAACGTGTAATTGAGAATCGTATCATTTTAAAGAAAAATACACCTTTGCCCTGTGAAAGCTCGCAAATGTTCTATACTCTTTCTGAGGGACAAACAGACCTTGAGGTAACCATAACCCAGGGTGAAGATACGGCTGTTGAGTACGTAAATAAGATTGCAACGCATAAATTTAAGCTTCCTCCGAACAGGGCTGCTGATCGGCCTATCAAGGTTACTTACAGCTATGATGTCAACCAGAGGATGCACTGTAAGTTCGAAGATGTCGAATCAGGTAAAGTTCTTGACGTGGATTTGTCCCTTGATCAGAAAAGCGAGATGTCCGAAAGCAAAGTAAAAGATAAAAATAAGAAATTAAAGTCTTTCAAAGTCGAGTAGATAGATGGACAAAATTCTGATGTCAATTTTGATCGGAGTAGGAGCATCTGCGTTAATGATATTTTTGAGTTTAATTCGTCGCGTAAGTGTTGCCGAATTAATAAACCGATTAAGGTCGAGGGATTTCATGAGACATCTCAGTTTTTCGGATATGATTAATTCCTTTAAGGTTGCAGTTTCACCGCAAAAAAAAAGCAAACCATCTATCGAGCTTTCCCCAGAGCTTGATTTGACTGTTCTTAATTGCCGCGCCAAATTGTCGAAACAGCAAGACGGTGATAGTGTTTATGATGCTTTTGACGTTGAAATCTGCGGCTCAATCCATGCTCGGCGAGACGTAGAGTCGGCGACTTTGAGCATTTCCATTGTGGATGTCACCGATCCGGAGCTTAAAACAAACCCGGTACAGGCAGTGGTTAAACAATGGCAAAAGCCGGATTCGCCTGATTTTATTTATAATGCCAAGCTTGGCAAGCTCCCGAACCAGGTCACTACTATACAGGAATGGACGTCAATTGCCTTGCTTCGCCTTGACTGGCTGGCACTTCCCCGCAAAGGAAAAAGAGAACTGATGTTCATTACATCAATATTCCCCGCCGATGGGGGCGAACAGCTTGCTTGTGCCAAATGTTATTTTGAGCATCATAATAAAGATTTTGGTTATCTTGATTTGAAGGAAAATATCCAACGCTCAAAAACCCTTGCTGTTGCACTGGCATTTGCAGTAAGTGCGGCGGATAGCAAATTGTACGACTGTGAGATTGAGCTTATTAAAAACTGGTCAAGGGAAAATATAGAGCTGTCTGAGACATCCAGCAAAGAACGGCGTAAACTTGAAAAAGCATTAAATGAAACCATAGCGTTTTTCCGCGATGGAAATACATTAAACAGTTACGATATATGTCAAGAGATTGTTGAAATTGCACCGCTTGCAGACCGCTATAACATTTTGAATCTTTGTTTGCATGTGGCACAGGCCAACGGCTCTGCTACTTCAGAAGAATTGAATCTTTTGAACGATTTCGCAAGCTGGCTCGAAATTGATGCAGATAAATATAGAGAAATGGTTCAAAAAGTACTTCCAGTAAATATGCATGAAGTAAAGGATGTTGAAACCATTCTCGGAGTTACTTCAGATATGAACAAAGAAAAAGCTCGCCAACATTTGAATAAAGAGTATAGCAAATGGAGTGCGAGAGTAACAAATTCCGACCCCGACATTCAAAGCCAGGCCGACCAGATGTTAAAGCTCATTGCTGAGGCAAGAAGCGAATACGTAGGCTAAGAGCCCCCCCCGGGCACATTGAGATGTTTTAACAGCTATGTAAGACACTTCATATTAGATGTCACACCGATTAGCTGTACTGTCTGATTTTATTAAAGTAATCTAACTCGTATGTACGATTAACTTTCCAAGGGAATGGTCCCTATG
>VRUK01000186.1 GCA_019456195.1 Planctomycetota bacterium | reverse complement strand
AAGGGCAGCTTAACCAGTTTCCTAGCAAGCATACATGCATGTCAAACCCAGGTAAGGTTCTGCGCGTTGCTTCGAATTGATCCACATGCTCCACCGCTTGTGTGAGCCCCCGTCAATTCCTTTGAGTTTTAGCCTTGCGACCGTACTCCCCAGGCGGCCTACTTAACACTTTTGCTTCGGCTGTGCCAGTGTCAGAACTTTCACAACCTAGTAGGCATCGTTTACGGCGTGGACTACCGGGGTATCTAATCCCGTTCGCTACCCACGCTTTCGTGTCTCAGCGTCAGGACAAGCCCAGTGCACCGATTTCTCCGCTGGCGTTCCTCTTGATATCTACGCATTCCACCGCTCCACCAAGAGTTCCATGCACCCCTACTTGCCTCAAGAAAACCAGTTCGTTACGCAGTTCCCCGGTTAAGCCGGGGGATTTCACGCAACGCTTAATTTTCCGCCTACACACGCTTTAAGCCCAGTAATACCGAACAACGCTTGCCACCTTCGTCTTACCGCGGCTGCTGGCACGAAGTTAGCCGTGACTTCCTCTGGGTTAGATCAATGCGCCGAAGCGCACTTTCTTCCCCCTGACAGTAGTTTACATCCCGAAGGACTTCCTCCTACACGCGGCGTCGCTGTGTCAGGCTTTCGCCCATTGCACAATATTCGTTACTGCAGCCCTCCGTGGAGGTCCGGGCAGTGTCTCAGTCCCGATGTTGCGGGCCAACCTCTCAGTCCCGCTACCCGTCGATGCCTTGGTGAGCCATTACCTCACCAACAAGCTGATAGGAGGCAGGCCGCTCCCGTGCCGATAAATCTTTGATCAAATGCCTATCGACAAATGATATTATTTGGTATTACCGCCCCTTTCGGAAAGTTACCGAAGTAACTGACGCTATCCCAATGCACAGGGTACGTTACCTACCCGTTACTAACCCTTTCGCCACTAACTGAACAATAAATTGAACAGTCCGTTCGACTTGCATGTCTTAGCCACGCCGCCAGCGTTCGTTCTGAGCCAGGATCAAACCCTTCAATTTGTATCGTCGAAACCGTCCGAAGACGGTAATCGTCGAAAAAATAAGGCTCAACACTTTCTAGCATACGCACTGAAAGTGCCGGTAAAAATTTACCGATCAAAAAAAATCTTCAAAACTAATCGGGCTGAGCGTATTCAAACCCGGTAGTTACACTTTCACTGCTTTATTTGGCTTAACTGTTAACTTGTCAAAGAGCATTTCTTATTCATCACCCCATAAGAAATTAATGGCCAAGCACAGATGTATAATCCTTGCTTGACCATCATCAAAAGAGCATTGTAACCGAAATAATAGTGACGTCAATAGAATAACCAGAAAAAAACAAAAAAAATTGAAAATTTTTTTATTGCCCTTTAGAAGCCACTAAATGGAGGTCGGGAATTGAGTATTTAGAATGCATAAAAAATAGCGTAGAGCGAGCAGCGGATAGCGTATTGTGAAGGGAATCAAAAGTTGGCTATAGCCCTTCTAAAAGCGGACAAACTACATGATATAAGGGGAAAGCGAAATAAGGACGAAGTTAAAAGTGAAAAGGTAAAAAACGATGCAGGAAAGTGATGACGTTCGTATTTACAGCAAGGCGCTGAGCACGGAGGAAATCCAATCGCTTACGAAATATGGCAACTTAGAAAGAGAAAATTAACCAGGAAAACCCACACACTATCTCTTTTGCCCAAAGGGCTGGCAGTTACGAAAACTGTCAGCCCTTCTTAATGATTTGAGATACCCCCTCAATAAATCCTTCAACGTTGTTCAGGACAGGTTGAGGGGCTAAATATCACAAATCAAATTCGCCGGTTTAATCGTGCCAGCGTCGGTATCCGTGATGTTGGCGTCTTTCATAGTGGCGGCGGGCGTATGGGCTATGAACGCGGTGGTGTCTTACAGGAATGTGCCGGGGTGGTGCGGTTACAACTACTTCGTGGGAAGAGTGGCCGCGGTAGTATTCCCTTACAAAGGAGCAGCCGGAAAGCGAGATTGTCATTATGGCAACTATGATGGTAACTATTAGCCGTTTCATTTTAGTACTCCTTTCGAATTTGTTTCACTACAGTATGCACGTTTCAATTTTGCGGCCGTAATCAGCCGTGTCTCTATATATAAAAGGCAGTAGAAGCGAAGGAAGTAACGGGGAAATTTAGTCCGTCCACGGAAGACCGGATAAATCCCAGAGTATTAGAGATTAAAGATTAAAGATTAAAGATTAGAGATTAACAGAGGGACGAGAGACGATGGATAAATGTGACACTTCGATGCTTAACCGCCTCAGGGTGAGAGCCATGCAATTTTTTCCGACACCCATTGACGAGCTTCCGGTACCCATGAAGGTACGTGGGTGCTTACGAGGGGGTCACCGGGATCATATTCTGTTTGGGTATATCGTTTTGTTGTATAAGAGGCCTCGGGTGTGAAGTAGATAAAAGACTTGTCATCGGGCGGTAATTCATTTTCGTTCAGCCACCAGTAATTTCGTTTGTTGCTTTTCGATACCTCGAAGCTTTTCAGACCGACGTAGCCGCCCTTTTCTCTGACTGAAATCGAGATAAATGGCGCGATTATCGGTGCCCTTATTATGAACCATGGGTCGTCCCATCTGTTTGAGCCGAATTTGGGGACCGGAATAATCATCTGTCCGGGAACTATATCGGCCTTAATTCCGAAACCGTTCGGGTTGTAGGCCCTTTTGTCCTGGTCAAACCAGGTGCCGCTCTCGTATGAGCCGACAGAGAAACTACAGCCGGTTATGATTAAAATCAGGGGTATTAATGTCAGTTTAATATTATTCATTTTGGCTACTGTTTATCGGTCAATATGTATAAGTAATACGGCATCGAGATTCTATATTATATTTAAGGCCCCCCAGACGTTTTGTCGGTCTTTTTTTATCGGCAAAGAATGATGCCGGCTTTAGATGATTAATGATGATTGATGAGTGATTATTGAGAGATAGCCGCTTCGACAAAGCTCGCGCAGGCTACGCTCAGGACGGGCCCTTCGACAAGCTCAGGGCGGGCTTTTTTATTTCCTAAGATAAATCCCTTCAAGTAAGATAAGCCCTTTTAGAAGGAGAATTATGTTTGCCAGAAGAAAACCAGTTTTGGTGAGATTTTTTGCGCCCGATTATGGCCCCTAATAGAGACTTATATAATAGAGACGTGAAAGACAATACAGAAACAAACCTGGTTCAGGCTGCTTCGAATGGCGACGCCGATAGCTTCGGCAGGTTGTGTGAGCGATATTACTCAACTATGGTTGCGATTGCACACTCGCAGTTAGCCGACCGCGGTCTTGCAGAAGATGCCGCTCAGGAGGCGTTTTTCGTTGCCTTTCGCGATATTTCAAAGCTGAAGAATGCAAACCATTTCGGCCGGTGGTTGGCGAAAATCAGCCGCAATATAGCCAGCGATATGGCAAAGGCAAGAAGACGGGATAAGCTTTTTCCAATCGAAAACTGTGATTCTGTATCGAACGATGATGACAAAGAAGACAACAACGTTGAAGTAGTGAGAAGGATTATTTCGGAGTTGCCAGTTAAGATACGAGAAGTGATTTATCTGAGGTATTACGACAAAATGAGCTATCAACAGATATCAGACATACTTGGAATTTCTCAAGAAGCCGTGAACGGCAGGCTTAGAAGGGCCAAAAAGCTCATAGCCAGGAAGCTGCTTCGCAAGACCTCTGTGGAGGTGAAGCTATGAAAGAGCACAAAGACGAAAAGTGGCTTGAAGAGACCATTTCCCGGGCAACTGATTTAGGCAGAGTAAAATTTGATGCAGAGAAATGGAAGGACAAGTATATCCTGGATAAATCACATAAAACATCGTATTCGAATTTCAAATTTAAACCACATTATAATATCTGGAGAATTATCATGGAAAGTAGATTTACAAGATATTCAGCAGCGGCGGTAGTCGCTCTTGCGGCAGCGTTGGTTCTGTTTGGTCCTTTCGGGCCATCTAAAAACGGCAGTGTTGCGATGGCGGATGTGCAGGAAAAAATAGAGCAAATCGATACTATGATTTTTTCCGGCCATAAAGCATTTTCATCTGTGGACGATCCCAATGTTACGTACAACTTCGATTTTGTTAAGTACATATCCAAACAATATGGTATAACTGAACAGGGATATATTAAAGACACATTAGTGTATACCATAACCTTCAATTTGCCTAAGAAAGAGGCCCGTATTGTAATGCATGCCTGGAAAAAATATCTGAAGTTTCAATGCAGCGATAAACAACTCGAAATAATGGAGAAGTTAGACCCTAAAGGAATCGTTGAGCTTCTTACTCAGGCTGATTATGAAAAGCTGGGATTCAGTGAAATTAATGGGATTGAAGTGGAAGGATTCGCATTTGACAACACAGAAGTCAACAAAGAAGCATTCCCTGAGTCCATTTTCAACATTCAGCAGAGCAATGGCAGAATCTGGGTTGGCGTCGAAGAGCTTATACCAGTGCGGATGGAAACAGATATTTCGATAGGAAAATGTCTGTTTACAGCTTTTAACAAATTTAACGTGCACGAAGTCCTTGTTTTAAAAGACTACAATGTCGATCTTGATGAGGAGAAGTTCGATACCGAAATACCAGAAGGCTATACGGAACTGACACTTAGCGATTTCCTTTCAGCTATTCCGTTAAAGGTCAAGGCCAGCATTACAGGTTTGGGTTTGGGCTTTTTCATTATACCGGCCGGCTTAATTGTCAGGAAAAGACATAGAAGAAAGAATGTAACAGACAAGCAAGATTCATGAAGGCTTTTGGCCCAGACTTAGAGCATTCGACAGAGTTCAGAGCATGTTTAATCCCGCATTTCCCATGTAAGCCGGGACAAAAGAATTGAATTATGATAGTATAGAGCTTATGGAGACTGTTCAAGCC
>VRUK01000185.1 GCA_019456195.1 Planctomycetota bacterium | reverse complement strand
GTAACGTCTGGAGCTTTACTACTGAAGGTGCTGTTGGGAATTCAAACCCGGCTAATGGCGCTGTGGATGTAACGCAGGCACCTGTTCTGACATGGGCACCGGGCTTAGGTGCTTCATACGAAGTCTATTTTGGCGCCGATGCAGCCTCTTTGGAGTTAAAAGGCAGCGGAAACCTTGGTTCCGAAAGCTTAGAACCGGGACAGCTCGAGTGGGACACTACTTACTACTGGCGTGTCGATGAGGCTGATAACGCCAACGCCGACAGCCCGTGGACAGGTCCCCTATGGAGCTTCGCTACGGCCAACTTCCTTATCATAGATGATATGGAAGCATATAATGACCTTTCTCCGGATGATCCGACAAGTAACAGGATATTCAATGCATGGATAGACGGATTTGGCGACCCGACAAACGGCTCTCTCGTCGGCTATGAGAGCCCCCCGTTTGCCGAGCAGACTATAGTTAACAGTGGTAATCAGTCGATGCCGATGTCCTATGACAATGCTGCCGGGAAATCTGAGGCGACTTTGACATTGAACTCCAACCGTGACTGGACAGTGAACGGCGTTAACACACTGACAATATGGTTCAGAGGTGAAGCATCCAACGCCGCTGAAACTTTGTATGTTGCTCTCAACGGTAACGCGAGAGTCGATAATGATAATCCTGATGCAGCAACGATAACGGGCTGGACGCAATGGACTATCGACCTGCAGGCATTCGGTGTGAACCTTGCCAATGTCAATTCGATTACTCTTGGCCTTAGCTCGGTTACCGGCGGTGCAGGTATGATGTACTTCGATGATATCCGGCTATATCCACCGGCAGAGTAAATAGCTATTGGCTGTTGAGTAAAATTGCAGTTAATGCAATTGATTTGTAAATTCGGGGCCTATACCGAGTCACTCGGTATAGGCCTTTTTATAATTTGTTAATGAGTCCGATTTCCGCCAACCCAATTCTTAAAGCAATATTTGTTTCAGAACCAGGCCGCCTGGACCTCCGAGTAAATCAGGCCGAATAAAAGAACTGCAATCTCGGCAATCTCACTTGTCGCGCCAATTGTATCACCCGTCATTCCACCGATTTTCTTTTTTGCGTAACTTATAAACAGCAACACCACGGCAAAAGAAAGAACGAGCAGAACAATCCCCTTAAATCTCATCAATAATAAAAATGAAATCACTGTAAAAACACTTCCCACAAGAAGTTCGGTTTTGTCGGCGTATTTTACAAAATATCCGGCTTTCCCTTCTTCGCGGGCATAGCCTGAGGTGCAGCATGCAAAAACCTGAGACCATCTCGCAAAAACCGTCATCATAATTAACAGTTTCCAAAGAACGTCTGGCGGAAGACTTATTATTAAAGTGAGCTTCAGGGCTAAAAGGCAGAACATTCCAACCGCCCCCATTACTCCGACTCGACTGTCCCGCATTATCTCCAGTATCTTTTCTTTGGGGCATTGCCCGTAAAAGCCGTCACACGTATCGGCAAATCCATCCAGATGAATACCGCCTGTCATTACGATGGATATTATCAGGATAAGCACACCCACAACAGCAATCGGCAAAAAACCCAAAAGCAATACCATCCCCGCCGGCACAAAGCCTATCAGCATCCCGACTACCGGAAAATACAACAGCGACTTGCCGAAATCTTCTTCCGCTATCTCCGACTTAATCTTTACCGGCAAAACAGTTAAAAACTGCAAAGCAATTAAGAACCGCTTCACTTATCGATCCTTTCGCAAACTGATGCACTTTGAAATGTAGCCATCTCGGTCAAAATCTTAACTGAGGCCTCGACAATATTCATTGCCAGCGCCGCACCAGTTCCTTCCCCGAGACGAAGGTCCAAATCCAGCAATGGCTTAAGGCCTATATAATCAAGAATTATTTTATGCCCCTGCTCTACCGAACAATGGGCGGCAATCAGATAATCCTTTACCTTCGGCTCTAATTGGTAAGCTATCAGCGCAGCCGCTCCGGAAATAAATCCATCTATCACCACAGGGATCCTTTTAGAAGCCGCCGCCAGAATCACACCCGCAAGCCCTCCTATCTCAAATCCGCCTGTTTTTTGCAGGACATCAATGGCATCTTCCGCAACCGGCTTATTCACCTCAATACTCTTTTTAATCACTTCTACCTTGTGTGCCATTGCCTTGTCATTTATACCCGTGCCCTTTCCTGTTACATCTTCAACCGGCCTGCCTGTTATGACCGCGGCTATCGCGCTCGAGGCCGTAGTATTTCCTATCCCCATCTCTCCGGTTCCGATTATGTCTATGCCGTTCGCTAATTCTTCTTCAAATACCTCTATCCCCGCTTCGATTGACCTTATCGCCTCCTCCTCTGTCATGGCCGGACCCTCAGCCATATTCTTTGTCCCGAAGTTTATCTTCTTAATCTTCAATTCCGTATTTTCATCTTTTAATTCCTCCGCCACACCCATATCAACCACAACAACTCTGGCCCCAGTGTGCTCAGCCAAAACGTTTATACCGGCGCCGCGCCCAAGAAAGTTATAAACCATCTGCGCCGTCACCTCCTGTGGAAAAGCACTGACGCCCTCTTTTACAACGCCGTGGTCGCCGGCCATAGTAAATATAACCTTATGCCGAACAGGTGGGTTCTCGTTTTTCGTAATATCTACCATCTGTTTGGCAAGCTCTTCCAGCCGCCCGAGGCTTCCCTGCGGCTTGGTGAGATTATCGAGCCTTTTTTGAGTTTTTTCAGCCAGGCTATGACCTATTTCTTCAATCGAATTTATAGTCTTTCTGATCTCGTCCACCGCGTGTCCTTTTATAAATTTTTCATTTTGAATTTTACCCTTTAATCTTAACTGGTATGCCCGCCCGCATAAAAACGACCTCATCCGACTTCTTCGCTATCATCTGATTCGATAGTCCGAGCAAATCCCGAAACCTTCTCGCTAAAGCGTTCATCGGTACTATCCCGCTGCCGACTTCGTTCGAGACCATAATCGTAGTAATGTTGATTTTCTGTATGGCCTCAACGAGTTTTTTTATTCTTCTTTCTATTTCCTCATCCGTTAAATCATCCGCCAACAAATTGGAAACCAGCAGCCCCAGACAATCAATCAAAACCACTTCGTATTTGTCCTTTAGCGCCGGCAAAATCGAGACGATGTCTTTACCCTCCTCAATCAGATCCCATTGTTTCGGCCTTGAGTTCTTGTGCAGCGCTATTCTTTTTGCCATCTCCTCATCGCAGCAAGCGGCCGTAGCAATAAAGACCACTTTTTTCTTAAACTCTTTTGCCATTTCCACGGCGTAGCTGCTCTTGCCGCTTCTGGCCCCTCCTAAAATAAGAATAAGCTTTTTCATAACGTCACTTTTTCTTCTGCAGACAAATGAGAAGTATCGTTCATTTTAATCACATTCGGGGGCGTTCCTTCGGCATAATCGATAATATTCAACGCACCAGGCCGCTGCTCTATCTGCTGGAACTTTTTCAAATCGAACTTCAGCGCCCTACATAACACTACCCTTATCGGCCCGCCGTGAGTAACAACCGCTGCGGTCTTGCCTTCATGTTGAGAAACAATTACAGACAGTCTCGCTTCAACTCTTATACTCAGGTCTCTTAATCCCTCGCCGTTGGGAGTTTTGATATTCTCCGGATTATCTATCCAGCTCCTGTAAAGCTCCGGATATTTTTCAATAAGTTGTTCGTACTTTAATCCTTCGAAAAGGCCGAAATTCATCTCGCGCAAATCCGCTGTTTGCTCAATCGGATGGCCGCCGAAGATTATCTTCGCAGTCTGCCGAGCCCGCATAAGGTCGCTCGAATAGACCTTATCTATTTTCGTATCTTTTAACCGGGCTGCTAATTGTTGGCACTGCCATACACCCTTATCATTCAACGGTGGATCACTAAACCCGCAATATCTGCTATGCGAGTTGTAATCCGTCTCGCCATGACGTATTAAAAGCAATCTTACCATTGTCCTTATAAACTCGGATGTCTTTGGCGGGACAGAAGCCGGACTTTTTATTTCAAATCGTAAGCGCTGTTGTCCGGCGACAAAAATCCTGTTCCTTCCGCGATTTTATCTTTTATCCATTTGTCCGTCTCAGTATAGAGCTTGCGAACAGTTTTGACGCTTCCGTCACAGTAGGCCGCATTGGTCGCATCAAGATGACGATAATCCTGCGTACCTGCATACCTTTCGTTAAAGTTCATGTCACCGGGATTGGGCCAGGGCGCCCGCATAAATTTATTAGCGCCCAAATGGTATCCACCATCGCCAAAAAGGACACAATTGCCCGGCCTCTGTACCTGGTCGGTCTTCGCGGGCGTTTCTATGCTTTCCTGCTGGCCGTGACCTATATAGCTGGTATTGTAATTATAGCCCGTATATGGATCTTTGAGCCAGTTGTGCGCACCTTTGAACGACGGACACTGATGAATTCTCTCAATCGTTCCGCCCTGCCACAACAAACCCGGAATCACCTTTTCCTCATTTTTGTCCCAGTCCTTTACCGTCGTAAAATCCCAGGCATAAGAAATAACAACCGGATGATCCGCTTTATACATATATGCGATAGGATAGTAGCCGTCATTGCCGCCTGTGTACATATCAGCCGCAATCGTAAACTGTCTCAAATTGCTCAGGCACAAAACGGTTTTGCCGTGCTGCCTTGCCATCGCCAACACCGGCACTAACACCGCCATAAGCAGTGATATTACCGATATCACAACAAGCAACTCTATTAGTGTAAATGCTCTTTTAAGCATTAGCTTTGCTCTCGAATCCTAATTTATGAATTACTCACATTGCCATGTACATTCCAGCCAGTTATCAGCCATCAAAAGCCAGTCATCGAAGTTTACAATACCATCTCCATTAAGATCCGCGATTACGGCCGGGTCATCCGGGCCGCTTATCTCAGTCGTCCAGTATTGGATCATCAGATCAAAATCTTCGTAACCAACCCTGCAATTTCTGCTCAAATCGCCCACCGGATAAGTATGTTTGTAATCACCGCAGCAGCCCACATCAGCAATCGCGTCGATTTCTGTAGTAACATTACTTTCGGGATCGTCCTCAATTCGAATATACTGAATCCATTGAAGA
>VRUK01000184.1 GCA_019456195.1 Planctomycetota bacterium | reverse complement strand
AGAATGTTAGAAGTATTTTTGGCCGTTGTGCTATCTTGAAAAGTGTTACCCTTGAGCATATCTGATTGAACCATGCCTGAATTTTTGCGATATAGTGGCAATTAGGAATCATTTACAGGAGTCTGGTATCTATTGTTGATAAGTGAGTTGAAAACAATGCTGAATAGTTTGAGCTAATAGTGATCGTTGGGATATTTGCTCGATTTTGTTGATTCTTTATCGGCCGATTGGTTTATAAACATCAATTTCCTGCTTTGGTAAAGTAAAGAAAAAAGTGCTTCCTTCACCAACCTTTGATTCGAGCCAGATTCTGCCGTGATATAACTCGACAAGCTTCTTTACCACCGTGAGTCCGACTCCGGTCCCTTCGAAATCGGGAGAGGTCGATAATGCCTGGAATATTTTGAAAATTCTTTCGAAGTGTTTTTCCTCGATGCCGGGTCCATTATCGGCGATACTGAATTTCCAGAAGCCGTCCTGTTCGACACAGCCGACTTGTATCCGGCCCTGGGGCTTGTCCATATATTTTATAGCATTACTGAGCAGATTCTGGAATATCTGCATGATGTGAATTTCTTCACATTCTAAGACAGGCAGTTCATCTTCTATTGTAACTGTGATGTTTTTCGGCGGGACCACCATTTTGATTAATTCCGGAACAAAGTCATTAATATTGACCTGTACTCGTTTTCCTTCTGTTTTTCCTACTCTGGAATATTGAAGAACACCTTCAATCAGGTTATACATTAGCTCGACACGCTCCAGAAGCAAGTTCATTTGTTCGTTGGCCTCGTCACCGAGTTTGTCAGCGCAGTCGGATAATATCCAGTTGGCTAAGGTCTTAATTCCCCGCAGTGGCGCCTTCAAATCGTGGGAGACTATGGATGCAAAATCATTCAATTCACGGTTGATATTTTCCACTTTTTCAAGAAGTTTTGTTTGTTTTTCCTCCACCTTTTTGCGCTCGGTTATATTTTTGGCGATATGCACAGATGCGACAAACTCACCATCTTCACTGAAGATAGGTGAAACAGAGACCTCAAGATAAAGCCCCAGATGGGATTCAAAGAACTCTACTCTCTCGGGCTTTTTAGTATCAAGAGTCATTTTGTGAGGGCAAGCCGGCCAGGGTTCCTTTGTTCCGTGGACCAGTTCGCAGCAGGTTTTGCCGACAGCTTCTTCAGGTTTCATCTCAAAGGCTTCGGCAAAAGCCTTATTTACGTTTAAAAACTTGAAATCTTTACTCTGAATCGAAATCAAATCGGAAATGGAGTCAAAGGTTAACTTCCATTCTTCGGCTGCTTGTATAAGTTTTTTCTCTGTTTTCTTACGCTCGGTGATTTCCTTTTTTAGTTGGTTATTTAACCGTTGTAATTTTTCTGCGGCTTGTGCTTTAATTTCAAGCCTGATTTTCTCCTGCTGAACTCTATACAACCATATCCGACACAATAAGCTCATAGTTATGCCCAGCAGAAAAACCATTGTTGCAGTACTGTATCTGCTCAGGATACCAGGAAAACCATTCGCCTGCAGATGAGCTGCCTCGTCGTGCAGAAATGTCAGGTACCATTCCTGGCCGTCAAGGATGTCAACCTCAGTGACTGTTACCTGATATTTCCCGACCTCAAATAGTTCCCTGTGTCCGTTAAAGAATTCTTTGACCCCCTGCGCTCGCAGTTGTGTTTGGAACCAGGCCCTTGTCTGCTCATCCATGTCATCACAAACATAGCTGTCACCTCGCTCATTGACCATGAGTACCATTTCGTGACAATCGACAGTCTCAAGGATTTCGGAGATGTTTTCTTCGGGAATCATTCCTGCAACGATACCCACCAGTTCCCCCTGGGAACGAACAGGAACCGAATACACCACTCCGGTCTTACTTACGCAGAGTTTTCCAGGCGAGCTGATTTGCGCTTCGAGGGCAGGGTTCTGTGCAAAACAGCGGATTTGCTCAACCTGAGTTTCGTATTCATACTTCTCACTCTCCAGGTCGTGTATTTCCTCAACCGTGTGTTCCTCATCACCGTGTTCAAAGGTCATGAAAGGACGATGCGTTCCATCAAAATCTCGTTTGATGACATATATCTCTGAAAGGACATGTTGCTCATAGGTATCCGTATAAATAGCTTCAATATAGTCATGAGCATCCGGAGTCATAGCTACAACTTCGTCATGGACACTTATAAATCGCAAAATAGTACCTATATTAAGCAGGTACTCTTCAATGTGCTCCTTGGCCATTGTCATCTTAAGTTGGGCGTATTCTCGTACTTCTTCCCGTTCTACCCTAAACTGCCGATGACAAATAAAGATGGCGAATACAGTCAGCACTACTGTAACCGCGACACTGCTCCATTGTATCCAGTGGAACGTTTTGCTTGTATCACTTCGTATTATCATTCAACTTTTTCTGATAAAAAATAACCAATTTTACACTTATGTGCTAATAATCCCACATTTTTACTCAGAAACCGACTTCAATCTTCGTGGTGTCTTTCCTCTTCTTTTTCTACAGCAGGAGTTTCTTGCTTTAGATTTGATTTTGGCAGTGTGAAGAAGAATGTGCTCCCTTCGCCGGGATTTGACTCAACCCAGATTCTGCCACCGTTCAGCTTAACGAGCTTTTTCGAGACAGAAAGGCCAATGCCGGTGGATTCAGTTTCGTCCGGCGGCGAAAGGGTTTGGAAAATCTTGAAAATCTTTTTATAGTACTTATGGTCAATGCCAGGACCATTGTCGGCGATACTGAATTTCCAAAAACCACCATCGTCAATACAGCCAATTTTGATTTGGCCTTTCTCTTTGTCCATATATTTTATGGCATTGCTGATGATATTTTGGAATATCTGACTGATGTGTGTATTTTGGCAAATCAGGACAGGCAATTTATTTGCGACAATTATTTCGATATTTCCCGGCGGTTCAATCTCACAAATTATTTCAGGTAGTGCTATGTTCAAATCCACGTTATCGTTTTGTTCTTCCTCATGTCCGGCGCTGGAATACCGGAGGACACTATCGACGAGTCTGTCCGCTCGCTTTGCTCTTTCGGCGAGCATCTTAACCTGATTTTGCCCTTCTTCATCGAACTTATCAGCATAATCCGTCGATAGCCAGTCAGCTAAGGTCCCAATTCCCCGTAACGGTGTCTTTAAGTCATGGGCTGTTATATATGCAAATTCCTGAAGTTCCTTATTTGTACGCTGTAACTCGCTGATAGTAGATTCCAAATCTTTATTGAGTAATAACAGAGCCTGCTCCGCATTCTTGCGATCAGTGATTTCGGACTCCATGACTTCGTTGGCACTGGCCAGTTCCGCTGTGCGCTGTTCAACCCGAACTTCCAGCTCATCGTGGGCTTTATGCAGCGCCTCTTCTGCTCGCTTTTGCTCGGTGATATTGTGAAAACTCCAAACTTGTCCTGCAAATCTTCCTTCTCGAATCAATGGCAGGGAAGATACTTCTAAAATCTTTCCTTCCTTTAAGTGCAGGATGTCGGAACTGTTCTGGTTACCAGGACAGGAAGCTTGCAGCTTATCAAGAAAGACGGATGGATTATCTAACAGGCAGCCAATATGCTCAAAAAGTTTCTGGTCATTTTGCTGCTCATATATTTCTTCAGGAACATTCCAAATCTTGACAAATGGATTGTTTACGTGGCTGATACGGCCTTTTTCATCAATAACCAGAATACCATCTGCGGTGGATTCGAGAGTTCCCCTCAACAGGTCTTCGCTTTTGCGCAATTTTTGTTCCATTTTTCTGAGATTTGCCAGCTCCTTTTTTGCAGTGACGTCGTAAAGAACGCCTTGGCTTCCACTGGTTTGACCTTTGATGTTTTTGGTGCGGCTTGAAAACAAAGTAATGAACAGCTTATTACCTTTGGTGGTTTTCAGAGTCAGATCATGAACCTCAACGCTTGCCTTCTTTAGCTGGTCCAAAATATGTTCCCGCTTCTTGGGATTGTCCCAGAACCGTTCAGGCAGGAACGGCTTACTTACGAGCTCCTCCGGATTGGTTACCTCAAGCAATTTCATTAGGGCGGGATTAACATAGATTGTATTATTATTCAAATCGACTGTATAAATGCAGTTGCGGGATTTGTTCAGAAGTTCGAAGTAGTTTTCTTCTTCTTCCTGGAGTCTGCCTTTGATGGCCTTGAGGATATCCGTCTGAGTTACTACTCCCATCAGATTTTGGTCATCCATAACAAGCAGCCTGCGAATTTTCATCTTTTCCATCATTTTGCTGGCACTTGGAATAGAGTAGTTGGAAGGTACGCTCACAACAGGAGAAGAAATTACGTTTTTCAAAATAGTCTCAGATGGATTGCGCTTCAGAGCAATAACTCTTTTGAGGAGGTCTCGTTCAGTAAAGATGCCTGCAACGGCATTGTTAGCCATAGCAACCAGACACGAGATGTCTCGAGAAGCCATTATATCTGCGGCCTCTTTAACAGTTGCCGAAGTTGATATCGCTGCTACATCGGATGTCATAAGTTCTTCGACATTCTTCCACATGCTGTAAGATGTCAGGACTCGGACGATATCCGTTTGCGTTATGATACCAACCGGCCGTTCATTCTCCACAATGACAAGTCGCCTGATGTTTTCGGCTTCCATGATTCTGCTGGCGTCCAGTACCGAAAGATTAGGGGGAAGGCTGCGGACAGGGGTGGACATTAAGTGCTCTACAGTCATCTTGCGGAAATCATATCCCTCAGCTACGCCCTTTTTCAGAAGGTCAGTTTCTGTAATAATACCTGATAAATCTCCATTCTCTGAGACAATGATACAGGATATGTTTTTGTCCGACATGATTTTGGCGGCCGAAACTACGGAGGCTCCAGGACAGATCGTAGCGATATCTTCAGTCATTATATCACCCACTTCCAGCCAGTTTCGGCTTGTGGCAGGTAAAGGATTGGAGCAATTATGTCTTATCCTGCTCTCGACCAATTCACTATGTTGTAGTCTGTCTTTGTTTTCTGTCATTATGTCACCTTAACCGTTTGCTCAAAGGTCTCTTTCCTTCCATCGAGTTTTTCTGTAACCGTCATATCGCTTACAAAACTGGAATATCTCAAGGCGCTAAGCATTGGTGGTCGTGCAGCTATGTTCTATCCCGAGTCTTTTTTCCAGTTCCCTGATTTGGTTCTTCAAATTCTGGTTTTCGGTTCTGAGTTCATCTTCTATAAGTATTCGCTCGGATATGTCGCGGGATACGCCGACAATCGCAACTTCGTTTCCGTTCGAATCTTTAATGGTTGACCTGGAAAGGGAGATTGGAAATACGCTGTCGTCTTTTCGTTTGTGGTAGAAGCCAACTTCCCAGGAGCTTCCAACAGCTCGCGTCTGGAAAACACTTCTGGTATTTTCGGTTTGCTGTTTTCCTACCCAGAGGACAGTGCTGTTTTCCCCGATAATCTCATCCTCTTTATACCCGTATGTAACACAAAATGCCTTATTAACAAAGATAATCTTTCCCTGCATATTGGCAATATAGACACTATCATCGGTGCTCATAACAGCGCCCGAGAGCAGTTAGATCGGAAGAGCG